>NZ_FOIB01000008.1:0-300000 GCF_900111765.1 Myxococcus fulvus
CGAAGAGCTCATGGAAGGCGCCCTTCCAAGGAAGCTCACGGCGCGTCGAGTTCCAGTCGACGAGCACGCGGCGGCGCTCCTCGGCGGACAGCATCTCCAGCTCGCTCAGCCGTGAATCTGGTGAGCCGAGCGCGGCCTCGAGCAACGTTCCGAAGTGCTCCACCATCCGGACGATGGTGGCCTCCTCGAACAGGTCCGTGCGGTAGCCCAGTCCGCCTTCGAGTCCCTCGCCCAGCGTCAGGGTGAGGTCGAACTTCGCGCTCGGGGCGCCCGAGTCGAACGCCTCCAGGCGCAAGGGTGTCTTGACCTCCGTGCTTCCACGCACCTCCATGCTCGTCGTCGGCGCGTTCTGCAGGACGAGCATCACCTGGAACAGCGGCGAGTGGCTGAGCGTGCGGTGGGGATTGAGCTCCTCGACAAGCTTCTCGAAGGGCACATCCTGGTGCTCATAGGCGGACAGCGTGGTGCGCTTCACCCGCGCGAGCAGCTCCCGGAAGCGCAGCGACGCGGGGACCTGCGTGCGCAGGACCAGCGTGTTGACGAAGAAGCCGATGAGGCCCTCCGTCTCCGCGCGCGTGCGACCCGCGATGGGCGAGCCCACGGCGATGTCGTCCTGTCCCGAGTAGCGAGACAGCACCACCTGCCACACGGCGAGCAGCGCCATGAACGGCGTGATGCCCTCTTGCTGGCAGAAGGCCGCGAGCCGCTCCGCCACGGAGCGAGGCAGCCGCACGGGGACCGTGGCCCCCCGGCTCGTCTGGACGGGAGGCCGCGGCTTGTCCGTGGGCAGCTCCAGGAACGGCGGAGCGTCCGCGAGCTGCTGCCTCCAATACGAGAGCTGCCGCTCCAACGCCTCGTCACGCAGCCATGCGCGCTGCCACGCGGCGAAGTCCGCGTACTGGATGGGCAGGGGCTCCAACTGGGAGGCCCGTCCGTTGAGCTTCGCGGAGTAGAGCTCCGCCAGCTCGCGGAGCAGCACGCCCATGGACCAGCCGTCCGACGCGATGTGGTGCACCGTCCCCACGAGCACGTGCCGCTCGGCCTCCAGCTTCAGCAGGAGCACGCGCAGCACCGGGCCGCGCTCCAGGTCGAACGGGCGCGAGGCCTCCTCGCTCACCCGCCGGTGCGCCTCGTCGAGCCGGGTCGCCTCGGGATGCGACTGGAGGTCCACCACGGCCAGCTGGACCGGAGCGGAGGCGTGGATGTGCTGACGCGGAGCGCCCTCGTGCGTCACGAACGTGGTGCGGAGGGACTCGTGCCGCTCGACGAGCGCCGTGAAGGCCCCCTGGAGCGCCGCCACATCGAGCGGCCCCTGCAGGAGCAGCGCGAGCGGGATGTTGTACGTCGAGCTGCCGGGCTCCAACTGGTCGATGAGCCACAGGCGCTGCTGCGCGAAGGACAGCGGCAGCTCGCCCGAGCGTGGCACCGGCACCAGCGCGGGTGTCTTGGTGCCCGCGGACGTGCCCGAGGTCTGCGCGAGTCGGGCGGCGAGCGCGGCGACGGTGGGCGACTCGAAGAGCGCGCGCAGCGGCAGCTCCAGGTCGAGCGTCCTGCGCACGCGAGAGACCACCTGCGTGGCCAGCAGCGAGTGCCCACCCAGGGAGAAGAAGTTGGCGGTGACGCTGACGCGGTCGAGCTGGAGGACCTCGGCCCAGATGCCGGCGAGGGCTGTCTCGAGTGCGTCACGCGGCGCGACGAAGAGTGTGTCCTCGGTGCTCTGCTCTGGAACGGGCAGGGCCTGCCGGTCGACCTTGCCGTTGGGCGTCAGCGGCAGGGCCTCCAGGGGCACGAAGACCGTGGGCAGCATGTACTCGGGCAGGTGCTCGCGCAGCGCGGCCACCAGGGCCACGGTGTCGACCGGGCCTGACACGACGTAGGCGACGAGCCGGTGCTGGCCGGGCACGTCCTCGCGCACCAGGACGACGGCGTCGCGAATGCCCGGTTGTGTGCGGAGCGCGGTCTCGATTTCACCCAGCTCGATGCGCAGGCCGCGCAGCTTCACCTGGAAGTCGGTGCGGCCCAGGTACTCGAACTGTCCCACCGCGAGCCACCTCGCCCGGTCACCCGTGCGATAGAGCCGCGCCCCGGGTGTGGAGGAGAACGGGTCGGGGATGAATCGCTCCGCGGTGAGCGCGGGCCGGCCCAGGTACCCGAGCGCCACCTGCGCGCCGCCCAGATAGAGCTCACCCGGGACACCCACGGGAACGGGGTGCAGCGCGCCGTCCAGGACGTAGGCCCGCGTGTTGGCGACCGGTCGGCCGATGGGGATGGAGACCCCGGCCACGGACTCGCCCACGACGGTGGACGTCGAGTCGATGGTGACTTCCGTGGGGCCGTAGAGGTTGACGAGCCGGGTGCCCGCGAGTCGCTCACGGACCGTCGCGGCGAGCGACGTGGAAAGCGCCTCGCCTCCGCAGAACAACCACTTCAGCGACGTGACACGCGACAGTGAGGGCTCATCCAGCGCGAAGCGCAGCAGCGACGGGACCAGCTGGAGGACGGTGATGCCGTGCCGGACGACGGAGTCGAGCAGCAGCGCGGCGTCCCGGTGGGCGTCCTGGGGCGCGAGGACCAGCGGCGCGCCGACGAGCAGCGGCGCCCAGCACTCCCAGACCGAGGCGTCGAAGGCCAACGGCGTCTTGAGGAGGACCTTGTCCTGGGCCGTGAGCGGGAAGGCCCGGAGGAACCACGCCATGTGGTTGGCGAGGGCGCGGTGTGGAATGAGCACGCCCTTGGGCTGACCCGTGGAGCCGGACGTGTAGATGACATACGCCGGCGCCTCGGGCTCGTGCCGCGCGGAGAGCGGCTCGGCGGACTCGCGCGCGAGGGCCTCCCGGTGTGCCGCGGAGTCCAGCCGCTCGGCCGTGACACCTTCGGGCAGCAGTCCGAGGAGGGACTCCTGGGTGAGCACCAGCCGCGCGCCGCTGTCGCGGAGCATGAAGGCCAGGCGCTCGCGCGGGTAGTCGGGCGAGAGCGGGAGGTACGCGGCGCCCGCCTTGAGGATGGCGAGCAGGGAGACGGGGAGCTGGGGCGTGCGGTGCGTGAGCAGGGCGACGAAGTCCCCCGGCTTCACGCCACGGGAGACCAGCAGGCGCGCGAGCTGGTTCGCGCGCGCCTCGACCTGGCGGTACGTGAGCGCTCCGTCATCGGAGAGGACCGCGACGGCCTCGGGCGTGAGCCGTGCCTGCTGTTCGACGAGCCGGTGGACGAAGGGCTCCGTGGGAATGTCCCAACGCGTGTCGTTCCAGTCGACCAGGACCTTCTGCTGCTCTTGCGCGGTGAGCAGCGCATGGCCGGCGATGGGCGCCTCGGGGCGCGAGACGAGGGACTCGACCAGTTGGGTGAAGTGGCGCGCGAGCCGCTCGATGGTGGCGTGCTCGAACAGGTCGGAGTTGTAGCCGAGCGCACCGGCATACCCGTCCGGCAGCTCCACGAGGTTGAGGTTCAGCTCGAACTTGGACGTGGTGTCGTCGATGTCGACGGGGCTGAGCGTCAGCTCCTGCTTCTGGATGGCCGAGGCCGGCGTGTTCTGGAGCGAGAAGAGGACCTGGAACAGCGGGCTGCGGCTCAAGTCACGGGCGGGCTGGAGCACCTCCACCAGTCGCTCGAACGGCACGTCCTGATGCGCGTAGGCGCCGAGCGCGGACTCCTTCACCTGCTCGAGCAGGTGCTGGAACGACGCCTGCCCATCGATGCGCGCGCGGAAGACGAGCGTGTTGACGAAGAAGCCGATGAGGCCTTCGAGCTCCGAGCGCTGACGGCCCGCGATGGGAGAGCCGACGGTGACGTCGTCCTGGCCCGAGTAGCGCGAGAGCAGCACCTGCCACGCGGCGAGCAGCACCATGAAGGGCGTCGCGCCCTCGCGCTGGCACAGCTCCGCGAGCTTCTTCGCCGTGGTGGCCGGCAGGAAGACGCCGACGTTGCCACCGCGCGAGGACATGACCAGCGGCCGAGACTTGTCCGTGGGCAGGTCCAGGGCCGTGACGCCGGAGAGCTGGCGGCGCCAGTAGGAGAGCTGTCCCTCCAGCACGTCGCCCTGGAGCCAGGCGCGCTGCCAGATGGCGTAGTCGGCGTACTGGAGCGTGAGCGGCGGCAGCGGTGACGGCCTGCCGTGCGCGAACGCGTCGTAGAGGGCGGCGACCTCCTGGACGAGTACGCCCATGGACCAACCGTCGGAGACGATGTGGTGCATGTTGAGCGCGAGCACGTGCTCGGTGGGCGAAAGGGCCAGGAGCTGGGCGCGGATGAGCGGCCCGGTGGACAGGTTGAAGGGACGGGCGAGCTCCTCGAGGAGCAGTCGCTTCACCTCCTCGTGGGCCCGCGTGGGCTCCAGGGACTGGAGGTCCACGCGCGTCAGCGGCAGCTCGCCGTGCGGCGCGATGCGCTGGAAGGGCTGGTCATCCTGCTGGAAGAACGTGGTGCGCAGCGCTTCATGACGCCGCACCAGCTCGTCGAACGCGCGCTGGAGCGCCGCCGTGTCGAGCGGGCCCTCCAGTCGGACGAACGACGGCATGTGATACGCGGCGCCGCCGGGCTGGAACTGGTCGATGAACCACAGGCGCAGCTGCGCGAAGGACAGCGGGACCGCGCCGTCACGCGGCACGGCGACGAGCGGCGGCGCCCGACCGGCTCCGGGTGTCTCGTCCTCGATGCGAGCGGCGAGGGAGGCCACCGTCGGCGCCTCGAAGAGCGCGCGCAACGGCAGCTCCAGCTCGAACGCCGAGCGCACGCGCGAGATGACCTGCGTGGCCAGCAGCGAGTGCCCACCGAGCGCGAAGAAGTTGTCGGTGATGCTCACCCTCGGCAGGTGCAGCACGTTGGAGAAGATCTCCGCGAGCTTCTCCTCCCGGTGCGTCCGGGGCGCGACGAACGGCGCCTCGCGCTCCTGCTCGTTCACGTCCGGCGCGGGCAGCTGGCGCCGCGCCACCTTGCCGCTCGGCGTGAGCGGGAGCGCCTCCAGCGTGACGAACGCCGAGGGCACCATGTACTCGGGCAGGCGCTGGAGCAGCGTGGCCCTCAAGGCTTCCAGGCCCGGCGGCGCCGACTCGGCGGCGGGCACCAGATAACCCACGAGGCGCTTGAGGCCGGGGACGTCCTCTCGGACCGTGGCGGAGGCATCGCGGATGCCCGGGATGGCGCGCAGCGCGGACTCGACCTCGCCCAGCTCCACGCGGAAGCCGCGCAGCTTCACCTGACCATCCAGGCGACCGAGGAACTCGACGGTGCCGTCCGCCTTCCAGCGCGCGGAGTCGCCCGTGCGATAGAGCCGCGCGCCCGGCGTCGGGCTGAACGGGTGGGGGACGAACTTCTCCGCCGTCAGCTCGGGACGGCCCGCGTAACCCAACGCGAGGTGGGCGCCGCCGATGAACAGCTCGCCGGGAACGCCCACGGGCGTCGGCTGGCCGAGCGCGTCCAGCACGTAGAGCTGCGTGTGCGGCAGCGGGCCGCCGATGGACGGCAGCCGGGGCCAGGACGCGGGAGGGCCTTGGAGTCGGAACGCCGAGACGACGTGCGTCTCCGACGGGCCGTACTGGTTCTCCAGGATGCAGCCCGGGAGCCGCTCGAAGAACGCCACCAGCGCGGGCGTCACCTGGAGCTGCTCACCGGCCGTGACGACCTCGCGCAGCGCGACGGGCAGCGTGGCGCCGTGGGCGACGGCGTCCGAGATGGCCTGGAGCGCGACGAAGGGGAGGAAGAGCCGCGCGACCCCCTGCCGGTGCATGAAGTCGAGCAGGGCGGGGATGTCCTGGCGCAGTCCTCCCGTGGGGAGCACCAACGTGCCGCCGGCCCACCACGTGGAGAAGAGCTCCTGGCAGGAGACGTCGAAGCTGAGCGACGCGAACTGGAGCGTGGTCGCCGAGGGCACTGGCGACTGGCTCAGCTGCCACGTCAACAGGTGGCTCAGCGCGCGGTGCGGCAGCGCGACGCCCTTGGGCCTGCCCGTGGAGCCTGACGTGTAGATGATGTACGCCGGGGACTCGGGCGAGACGAAGACCTCGGGGGCACGCGTGGACCGGGTGGCCAGGTCCTGGGCCTCCTCGTCCAGCAACACGAGCCTCGCGCGCGACGCGGGCACCGAGGCGCGCAGCGTGGAGTGCGACAGGACGACGGGCGTCGCCGAGTCCTCGAGCATGAAGGCCAGGCGCTCGGCGGGGTAGTTCGGGTCCAACGGGAGGTAGGACGCGCCGGCCTTGAGCGACGCCAGCACGGCGACGGCCATGTCCAACGACTTGTCCAGGCAGATGCCCACGGGCACGCCCGCCTCGACGCCCAACGCGAGCAGCCGATGCGCGAGCTGGTTGGCGCGGCCTTCGAGCTGCGCGTAGGTGAGCGCGTTCGTCCCGTCGGTGACGGCGATGACGTCCGGCGTGAGCCCGGCGCGCGCGCTCACGGGCACGTGGATGGGCGTGGCCGTGTGCGGCCCCTTCGCGGTGCTGTTCCAGTCGACCAGGAGCCGGCCGCGCTCCTCCTCGGCCAACAGCGGGGCGCTCCAGAGGGACTGCTCGGGGGCGTCCACGACGGACGCGAGCAGCCGCGTCCAGTGCGACCGCATCCGCTCCGCCGTGCTCCGGTCGAACAGGTCCGTGTTGAACTCGAGCATGCCTCCGATGTCGTTCCCGGAGTCGAACAGGAGCAGGGACACGTCGAACTTGGCGGTGCCGCTGTCCACGTCCAGCGTGTCGGAGTCGCCGCCGTCGCCGCCGGTGCGCTCGTAGGTCTGGAGCGCGAGCAGGGCCTGGAAGAGCGGTGAGCGGCTCAGGTCGCGCTCGGGACGCAGCTCCTCCACCAGCTTCTCGAAGGGCACGTCCTGATGGGCATAGGCCCCCAGCGTCGTGTCCCGCACCTGCTTCAACAGCTCGCGGAAGCTCAGGCCGGGCGTGAGCCGGGCGCGCAGGGCGAGCGTGTTGACGAAGAACCCGACGATGCCCTCCACCTCGGACTGGTGCCGGTTGGCGATGGGCGAGCCGACGACGATGTCGTCCTGTCCGGAGTAGCGGGCGAGCAGCACCTGGAAGGAGGCCAGCAGCGCCATGAACGGCGTGACGCCCTCGCGCTTGCACATCGCCTGGAGCCGCGCGGTGAGCTCGCGTCCGAGGCGCACGTTGAGCGTGGAGCCGTTCGCCGTCTGCACGGGCGGCCGGGGCCTGTCCGTGGGCAGCTCCAGCACCCGAGGAGCGCCCTCCAGCTGCGTCCTCCACCACCCGACCTGCCGCGCGAGCACGTCGCCCTGCAGCCAGCCTCGCTGCCACACGGCGTAGTCCGCGTACTGGTACGTCAGCGGCGGCAGCGGAGAGGGCTGCCCGCGCGCGAACGCGTCATAGAGCACGCCAATCTCACGCGAGATGACGCCGTTGGACCACGCGTCGGAGATGATGTGGTGCTGGGTGACGAGCAGCACGTGGCGCTCGTCGGACAGGCGCAGCACGGAGGCGCGGATGAGGGGCGCCTGTCCCAGGTCGAAGGGCTTCTGGGCCTCGGCCGCGGCCAGCTCGAACGCCCGGGCCTCGCGCTCCGCTTCCGGAAGCGTGCTCAGGTCCACGATGGGCAGGCGCAGCTCCGCGTGCTCGTGGATGCGCTGGAAGGGCACGCCGTCCGGCTGCACGTGGAAGCTGGTGCGCAGGGCTTCATGTCGTTGCACGAGCGCCTGGATGCCCTTCTCCAGCGCGTCCAGGTTCAACGCTCCGTCGAGCGGGAGCGCGGAGGGCACGTTGTAGAACGGGCTGTCGGGCTGGAACCGGTCCAGGAACCACAGGCGCTGCTGCGCGAAGGACAGCGGCAGCGGGGTGCCATCTCGGGGCACCAGGACCAGCGGCGGCCGCACCGGGCCCTTGCCCGCGAGCGCCATCGCGTCGAGCCGCGCGGCCAGGGTCTCGATGGTGGGCGCCTCGAACAGCTCCCTCAGCGCGAGCTCCGCCTGGAAGGCCGTGCGGATGCGCGACACGAGCTGTGTGGCGAGCAGGGAGTGTCCTCCCAGCGCGAAGAAGTCGTCGGTGACGCCGATACGCGGGACGCGGAGGATCTGCATCCAGAGCGTGGCGAGCCGCTCCTCGGTGGGCGTGCGCGGAGCGATGAGCTCGGCGGAGGAGGTCGGCGTGAGGACGGCCTCGGGCGGCGGCAGCGCCTTGCGGTCCACCTTCCCGTTCGCGGTGAGGGGGAAGGCGTCGAGCCGCAGCAGGGACGACGGCACCATGAACTCGGGCAGTCGCCACTTGAGGTAGGCCCGGAGCGTGACGGCGTCGAGCGCGTCCGAGATGAAGTAGCCGACGAGGCGCTTGTCTCCGGGGACGTCCTCTCGGGCGAGGGCCACGGCCTCGCGCACGGAAGCGTGGGAGAGCAGCCCCGCCTCGACTTCGGACAGTTCGATGCGGAAGCCGCGGACCTTGACCTGCGCATCCGCGCGGCCGACGAAGTCCAGCGCGCCGTCCTGCCGCCAGCGCACGAGGTCGCCGGAGCGGTAGAGGCGCGCCCCGGGCACGGAGGAGAACGGGTCGGGGACGAAGCGCTCGGCGGTGAAGGTGGGCTGGCCGACGTAGCCTCGCGCGAGGCCGTCACCGCCGATGAACAGCTCACCCGTCACTCCGACGGGCACGGGCTGCAGCGACGCGTCGAGGACGCGCAGGTGCGTGCCGTTCGTCGGACGGCCGATGGGCATGGTGGCGCCGACGTCGTCGGGACTGGCGACGGTGAAGGTCGTCGCGACGACGGTGATTTCGGTCGGGCCGTAGCAGTTGGTGACCTGGATGCCCCAGTCCGCCACGGCGCGGCGCGCGTTCAGCGCGGAGACGACGTCACCACCGGTGAGGATGCGCTGGAGGCAGGCGGGCGCGGTGAGGCGGCTCTCGACGAGCTGCGAGAACAGACCGCTGGTGGCCCAGAGCGTGGTGACGCCATGGCGGGCGACCGTCTGAAACAGCTCCTCGAGCGACGGCGTCTGCGGCGGGAGAAGGGCCAGCCGCGCGCCGTGGAGCAGCGCGCCCCAGACTTCGAACGTGGAGGCGTCGAAGGAGATGGGCGCGAGCATCAGGTGTGTCTGCTCGGGCCCGAAGCGCGTGTAGTCGATGCCGACCAGCGTGTGGATGACGCCGCGATGGGTGCAGGCGACACCCTTGGGCCTGCCCGTGGAGCCGGACGTGAAGTCGATGTAGGCCAGCGAATGCGGGTGCGCGGCGGGCGGAAGCGGAGTGGTGGCGAGGAGGTGCAGCGGAACTTCCTCGAGCAGCACGCAGGTGAGCCCGTCGGCGGGGAGTCGGGAACGCAGCGCGCCCGTGGTGACGAGCGCGTCGGGCCGCGCGTCCTCGAGCATGGAGACCAGGCGCTCCCGCGGATAGGACGTGTCGAGCGGGACGTAGGCCGCGCCTGCCTTGAGGATGGCGACCAGGGCGACGATGAGCTCGGGCGAGCGCTCCAGGGACACGGCGACGCGGCAGTCGGTGGTGACGCCGAGCGAGCGCAGGTGCCTGGCGAGCTGGTTCGACTCCTCGTCGAGCTGCCGGTAGGTGACGGTGGTGTCGCCGAAGAGGAGCGCCACGTCGTCGCGCCGCTCGGCGGCCACGCGGGCGAAGACCTCCGGCAGCGTGGCGTCCGCCGGGACGCGGGCGGGCGTGGAGGCCCAGTCGACGAGGAGCCGACGGGACTCCTCCTCCGGCAGCATGGAGAGCGTGGCCAGGGGCGCGTCGGGCCGCGCGACGACGGCCTCGACCAGCACCTCGAAGTGCCGGGCCATGCGCGCGATGGTGGCGTGCTCGAACAGGTCCGTGTTGTAGGTCAGCGCGCCGAGGAACCCCTCGGGCCCGTCCACGAAGTTCAGCTCCAGCTCGAACTTGATGACGGTGTCCTTCACCTCCACGGGCTCGAGCGCCGTGTCCTGCTTCTGGGCGGAGGTGCCGGGCGTGTTCTGGAGCGCGAAGAGGACCTGGAACAGCGGGCTGCGGCTCAGGTCACGACGGACCTGGAGCTCCTCGACCAGCCGCTCGAAGGGGACGTCCTGGTGCGCGTAGGCGCCGAGCGCGTTCTCCTTCACCTGCCTGAGCAGCGCGAGGAAGGACGCCCGCGCATCCACGCGCGCGCGGAAGACGAGCGTGTTGACGAAGAAGCCGATGAGCCCTTCGAGCTCCGAGCGCTGACGGCCCGCGATGGGGGAGCCGACGGCGATGTCGTCCTGGCCCGTGTGCCGCGAGAGCAGCAACTGCCACGCGGCGAGCAGGGCCATGAACGGCGTGGTCCCCTCTCGGTTGCACAGCGTCTTCAGGCGCCGGGAGACCTCCGGCTTCAAGGTGATGGGCGCCTGGCTTCCGTTGAACGTCTGCACCGGAGGCCGGGGCTTGTCGATGGGCAGGTCCAGCGGCGGCACTCCGCCCAGGCGTCCCCGCCACCACGCCAGCTGCTGCTCCAGCACCTCGCCCTGGAGCCAGTCGCGCTGCCACACGGCGTAGTCGGCGTACTGGAGGGCCAGCGGGGGCAGCGGCGACGGCATCCCCATCGCGAACGCGCCATAGAGCGCGCCGACCTCCTGGACGAGCACGCCCATGGACCAACCGTCGGAGACGATGTGGTGCATGTTGAGCGCGAGGATGCGCTCCGTCGGGGTGAGCTCCAGCACCAGCGCGCGCACCAGCGGCCCGGTGGAGAGGTTGAAGGGGCGCAGGTACTCCTCGTGGAGCAGGCGCTCCACCTCCTGACGCTTCGCCTCGGCCTCCAGGGCCTTCAGGTCCACGTGCGTCACGGGCAGCTCGCCTTGCGGCGCGATGAGCTGGAAGGGCTCGTCGTTCTGCTGGAGGAACGTGGTGCGCAGCGCCTCGTGACGCCGCACCAGCTCGTCGAAGGCGCGCTGGAGCGCGGCGCGGTCCAACGGTCCGTCCAGCCGGACGAAGGACGGCATGTTGTACGTCGCGGTGCCGGGCTGGAGCTGGTCGAGGAACCACAGGCGCTGCTGCGCGAAGGACAGCGGCAGGGGACCTGTGCGCGGCACGGGGACGAGCGGAGGCGGCTGCCGCTTGCCCGACATCAGCAGCATCGTGTCGATCTGCGCCGCGAGCGCCGCGACGGTGGGCGCGCCGAAGACGGTGCGCAGCGGCAGCTCCACGCCGAGCGCCGAGCGCACGCGCGACACCACCTGCGTGGCGAGCAGGGAGTGGCCCCCGAGCGCGAAGAAGTTGTCGGTGACGCTCACGCGCGGCACGTGCAACACGTCCGCGAAGAGCGCCGCGAGCTTCTCCTCCAGCGGCGTGCGCGGCGGGGCGAAGGCGGCGCCGTTGCGCAGGCTCTCCGCGTCCGGCGCGGGCAGCCGCCTGCGCGCGAGCTTGCCGCTGGGCATCAGCGGGAGCGCGTCCATCGCGACGAACGCGTTGGGCACCATGTACTCGGGCAGCCGCTCCTGCAGGTAGACGCGGAGGGCCTCCAGGTCGGGCGCCGCGTCCGAGGCGGAGACGACGTAGCCGACGAGCCGCCTGTCCCCCGGGACGTCCTCGCGCACCACCACGGCCGCGTCGCGCAGCCCCGGCGCGGAGCGCAGCACCGTCTCCACCTCGCCCAGCTCGATTCGGAAGCCGCGCAGCTTCACCTGCGAGTCCAGGCGGCCCAGGAAGTCGAGCGTCCCGTCCGCGCGCCAGCGAGCGGCGTCGCCCGTGCGATACAGCCGCGCGCCCGGCGTCCGTGAGAACGGGTCCGGCACGAAGCTGCGCGCGGTGACGTCCGCCTTCCGCTGGTAGCCATGCGCCAGGTGCTCACCGGCGACGTACACCTCACCGGCGACGCCCACGGGCACGGGCTGGCCCAGCGTGTCCAGCAGGTAGATGCGCGTGTGGCCCACGGGGCTGCCCACGGAAGGCAGCGGGGGCCAGGCCGCGGGCTCGCCGCGCAGGCGGAACGCGGTGACGACGTGGGCCTCGGAGGGGCCGTACTGGTTCTCCAGGACGCAGCCCGGGAGCTTCTCGAAGAAGGCCACGACGCTGGCGCTCACCTGGAGCTGCTCGCCGGCGGTGACCACCTCGCGCAGCGCGCGCGGGAGCGTGGCGCCGTGCGCGACGGCGTCCGCCATGGCCTGCAGCGCGACGAACGGGAGGAAGAGCCGCGCGACGCCCTGCTGGTGCATGAAGTCGAGCAGCGCGGGGATGTCCTGGCGCAGCGCCCCGGTGGGCAGGGCGACGGTGCCGCCCGTCCACCAGGTGGAGAAGAGCTCCTGCACGGAGACGTCGAAGTTGAGCGAGGCGAACTGGAGCGTGGTGGCTCCGGGCAGCGCGGACTGGCCCACCTGCCACGTCAAGAGCGAGCTCAGCGCGCGGTGGGGCATGACGATGCCCTTGGGCAGGCCCGTGCTGCCGGAGGTGTAGATGACGTAGACGGTGGCATCCACCGGGACGTCGATGCCGGGCGCGTGGCGCGGCTGCTGTCCGAGCGCGTCCGCCTCGTCATCCAGCGTGATGACGCGGGTGGACTCCAGGAAGGGCAGGGCGGACTTCAGGCTCGAGTGCGTGAGGACCACGGGCGCGAGCGTGTCCGCGAGCATGTAGGCCAGGCGCTCGGCGGGATAGGTCGGGTCCAGCGCCAGGTAGTTGGCCCCGGCCTTGAGCGTGGCCAGGACGGCGACCGCCATGTCGAGCGACTTCTCCAGGCAGATGCCGACGGTGCTCCCCGTCGCGACGCCGCGCGCGCGCAGGTGCCAGGCGAGCTGGTTGGCCCGCGTGTCCAGCTCCGCGTACGTGAGCGCGTGGGTGCCATCCGTGATGGCGACGGCGTCGGGCGTGCGGCGGGCCTGCGCCTCCACGGGGACGTGGATGGGCGAGGGCGTGAAGGTGTCCCTCGACGTGTCGTTCCAGTCGACGAGCAGCTGGTGGCGCTCGGCGTCCTCGAGCAGGGGCAGCCGGAAGACGGACTGGCCCGGCTCGCGGACGGCGGCCTCCAGCAGGCGCACCAGCCGCGTGGCCATCCGCTGGATGGTGGCCGTGTCGAAGAGGTCCAGGTTGTATTCGAACACCGCGTGGAACGCGGTGCCGTCATCGGACATCAGCAGCGTCAGGTCGAACTTCGAGGTGCCGCTGATGGCGTCCAGCGGGCGGACCTTCAGCGGCGAGCTCCCGTCGTCCTTGCCCACCGCCTTCGGCGTGTTGAGCAGGGCGAGCATCACCTGGAACAGCGGCGTGCGGCTCTGGTCCCGCTCCGGACGCAGCTCGTCCACCAGCTTCTCGAAGGGGACGTCCTGGTGCGCGTACGCGCCCAGCGTCGTCTCGCGCACCTGGAGCAGCAGCTCGCGGAACGTCATGCCCGGCTTGAAGCGGGCGCGCAGCGCGAGCGTGTTGGCGAAGAATCCGATGAGGCCCTCCAGGTCCGCCCGCGTGCGGTTGGCGATGGGCGAGCCGACGATGATGTCGTCCTGGCCGGAGTCGCGCGCCAGCAGCGTCTGGAACGTGGCCAGCAGCACCATGAAGGGCGTGACGCCCTCCTCGCGGCACAGCGTGTAGACGGCCGGGGCCAGCTTCTCCGGGATGTCCACGCGCAGCATGTCGCCGCGCAGGGTCTGGATGGGCGGGCGGGGCCTGTCGGTGGGCAGCTCCAGCGCGTGCGGCGCGTCGGCCAGCTGTGTGCGCCAGTACGCCAGCTGCGACTCGAGCACGTCCCCCGTCAGCCACCCGCGCTGCCACACGGAGAAGTCCGTGTACTGCACGGGCAGCTCGGGCAGCGGCGTCGGCTGGCCCTGCGCGAAGGCCAGGTAGAGCGCGGGGACCTCCTGCGTGAGCACGCCGATGGACCAGCCATCCGAGATGATGTGGTGGATGACCATGAGCAGCACGTGCTCGTGCGCATCCAGCTTCAACAGCGTCGCGCGTAGGAGCGGCCCCGCCGCCAGGTCGAAGGGCGTGCGCGCCGCCTGGTCCGCCAGGCGCTGGGCCTCCGCGTCGCGCTCCTCCGGCGACAGCGCGCGCAGGTCCACCACCGGGATGCTGAACGGCGCGGGCGGTGCGACCGCCTGCACGGGGCCTTCCGGTAGCGCGCGGAAGGTGGTGCGCAGCGTCTGGTGGCGCCGCGTCAGCTCCGTGAAGGCGCGCTCCAAGAGCGCGTGCTCCAGCGGCCCGGTGAAGCGCAGGCCGTAGAACATGTTGTACGCGGGGCTGCCCGGCTGGAGCTGGTCCAGGAACCACAGCCGCTGCTGCGCGTAGGACAGCGGCGCTCCGTCGCCATGCCCCGTGGGGATGGGGCCCTCGCCCGCGCGCGCGGCGTCGAAGAGTCGCGCGGCGAGCGCCTTCGCGTGCGGCTCGCGCAGCAGCGTGTAGCCGTCACCCGGCGTCGACTCGAGCCGTGAGCCCTCCTCCGCGAGCACCGCCCAACCCCGGTCCTCCTCGGTGTCTCCCGCCTCGGCGGCGCGGACCACGAGCGCGGAGCCGGGGAAGGGCTCCGGGACGTAGCGACGGGCGGCGCGCAGGTGCGCGGAGAAGACCTTGAAGCGCGCGCGCAGGGACTCGATGGACGCACCTTCGGGCAGCAGCCCCGCGCCATGCAGGTGCGCGAGCAGGGGCTCCGGGTCCTTCCCCGTGGTGAGCGCCGCGGGCAGCTCCAGCGGAGGCACACCGGACTGAAGCGCCAGGTCCTTCGCGAACAGGGCCGCGTGGGCCGCGAGCGCGGTGGCGGACACGCTCCGGTCCGGAGACGCGGGCGGCGGCTCCAGCAGCGTGAGCCGCGCGGCGTGCCCGTCGCGCTGGAGCAGGCGCGCCATCTCCCACGCGATGACGGCGCCCAGCGCCCAGCCCGCGAGGTGGTAGGGGCCCTCGGGCCGCTCGGCGCGCAGCGCCTCCACGTAGAAGACGGCCATCGCCTCCAGCGACTCCAGCGGGGCGCGGCCGTCGGTGAGGCCTCGCGCCTGGAAGCCCACCACGGGCTGGGACGCGGGCGCGTGCCCGGCGAGCGCGGCGTAGCAGTCCAGCCGGCCGTCCAGCGGATGCACGAGGTAGAGCGGCGGAGTCTGGTCGTCACCCGCGCGCAGGACCACCAGCGGCGAGCCGGAGGCGGCCACGGGGGCGTCGGATGGGGTGACGGGACCGACGGACGTCGGAGAGTCGATGCGCGTGCTCACGGATACTCCAGTTGATACATGGGCGCGGACAGCCAGAACTGCGACGTGCTCAAGACGGGGTGTTCCCCGTCGCCGAGAGCCTGTTCTCGGGCACGGCGTCGGCCGCGGGCGGTTCGGAAGGAAGCGTCGAGGCGAGCGGATGGGAGGGAATCACGTCCGGAAGCTCTTCCTGGACGCGCCGCGCGCGAGGGGACGAAAGCAGCAGGCCCACGGCGCACAGCACCGTGAGGCCGATGACGACGAAGAGGAGCGCGATGCCGCGGCCGGGGCCGGTGCCCAGAAGGCGCCCCATGCTGTCCGCCAGCGCGCCGCCCGGAGCCATCCACGGCTCGAAGACGCGGTCCGCCAGCGGCCCCGCCACCAGCGTGACCAGCAGCACCGCGGACTGGCCCACCGTCTTTCGCAGCGCGGCCACCCGGCCCTGGATCTCCAGCGGCACCTTCGTCTGCCAGAGCACCTGCGAGTTGGCCGCGGTGAGCGGCATGGAGAACAGGAACAGCATCGCCGCCGTGGCGAGCAACGGGACGCTGGGCGGCAGCGCGGCCAGCAGCAACATCGCCGCGGCGATGAGCGGGAAGCCCGCCACGCCCCGCATGCGCTGCTTGGGGCCGCCCCACACGCTGGTGAGCACGCCGCCGGCCAGCATGCCCAGGCCGGACACGGAGCCGATGACGCCCAGGCTCTTCACGTCCGTGAAGCTCAGCACCAGCGGCGTGATGAGCAGCAGCACCAGCGCCATGCTCGCGTTGGTGAACGTGGTGAAACACAAGAGGTACGTCAGCCCCCGCCGCTCGCGCACGAAGCGCCACGCCTCGGCGAGCTCCGCGCGCATGGAGCGCTTGCCCGAAGCCCGCGCCGCGCTCGGCGGTGGTGACGGGAAGCGCACCGCGACGAGCACGCTCGCGGCGAACAGGAAGCTCAGCACGTCCATGAAGAGCACGCCGTGCAGGCCGATGCTGCCCACCAGCACGCCCGCGAACACCGGCGAGGCAATCTGGCTGATGGCCGCGCCCAGCTCCGCGAGGCCACTGGCCCGCCCCAGGTGCCGCTTGGGGATGAGCAGCGGCGTCGTCGCCTGCCACGCGGGCCACCGGAACGCCGTGCAACAGCCACCCAACAGGACGATGGGGTACATGTACCAGCTCTGGAACTTCAGCCAGCCCGCGTTGTCCGCGACCAGCAGCGTCCAGATGAGCCCCGTGGTGACGCCCGAGCCCACGTCGCTCCAGAGCATCGCCTTGCGCCGGTCCCATCGGTCCACCAGCACGCCGGCGAACGGCGACAGCACCGCCAACGGCAGCGTCGCGCAGAACGAGATGAGCACGAAGCGCGTCGTGGAGCCGGTGAGCTGGTAGACGTACGCGCCCAGCGCGAACGACGTCAGCCCGGAGCCGAACAGGGAGACGAACTGACCCAGCCAGACGAGGGCGAACGTGAGCAGCGGGCGCGACGGTGAAGCAGGCGACGGGGCGGTCATTCGTCGAGGAGGTGCGAGCTGGGTTGCCTGGCCAGCTTCCCACGGGCCAGGGGCACGGCACAGGAACCGGGGTACTCTGGGATCAGCTTCACAGCCCTGACGCATTCTTGCAAACAGACTACCCGGACAGTCGCGCCGGCCCGCGTGGAAACACGGACGGTGCGTGTGCCCCGGGGGAGGTGGCGGGGGAGGGGGCCCTCGTTGCGAGCCGCCGGCCGCGCCCCAACTTCTTGGAACAGCAATCCGTTCACCCTCACCAGGAGGCCGTCGATGGCTCAGGCTGGCAAGGATGTCGAGACGCTCAATTCCTTCTTGCGGGGCGAGATTTCAGCGGTGGAGACCTACCGCCAGGCGATGGGGCACATCGAGCACGACGTGCGGCGACGCACGCTCGAGGAGTGCCTGAAGGACCACGAGCAGCGCGTGGAGGCGCTCAAGGAGCGCATCCGGCAGCTCGACGGTGAGCCCGCGGAGGGCTCGGGCGTGTGGGGG
This sequence comes from Myxococcus fulvus, assembly GCF_900111765.1. The sequence goes on from NZ_FOIB01000008.1 coordinate 17,034, forward strand.
GTGTTCGCCAAGGTGGTCCAGGGCGGCGCGGACCTCCTGGGCGAGGACAAGGCCATCTCCGCCCTGGAGGAGGGCGAGGACAAGGGCCTTCGCGACTACGAGCAGAACGCGGGCAAGGTGCACGGCGACTTGCGCCGCTTCGTGCGCATGGAGCTGCTCCCCAAGCAGAAGAGCACGCACAAGAAGCTCAGCCACCTGAAGCACACCCTGCACTGAGGCATGGGGCGCCCCCCCCTCACCTGGGCCCGGGCCCGCGCGCGTCGCGGGTCCGGGCCGCTTTTGTTGGGGCTCTCAACTTTCGGGAATGCGTGTGACCTTTTGAATGCCCCAACGGCCACGGACGTCGACGTCCGGGACGCACGTCGGGTGTCCTTCATGCAGGGGCGCGAGGCTCTTGGAGGTTGCCGACGGGGCGTGCGATAACCGGGGGTCCGCCGACGAGGCCGGAGGAGATGCATGTGGCTGGACGACAGCTCTTCGGAACGCGAACAATCCTCGTCGGAAGGCGCGCGGCGCGAGCACGAAGGAAGTGTTCAGCATGAGCCCCAGGAACCGGAGCCCGTGAAGATGGCCCAGGCCCCCGCGGTGCCGAAGGAGGGCAGCCACGCGGGCGCGCTGAGCGCGAGCTGCGAGGCGCTGTTCCGCTCCACCGAGCAGGCCCTGCCGTGGGCCTGGAAGCTGTTGCAGCTGGCCAAGGGCTCCGGCGCGCTGGCCGTCGAGGCGCGCGGCGCCGCGCTGGAGTTCCTGGACCGGATTCCCCCCCACGTGCGCCGCGGCGTCAGCGAGCTGCTCGCGTACAGCAACCTCTGGCAGGCGGTCTGCACGCGGCTGGGGCGCCCGGTGGCGCGCTCGACGGAGGAGCTCTTGCGCGAGCTGAACGAGGACCTGCAGCTGCTGTTGCGCGGGGCGCAGGCGCGACTGGGCACCACCGCGGCGCTGGAGCAGGGGCTGCTCTTGCACCTGGGCCGGCTGCGCGAGTCGCGCGGCAAGGAGCCCTCGGCGGCGCTGGAGCTGCGGGCGTCGCTGGATGCCTTCACGCACGCGGTGACGCAGGTGATGTCCTCGGCGAGCGCGTACCGCCGGGCGTGGGAGTCCGCGCAGGCGGAGCTGACCGAGTCGGCGGAGTGGCTCGGCGCCGGAGACCCGGGCTTCTGCGCGTGGCTGGCCGAGCACCTGTCGGCGTCGGTGCCCGCGTGGCGGGAGGCGCACGCGTCCAGCCGCCTGTTGCAGGAGCTGGGCGCGCTGTCCGGCCCTCCGTAGTCGCGCTTCAGACCTCCACGAGGATGCGGTGCCGGTAGAGCTCCAGCAGCACGTCCTCGGACAGGTCCGCCTGCTTGTGCTCGCGCAGGTGGTGGCGCACGGCCTCCACGCTCTGTCGCCCGGTGAACTCCACGAGCAGCCCGTAGGCCTCGCCGGGCAGGGCCACGGCGTCGAAGTCGCTGTACGCGCCCAGGGCCACGCTGCCGTCGGGCATCCACTGCACGGTGGCGTCCGCGTTGAACTTGAGCGTGCGCGGCAGCTGGGAGGACACGGCGGTGCCCAGGTGCGCCTCCAGCCCCTTGAGCTCGATGAGGCCGTCCAGGCCGAGCAGCTTGTCGAGCCCCGCCGCGTCCAGTCCGCGCACCAGCCGGTGGCACTCGCGGTAGTAGTCCACCTCCAGGCCCACGTAGCCCTTCCACAGGTCCGCGTAGGCGCGCGCGGGGGGCGGCGCGTCGTCCAGGTCCTCGACGGCGAGCGGTGAGGGGTGCAGCTCCGGGCGGTCCTTGCCGGACAGGATGTAGTCGGGCAGCAGCTGGAGCGTCGTCCAGCGCGACAGCTGGATTTCGGTCAGCGTCAGGTACGTCTTGAGCGACATGTAGAACCTGCGGCCGTCCGCGCCCGCCACGTACTTGCAGAAGAACGTGGAGCACACCGCCTCGCGGTAGGGCCAGATGGTGCAGCCGCCGCTCTGTTGCGCGTAGTAGGGGCAGCGCAGCGACGCGGCCCGGCCGAAGAACTGGGTGCCGTTCTTGTAGAGGAAGTTGAACTTGGCCGGGGGCTTCACCCACTGCGGCGTCACGCCGATGCGCGCGGCGATGCGCGCCTCCATGCGCGAGCGGCCCTCGGACAGCTCCGGCCGCTCATCCGACAGGAGCGCGCCCACCAGGTAGTTGGGCAGGCGCGGGAAGTAGGTGCAGCACTTGGTGTCGGGGCGGAACAGGCGGCTGACGCCGTCCACGGCCTCGACGCTGCCCTGGGCGGAGCCCTCGCACATGGCGCAGTTGGAGCAGGTGGCCTTGGTCTCCTCGGGGACGTCCTGGCGGAAGAAGCCGGGGAGCAGCTCGCGGTAGAGCTCGGGGAGGGAGTCGAGGAGGCGGGGCATCGAGGGGCTCGGGGAAGGAGGTCAGCGAGCGGAGGGGTCGTACCACTCGAGCCGATAGGTACAGGAGTCCTCGTCGTGACGGGTGCGGGAAATGGTCAACCCGCGCACACCGATGCGATGCAGCCCCTCTTCCAGCACGCCCTCGACGAAGCCCTCGGTGGCCGAAGGCTCGTTGAACCAGAGGTCCGCGGTGGTGGGGTTCACCACCGTGACGCGCGTCTCCGTGAAGTTGTTGCCGCTCCGGAAGTTGTGCGTCATGCGGCCCAGCGAGCGCATGGGGCCCAGCACGCGCGCCAGGGTGAGCACCGCCGCGCCCATGACCGTCTGCGCGTAGCCCTCAATCATGCGCCGCGCGAGCAGCCGGCGCGCCTCCTCCAGCGTCCGGTCCGGATGGAGCGCGCGGGCCACCGTGTCCAGGCAGCGCACCCAGACGGCGTGGGGATAGGCGGCCTGGAGCGGGCCGTCCAGGTCCATGCCCATCTCCCGCAGCTCGTTGCGAAGGTCGTAGGACAAGTCCTTGTCGAGGGTCTTCAGATACAGGCTGTCCACCGTGTTGCCAAAGATGACGCGCTCCTGGCTCATGCGCTTTCCCCCAAGGTCGCCGGCCACCCACCGGCGCGCGCGCATTCTCTCCGGAGCCGACCTCCCAAGGCCAGTCCTGTCGACGTGCCCCGCACGGTGGGGGCACTCCGGGCGGCGAGCAGGGCGCCCTGTTGCTCGATGTAACGGGGCCAGGTGGGTGCCGCGTGTCATGAAAGGCTGATGTCGAAACAAACCCGCGGGCGCAGAGACTGGTTGTTATGTGTTTTCCCTTATTCTTTCGGGTTGGAATTGTATGGCATATAAGCCGTGAGCGCTCGAGTGTCTGGCGTTCTGGGAACGACTTGCGTCCATCCATGGGCGCCGAGTTGGGTCGGTCCCCGTTCCTCACGAAAGGATGCCCCCGTGACGAAACACGCAGCCGTCGTTCGTTGGGCCATGCTCCTGGGATTGTTGGTGTCCTCCATTCCAGGCGTGGTGATGGCGCAGCCGGTTCCTGCCTTCAAGGAAGTGCATGTGATCTTCCTGATTGATCGCAGCGGGTCGATGACGACCGTGCGCTCGCTGGATAACCGACAGCGCTTTGCAGTGGGAATGCAAATGGCCAGAGAGGCGGTGGAGGCGGGCTCGTCCCTCCCGCGATACATGGCGGTCTGGTCCTTCGAGAATAATTCGTATCAGGTGCATCAGGATTTCACGGACAACCCACAGCTCATCTTCAACGCCCTGAGCGCCTTGCAGGCGGGACTGGGGACGACACCACTGGCCTACTCGGCCTGCGAGGCGGTGACCCGGTTGAGGGGGTTTCGTACGCATGTCTTCGCGCAGAAACGCATCGAGCTGAGCTCCGACGGCCAGGAGAATGACAGCCCCGTGGGCTCCGAGTGCCAGGGGCCGGACAGCCCCGCGATGGACCCCCAGTCCTGGCAGTGGAAGGTGAGGAACAAGCTGCGGACCGGAAATGCCCAGAACACCAATGTGCCTCCGACCGGCTTTGAGATTGTTTCTCACATCACCTTCTTCGGGAGCTTCCTGTCCCTTCGGGATGGAGGTTCGGACGTGGCCCCGGAGGTCTCCAGGGACGGGAGGGTGGTCGCGGATGCGAGCCTTCCACTCCCCCCCGGCGGCCCCTTCGTCAGGTACTTGCGCGCCATTGCCGAGGAATCAGGTGGGCGGCTCACGGTCGTCGAGGACAACCAGCCCGTTCCCGCGCTCGCTGACGTGGACCGCAACGGGTGTGTCAACAACGTGGACCTGGACCTGGTTCTCGCCAACTTCGGGAACACCGTTCCGCCTGGGGACAAGCGGGCCGACATCAACGGTGACTTGATTGTCGACTACAACGATTACTCCATGGTCATTTCTCAGTGGGGGATGGGCGGTCGCTGCAACGTGACCTTCTGACCCGAGGCCTCGGGGCGCGGACCCGGCCAGCTGTTTCGGGCTGGGTCCGTGCCAGGGCTGATGGTTCCTACCCCCCGCTCATGGGGAGCCAGGGCTGTGGACCGGCCGCGCAGCCTCTGCCCAGATTGCCCAGGACGATGCTGTAGTCGGTGAAGTCCACGACCTTGTCTCCATTGAAGTCGGCCTTGGGGTCTCCGGGGGGGACGCTCAGCCCGTAGCTGGCGAGCATGAGGTAGTAGTCCTTCGAGTCGATGCACCCGTTGCCATCCGTGTCACCCGGAATGGGCAGCGGTCGTGAGTCCTCGATGGGCATGTATTGACCGCCCGAGTCGCGCGACAACCCCCGGAGCAAGGTGAGGAAGGGGGATTCGAGCGGGTCCGCGAAGGGCGACAGGTTGAGGTGGTTGTAGAAGACGTCCGCGTCGAACACGAGCTGGAAGGGATTGGGGCTGTCGCGCAGTGGGTCGCCCGTCTTGAGCATGTTTCGGACCTTCCACTGCCACGAGCCCTCCTCCAGGTCCGGGTAGCGCTTGTTGCTGGACGGCCCATAGCACGGCGAGTCCTCGGGTGTGCTGTTCTCCTCCCCGTCGGAGATGAGGTGGACCACCTTGCGTGCGTCCACGCCGGGCTCGAACTGGAGCAGCTCGTCCGCGGCATCACAGACGGCCACCGCCAGCGGCGTGGCGCCCAGGCCCGAGGTCAGGTTGTTCAGCGTCGTCACCGTCGACGCCCCGTCCATGAAGCCCTGCTCACGGCGGTAGGTGGCCCCCTCGAACGTCCACACGGCGAAGCGGCGCGGCAGGACGTTGGGCGTCTGCACGAAGTCGCGCCCACGCGTCACGGCCTCCACGAAGCGCGTCTGGCCGGAGGCGCGCGTGGTGAGCATGGAGCCGCTGCGGTCGATGAGGATGATGACGTGCTCCTCGGTGAAGGCCCGCGCGTCAGCGCTGCCCAGCAGCACCAGGGCGAGTCCGCTGGCCGCGAGCGCGCCTGGCGCCCGCCCGTTCAGTCTTCGAGGCAACATGGGTGTCTCCTTGTCGGGTGCTGCGGAAGGGACCCAACGGCCGTCCCGTGAAGCCTGGCGCCTCAGAACATCTCCACCTGCGTGGGGATGAGGCGGTCATCCCGCGTGCCGTCCCCCAGCTGCCCCTCGCCGTTGTAGCCCCACGCCCACGCCGTCCCGTCCGAGCGCAGCGCCATGGAGTGGTGGTCCCCCGCGATGATGGCCACCGCGTTGCTCATCCCCGCCACCATCACCGGCACGTGGCGGTTCTCCAGCAGCCCATCCCCCAGCTGGCCGTCGAAGTTGAACCCCCACGCGCGCACCGTGCCGTCCGAGCGCAGCGCCAGCGAGTGGAAGTTCCCCGCCGCGATGGAGACGACGCCCGTCAGGTTCGACACCGGCCCGGGCGCGTTGAGGTTCAGCGTCGAGCCATTCCCCAGCTGCCCCGAGCCGTTGTAGCCCCAGGACCACACCGTGCCATCCGAGCGCAGCGCCAGGGAGTGGTATCCCCCGGCGATGATGCTCGTCACCCCGGTGAGCCCCAACACCTGCACCGGGACGATGTGCCACGCGTTCGTCCCGCTGCCAATCTGGCCGTCGAAGTTGTAGCCCCACGCCCACACGGTGCCGTCCGAGCGCAGCGCCATGGAGTGGCTGTGGCCCGCGGCGATGGCCGTCACCCCCGTCAGCCCCGTCACCCGCACGGGCACGTTGCGGTCCGCCGTGGAGCCATCCCCCAGCTGGCCATAGCGGTTGAAGCCCCACGCCCACACCGTGCCGTCATTGCGCAGCGCCAGCGAGTGCAGGGCCCCGGAGGTGATGGCGGAGATGCCCGTGAGGGTGGAGACGCGCACGGGCTGCGAGCGGTCCACGTTGCTGCCGTCGCCCACCTCGCCCCGGCTGTTGACGCCCCAGGCCCACACGGTGGTGTCGCCCTTGAGCACCACGGTGTGTTTGTTGCCCGCCGTCACGGACACCGCGCCCGACAGGCCCATCAGGGCGGGCGTCAGCCGGTCCGCGCCCGTGCCGTTGCCCAGCTGGCCGCTCTCGTTGTCGCCCCAGCTCCAGACATTCCCGGACGCATCCAGATAGACGGAGTGCAGCTGGCCCGACGTGACGCCCGGGTTGCCCAGCGTGTTGGTGGTCCCCACGCGCACCGGCGACATGCGCGGCTGGAAGGTGCTGTCACCCAATTGGCCGAACGCGTTGTCGCCCCAGGCCCAGACAGTGCCGTCCGCGCGCAGCGTCAGCGAGTGCTTGAAGCCCGCCACCAGCGTGACGCCACCCGTGAGCCCCGCGAGGATGGGCACCCGGCTGCTCGTCAGCGTCCCGTTGCCGAGCTGCCGATAGCGGTTGTCGCCCCAGGCCCACACCGCGCCATCCGAGCGCACCGCCAGCGAGTGGTAGTTGCCGGCCACCACGGCCATCACCTCCGTCAGCGGCACCTGGACGGGCGTGGCGCGGTTGGTCACCGTGCCGTCTCCCAGTTGCCCCGTGGCGTTGAGTCCCCAGGCCCATGCCGTGCCGTCCGAGCGCAAGGCCACGCAGTGTGACGCGCCCGCGGACACCGTCGCCACGCCCGTCAGGCCGAGCACCTGGGCCGGCTGCCCGCGGGTCGTCACCGTGCCATCACCGAGCTGGCCGCTGCGGTTGTCGCCCCAGGCCCAGAGGGTGCCGTCCGCGCGCAGCGCCAGCGACGTGTTGCCGCCGGCCGCCACCGCGATGACCTCGCGCAGGCCGGGGACCTGGATGGGCAGCGCGTTGCTCGTCGCCGAATGGGGACCGACCTGCTTGTAGCGGTTGTCACCCCAGGCCCAGACGGTGCCGTCCGAGCGCAGCGCCACCGAGTGCGAGAAGCCCGAGCCCACCGCGAGCACGCCCGTCAGCGACTGCACCCGCACCGGCTGCACGCTCGCGCTGGTCGTCCCCGTGCCGAGCTGCCCGGAGTAGTTGTCGCCCCAGCCCCAGACGGTGCCATCCGAGCGCAGCGCCAGCGAGTGGTAGTCACCCGAGGCCACCGCCACCGCGTCCGTGAGCTGGCTCACCTGCACCGGTGTCGGGCTGTCGGTGAGCTGACCGTTGCCCAGCTGTCCCTGGCGATTGTAGCCCCAGGCCCACACGGTGCCGTCCGAGTGCACGCCCACGGAGTGGTATTGCCCCAGCGACAGGCGCGACGCGGAGCCCCGACCGGCGAGCGGCGCGCGGCCCTGTCGCAGGGGCGGCTCCAGCGTCGCGGTCGACTCGCCGCAGCCCATCAGCAGCCACAGGCCGAGCAGCAGACACCACGAGAGCGGACTCCTCGACGTCGCAGCAGACCTGTTCCGGAACATGTTCGCGTCTCCTCGGGAGGGCCGTCAGCGACGGCACCACGACTTGCCTTCGGTGTCCTTGCAGCCGTCGACGACCCACCGCGCGACGAGCGCCCTCAGCTCCGAGGGCAGCTCCACGCCCGCCATGGGCATGCCGGGCGAAGCCGCCACCAGTCCGTGCTCGGCCTCCAGCGCGCGCGTCTCCAGTCGCCGCCAGAACTCCTCGCCGGACTTCTTCTTCAGGTACGTCTTGAGCCCCTGTGCGTCCGCGGTGAAGGCGCTGGCGGCGCGAGGGCTCGTCGCATGGCAGTGCACGCACGTGGCGTCCCGGAAGAACGGACCCCACAGGTACGCGAGCATCGTCGGAGGCACCGGGCCCGGCGTGGCGGCCTGCTTCACCGCGAGGCGTGTGACACGCGCATCCAGCTCGCGCTCCTGCTCGCGTCGCTGCTCGTCGAACAGGCGGTGCAGCAGCTTCGCCTCGTCCAGCGTGAGCGGCACCTCCGGCATCTGCCGACCCTCACGCGCGTGGGGCGAGGGCTCGCGGCAGTATTCGTACGTCCACTCGGGCGTGTAGAGCCCCAGCGACACGCCGTCGCGTCCGGAGAGCGGACGGGGGCCGGTGTGACACGCGGCGCAGCGTGCCTTCCACAACGCCTCCGCCGCGGGGCGCTCCTGCGTCGTCAACCTGGCCCGCGGAGCCTCTTTCACTGGAAGGCGCACGGCCAGCAGCGCGGCGATGTCCTGCACGTCACTCGGGCGCAGGGCGGGGTAGGCCATCATCCGGGGCGCGCGGCTGCCCTCCTTCTGCGAGAGCGTGCTCGGCCGCTTGAGGAACGCCGCGAGGCCCCGCGCGGAGATGCGCGGCACCGCGTGCCCGGGCTCCTCGAGCAGCTCCGGCGCGTTCATGTACGACAGCGGTGTGGTGGCCAGATGGGCGAGCTTCTCCTCGCGCACCGGCACCGCGAAGTAGCGCGGGTCCGGCTCTCGCTTCTGGCGCTTCCGGGCCACGTCGTTGATTTCGGCGTGGCAGCCGTAGCACTGGCTGTCGGTCCACCGGCCCAGCCCGTTGGCGAAGCGTGTCTGGGGCTCCGTGCGTCGCGACGTGTGGCACCCGGTGCACTCCTGGGCCACCACGCCTTTCGCGGACGCGGACGCAGTCCCCGCGAGCAGCACCAGCGCGAGCGCGGCCAGGCGCCTCATCGCGCGGACTCCGCCGGCTGCGTGAGCCTCACGCGCGAGACGTCCTCGGACTCCCAGCGCGCGATGCCCTCCACCACCTGGCCGAAGTCCGAGGCCGTGGCGCGCCCGGCGTCCGGCTCACAGGCCCGGTAGGCGCCCACCAGGGCGAAGCCGGAAACGGCCCACGACGGCTCCGTGGAGCCCGCGGGAGCCGGCAGCCGCGTGACGATGCAGCGCTGGAGCTTCGCGCGGCGTTGCTGCGGCGTCTCGCCCTCATCGGGGTCGTCCTTGCCCGAGCACGCCATGCATCCCACGAGTCCCATCAGGACCCAGACCCATCGTGTCTTCATGAAAAGCTCCCGAGCCGGGAGCGTCATGGCCCACGCCATGTCCGCCCCCGGCTGCCGATGTGAGGGTTCGAATGTCCGGGCGCGGCGTATCAGCCGTGCTCGAGCGCCAGCGGCGCGGGCGTGCAGATGGCCGAGGAGCTCCCGGCCACGGCGGGCGTCATCGTCGCCGTCTGGGCGGCGAGGTCCAACGTGAAGGACTTCACATACGTCTCCCAACCCACCTGCGGGTCCGTGGTGACGAAGAGCGAGGGATTGGTCTGCGCGAGCTTCGCGGACTCGAAGAGCACATCCCAGCTGTTGCCCGTCACGCCGCCGGTGGGCTGCGACTGGAGCGCCCCGTTGGTCACCAGCACCTGGTTGATGCCCGGCACGTTGAGCAGCGGGCTGGAGGGCGCGCACAGCGGCACGTTGACGCGCAGGGTGATGACCGGGTTCGCGGCGATGTGGGCGCGCACCATGGCCTCGTCCGCCGGCAGGAAGTGGACGCTGATGCCACACACGAGCGGGTAGTTGCCGCCCACGGCCTTCGGCTTGTAGCTGGCGGGGATGCCGGGGAGCAGGTCGATGATGGCCTGCGTCGGCTGGCAGCCCGCGGCGGGGAAGGTGGGCAACAGGCGCGCGTCCGTGATTCCGTGACGGCTGATGAAGCCGTTGTACAGGTTGAGCGTGTGGGCGGTGGGGTGCAGGTTCACGAACAGCCGCCGCATGCCGCCCACCGTGGCCACGGAGTCCGTCGCGACCTGGGCGTACTGGGTATAGAAGATGGGACCGCGGTTCATGCCCATGTACGGGATGAACACCATCTCCGACTCGCGAATCGTGCGCGCGTAGTCGAGCGGGGGCGTGTCCGTCTGGGCCTGGGCGGGGGCAGCCGCCAGACACAGGGCGAGCGTGAGACAGAGCGAGAGCAATCGCATGGGTGCAGGGCCTGGGGTGAGGATGGAAAGGGGGGGCGGAAGCCGCCAGCAAGGTGGCCTCCGCCCCGGAGTCGAATCAGCTCAACGCGTGGATTACGGCTGGCCCAGCAGCGCGCGGCAGCCCGCGTCGTTCATGTTCCAGTTCACGCGGCCCATCTCGAAGCCATCCATGAGGCAGGTGACGTTGAGGTTGGTCTTGACGGTGAAGTCGGTGGGGCCCGGGTTGTACTGGATGTACTGGACCTCGTTGCGCTCCAGGATGAGCTTCTCGTAGTTGGCGCGCATGGTGAAGATGGAGTTGGTCTGGTTGGAGACCTGGCCGTTGACCGGCGTGGTGTAGCGGCGCACCTCGTTGAACAGCTCGTCCTGGAGGCGGGCCTGGACGGCGTTCACGACGTTGATGAAGTTGGCGTCATTGGGCGCGGTGGGGCCCCACTGGCCGTTGCTGCCGAGGTACTCGATGCGGATGCCGCACGCGTTCTCGGCGGAACACGTCACCAGGCGCTCGAAGAAGGCGCGAACCTCGATGTCCACGCAGGAGCTCAGGTGGAAGGCGGCGAAGGCGCTGGCCTGCTCGAACAGCGAGCGCCAGTTCACCGTGAAGCGCGCCTGACGGGTGAGGTTGTGCGTCTTGATGTCCCAGTCGATCTGCGCCGTCATGATGTTGTCCCACTGGGCGCCGGTGGCCATCAGCGCGCGCAGCTGCGGCGTCCAGCCGGGCAGGGTGGTCGCCTGGAAGGCGATGTCCTGCGCCACCACGCTGCCGCTGACGGCGGGCAGCGTGTTGAACTTGTACATCACGTTGGTGTTGATGTCGTACGGCTGGGACGGGTCCAGGTGCGTGAAGCACACGGGGACGCGCACCTCGCGGCCGTTGACGACGAGGATCTCGAAGTCACAGTCGACTTCCACGCGGCCGTTGACGGGCGCGTAACCGGACAGCACGAACTGCGTGGTGGAGCGGTTGGCCGGCGCCGGGGCGATCTGGAAGCCCAGGTTGGCGGCCTCCTGGGACAGCCGGTTGAGCGCGCCCAAATCACTGGTGGTGGAGAACGAGCCACCCAGGTTCGCCAGCTCCAGGCCCGCGAAGTAGCCGAAGATGGGGGTGAAGGAGGTGATCTGGAAGCGGGGGATGGGGTTGGTCGTCTGGGGCGACTGGACGGCCACGCCGCCGCGGCGCGGGACGTAATAGACGAGGTTGTTGTTGTCCGTGTCACCCAGCAGCGTGAACGAGTCCTGCACCGTGGGGGAGAAGTACTGCGACATGGGCTTGGCGGACGGAGACATCGGCGCCGCGAGGGCCTGCGCCGCGGTGAGCGAGAGCGCCGCGGCCGCGGTGGTGGCGAGAAGCTTCTTCATGGATTGCATTCCTTTTGCGTGGCGTGAGGAATAGAGGGCGCACCCGTCCCGTGCCTGCGTGCCATTGGCGCGCAAGCCGCGTGTTGGCGTCGCGGTCACCTGCTCGTCACCGAGCGGGCACCGAAGCCGGTTCAAGTGCTGTGTGGCTGGCTCCCCCCTGTTGTCCAGACGGGGTGCTGCCTCCTGGACAAAACCATCCTACCGATTGCGGGTGTGACTGCCAGTGCGGGTCAGGCTAAAGCGACTTTGTCGTTCAATGTTGTCTTGTCAGTGAAATCCAGTTTGATTTTGTTTGGGGTTCCCGAGGGGTCAACGCGAGCCTGGGGCTGGATACGTCACGCGCGCGTGAAGTCTGTCGTTCTGATGCAAGTGCTTGGATGAGATGTCTGCGTGGAAACCGCACGTCGGTGCGCGTCGTGTCCTTCCTGGCAGGGACGTGGGACGGCGTCCGGGCGGCGGGGCCACCGGGGCCGCTGGGAGCGGAAGTGTCCCGTCCTGCTGCGCCCGGCTGGAGACCGTGGGAGCGGCCCGCGCTGTGCGTGTGACGGCCTGGGACTCGGTGAGGCGCCGGTCGCGGTTACCTGCCGGCGATGAAACGGGGATGAGGGCGTGAGTCCTTCACCACCCGTACGAGTGCGGGGAGTGTCTCGACATGAGGACGTGCAACAGAATCCCGTTGGCGGGAAGTGTCCGGTACACTCCACGGCCAATGCAGTGGGTCACCTCACCGGTGCGCTTGCGCGGGACACGTGCCATGGACGGCTCTGGTTCCTTTCCTTCGTTCGCTGTTCACCGTGCCGGGGACACCCGCTCACGCGTGCGGGAGTCGATGGCGCACAAGTTCCCGCACTTCGTGCCGGTGGCGCGTCAGGCGCTGTCCGTGCTGGTGGGGGCGTGCGACGGCTGGCAGCGGACCTTCCCGGCGAGCCAGGTGTCGGACGTGGTGCCGGAGCTGACGTCGTGGGAGCGCTTCCTCTCCACCGAGCCTCGCTCGCGCCGCGTCATGATGACGGTGCAGCCGCTGGGCCTCGACACCCGGGATGGAGGGTGGGTGTCCGCGCTGCTCGCCCAGGTGGCCCGCTGGCACGTGGGCACGCGGGGACGTCGGCACAACCAGCCCACGGATGTCTGGCTGGCGGGGCTGGGGCGCATGGGCCTGGATGCCCGTCAGCGCGTCGCGGATGACGGGGTGCTCACCGTGGCCGTCACCGTGCCCGGCGGCGGCTTCCGGGTGGCCCGGCTCCCCCTGGTGGACACGTCGCTCACCTCCCGGGCGGTGGCGGCGCTCCTCGAGTCCCGCGCTCCCTGCTCGCTCTCCGAGGCGCGCCGCGACGGGCTGCATCCCCAGGTGGTGGTGGACGCCGCGGGCCACGGCGACAGCGCCTGGACGTCGCACCTCCTGACGACGAGCGCCTGGCTGGGGGCGCGGGTGGAGCGGACCACGGGCTCGCTGGAGCTGGCGTTCGACCACCTGGTGATGGACGGCACGGCGATGATGGAGGTGTCGCGGGCGATTGCCTCCGCGCTGCCTCGCGGGCCGCATGGCGGCGACGGCGGGGAGTGGCTGACGGGACCGGACGACCCTTCACCGCTGTTGCGCGTGGAGCTGCCCGAACAGCTCGACTTCCGCAGCCTGGCGTGCGCGGTGCTGGGCGCGCTGGGGCGCTCCCATGGGGGGCTGTTGCGCACGGACAACCCGACGATGCTGGTGCCGGTGTTGCCGGACGCGCCCCTGTCGGTGCCACGGCCCTGGCGGCGCATCCGCATCGCGGTGATTCCCTCCCTCACCCGCGACGGCCCGGTGACGCCCGCGCGGGTCTCCCAGCTGCTCGAGCACACCCGGACGGAGGGCGGCGTGCTGGAGGACATCTTCTCCACGCTGTACTCGCCGTCGCTGCCCTGGTGGATGCCGTCGCTCACCACGCACGGCTTCGCCTACACGCCGGGGCTGCGGCAGGTGGCCTCCGCGCTGTGCGGCAACGCGCTCCTGTCGAAGATCACCCTCGAGGTGGAGGACGAGGCCGCGCTGGAGCGGCACGCGCCCATCCACTTCAACACCATGCGGCCGCTGCCCGCCGTGGGCGGCGGGGTGGCACTGTGCGTCACGGAGGTGCTCTGCGTGACGCGCAAAGGCGTGCGCAAGCGGTTCTTCGGCGCTATCGCTGGCAGCGGTCCCTTCACCGCCCGGGAGCGGCTCATCGCCTTCCGAACCGAGCTCGAGCGCGAATTCCCCCCGAGGATGCGTTCCGTCACGCGCCCTTCCCCCTGACCCGCCGTCCCCCTTGCGGCGCACGAGAATCCCCCACTCATGGTCAATCCCCCCGAGCCCGGTCGCATCATCCCGAGACCGCACCTGAAGTTTCACTTCGATGCCACCTTCCCCCGAATCTGGCACCACAACGGCCTGGGCTCGACGCACCTGTGGAACGGTCTCAACCTGCTCTTCCCCCAGGGCGAGCGCTTCTTCGTGCGCAGCGTCAACCACTACCTCCCCGCGCTGGCCGACGCCCCGGAGCTGCGCGCGCAGGTGAAGACGTTCTTCGCCCAGGAGGGCCAGCACGCCCGCGAGCACCAGGACTACATCGAGCTGCTGGAGTCACAGGGCTACGTCATCACCGGCTTCATGAAGGCGTACCAGCGCATCGTCTGGGGCTTCATCGACAAGTACTTCCCGGCCCCCCTGCGGCTGGCCATCACCGCCGCGCTGGAGCACTACACGGCCATCATGGGGGAGAACACGCTGACGCTCGGCGTGTTCAAGGACGGCCACCCCGCGATGCGCCAGCTCATCGAGTGGCACGCCGCCGAGGAGATTGAGCACAAGGCCGTGGCCTTCGACGTGCTGCGCAAGGTGGCGCCGGGTTACGGCCTGCGCGTGACGGGGATGTTCGCGGGCATCATCGCGCTGTTCGGCCTGTGGTTCGCGGCCACCGTCACGCTGCTGCGGCAGGAGCCGGGCCTGGGGTGGGGGGGCATCTGGCGCGAGCTGCGGCGCGCGCACCAGAAGGACCCGGTGCTGGTGCGGGTGCTCTGGCGTGGGCTCAAGGAGTACCTGCGGCCGTCGTTCCACCCGCTCGACAACGACAACCTGCACCTGGCGCGGGCCCACCTGGACTCGCTCGACGTGCCCCGGGCGGAGGCCGCCTGAGCGGACCCGTCGTGGCACCGCGGCTCGCCGTCCTCTCCGTGCTGTTGGCGCCGATGGGGGCGGGGGCCTTCTGGGTGAAGGACCACGAGGCCCTGACGCGGGTCGCCATCGAGCGGGCGACCCAGATGTCGCCGGGCCTGGAGAAGCACCGTGACGCGGTGCTGCACGGGGCGACGGCGGAGGACCTCAACCTCCACGTGAAGTGGACCGGGTGGCACCACTACTTCCGGCCGGAGGGGCGGGTGGACTCGGGGCCTCGCGATGGCTCGGCGGCGCGGGTGCGCAAGCTGTGGGCGGAGGCGCTGGACGCGGCGCGTGGGGGAGACCTGGCGCGCGCGTGGGACAGGGCCGGACACCTGGCGCACCACATCCAGGACGTGGCCTCGCCGCCGCACGTGGTGCCGGTGAGCCATGGCCTCGCGGACGGCTTCGAGGGCTGGGGCCTGCGCGACGTGCTGGAGCGGCTCCCCCCGCGCGAGGTGGCGCCGATGTCCGGGCCCGACGCGCAGCTGGCGCTGGCGCGGGAGACCCTGGAGGTGGTGCGCACGCAATCGCTGCGCGCCGAGGATGGGACGCTGCTTGCCTGGCGTACGTTCTGGGTGGAGCCGGACGCGGCGCTGCCAGGTGCGTTCGGTGTGTATGGCGATTCCGGGAATGCCTTTGGACAGGTGAAGGGTGTCTCGCCGGAGGCCTTTGATGTGTTCATGGCGGACCGGGCCGCCGCGGCGATTGCCTATACCCAGTCATTCCTCACCTGGGCGGCTCAACGCTTCCAGGAGGTCGCCGAGCCCGGCGCCGTCTGGGTTTCGACCGGTGACTACAGCCCCGCGCCGGAGCTGTCCTTCCAGTTGCTGGGAGGCATGACCCGAGACGCGCGAGGCGGCGCGCCCGTCGCCGGGCTTCGCGCGGGGCTGCCGCTTCCATACGCGTCGCGGTTGTCCTTCGAGTGGATGCGGGGCGTGGGGCTGGGACGTCGTCCCTTGGCGACGGGCGGCTTCGGCCTGTCGCTGTCGTCGCCGCCCTTGTGGGCGTGGCGGCCGACGTACGCGGTGGGCGTGGACGTGCGGGCCTCGCTGGGGGCGGGCGTGTTCTCGTGGGAGGGGGGCGCGCGCTTCGGTGTGCCCGTGGGCCTGCGGGCCCAGGCGGCGCTGGGGGCGTTGTTCATCGCGAGCGCGGAGGCGCGCTACCAGGGCCTGCGCCCGTTCACCGACGACTGGACCCATGGGTTCGTGTGGACACTGGGATTCGGTGCGGCGCTGGGAGACCGCTGACCCGATGCCTGCTCGGGAATGAAACAGGCGGGCTCGCGTTTTCGGCGCGTCCCCCCGAGCACGCCACGGCCCCTGGAGCCGTCGTCATGAAGACCTCGCGTAGGAAGTTCCTGGTGTATTCCGCCACGGGCGCGTCGCTGCTCGCGCTCGGGCCCGAGTCGTTGGCCGCGCCGAAGAAGGTGGCGAAGAAGCGCATCCTCATCCTGGGAGGCACGGGCTTCCTCGGGCCCGCCGTGGTGGAGGCCGCGCGGGTGCGTGGCCATTCGCTGACGCTCTTCAACCGCGGCAAGACGCGTCCGGAGCTCTTCCCCGACGTGGAGAAGCTGCGCGGCGATAGAGACCCCGACAAGGACGAGGGCCTGAAGGCGCTGAAGGGCCGCAAGTGGGACGCGGTGGTGGACACGTCCGGTTACTACCCGCGCATGGTGAAGGCGTCGGCGGCGCTGCTGGCGCCGAACGTGAAACAGTATGTCTTCATCTCCAGCGTCTCCGCGTACGCGAGCGACAAGACGCCGGGCGAGGACGAGCGCGGCCCCACCGCGACGCTCGCGGACCCCAACGTGGAGACGATGGGCAAGGACTACGAGTTCTACGGCGTGCTCAAGCGCGCGTGCGAGGAGGCCGCTGAGGCGGCGCTGCCGGGGCGCGTGGCCAACATCCGCCCGGGCTACATCGTCGGGCCGGATGACCGCTCGGACCGCTTCACGTACTGGCCGGTGCGCTTCGACGAGGGCGGGGAGATGCTGGCCCCTGGCACGCCGAAGGACCCGCTGCAGATCATCGACGTGCGCGACCTGGCCGAGTGGCTGGTGCTGCTCATCGAGGGCCAGGTGAACGGCGTGTTCAACGCCGTGGGGCCCGCGGAGGCGTGGTCGATGGGGGCGATGCTCGACACCTGTCGCAAGGTGACGGGCAAGGACACGAAGGTGACGTGGGTGCCCGCGGAGTTCCTGGAGAAGCAGGGCGAGACGGGCGATGTGCGGCTGCCCATCTACATGCCGCCCACCGGCACCAGCGCGGGCACGCACCTGCGCTCCAACGCGAAGGCGGTGAAGGCCGGGCTCAAGTTCCGCCCCGTCGACGTCACCGTCCGCGACACGCTGGCGTACTTCAAGGGCCTGCCGCAGGAGCGGCGCGACAAGCCGCGCGCGGGCCTGCCACGGGAGCGTGAAGCGGAGCTGCTCGCGCTGTGGCGCAAGGCCCAGGAGGAGGCGAAGCCCGTGCCCGCAGCTTCCGGCAAGGGCGGGTAATTCCGGCTCTCCTACGTGCCGCGCCAGCGCTGACGTGTGAGGGGCACCCACCGTGCCCCCTGTCCGTCCGGGCAGCGAGCGGGCTGGCATGAAGTCTGTGCTCGCCCTCGCGACACACGGTGATAAGGACGCCCCGGCTGTTACCCAGGGCCTACCCTTTCCCATGTCCAGCATGCACTTCCTGCGCGGCGCTCCCGTCCTCTCCGAATTCCGGCTCGCCAAGCTGCTCGCGCAGTGCCGCGAGCAGGTGCCCTCCGTGTCGTCCGTCTACGCGGAGCACGTGCACTTCCTCGACGCCCCGGAGCCCCTGTCCGGTGACGAGCAGGCGATGCTCGGCCGGCTCCTCGAGTATGGCCCCCGGGTCCCCTCGGGCGAGCGCGCGGGCAGCCTGCTGCTCGTCGTGCCGCGTCCGGGCACCATCTCCCCCTGGTCCTCGAAGGCGACGGACATCGTCCACAACTGCGGCCTGGGCGCGAAGGTGCGCCGGCTGGAGCGCGGCCTCGCGTACTTCGTCGCGGGTCCCCAGGGGCGTCCGCTGGAGCGCGAGCAGGTGGAGGCGCTCGCGCCGGTGCTGCACGACCGGATGACGCAGGCGGTGCTCACGCGGATGGAGGACGCGGCCGTGCTGTTCTCCACGCACGAGCCCCGGCCGCTCACCACGGTGGACATCCTGGGCGGCGGCAAGGGCGCGTTGGACCGGGCCAACCGCGAGCTGGGGCTGGCGCTCGCGGACGATGAAATCGACTACCTGGTGGCGCGCTTCACGGAACTCTCGCGCAACCCCACGGACGTCGAGCTGATGATGTTCGCGCAGGCCAACAGCGAGCACTGCCGGCACAAGATCTTCAACGCCAGCTGGACGCTGGACGGCAAGCCACAGGAGCGCTCGCTCTTCCAGGCCATCAAGAACACCTACGCCCAGCACAAGGAAGGCGTGCTGTCCGCCTACAAGGACAACGCGGCCGTCATCGAGGGCTTCACGGTGGACCGCTTCTTCCCGGACGCGGACACGGGCGAGTGGGGCACGGTGCGCGAGCCGTCCCACATCATGGTGAAGGTGGAGACGCACAATCACCCGACGGCGATTTCGCCGTACCCGGGCGCGGCCACCGGCGCGGGCGGAGAGATTCGCGACGAGGGCGCCACCGGTCGCGGCGCGAAGCCGAAGGCGGGCCTGACGGGCTTCACCGTCAGCCACCTGCGCATCCCCGGCCACGAGCGGCCGTGGGAGCAGCCCTACGGCAAGCCGGACCGCATCGTCTCCGCGCTGGACATCATGATCGACGGTCCGCTGGGCGGGGCCGCGTTCAACAACGAGTTCGGCCGGCCCAACCTCGCGGGCTACTTCCGCAGCTTCGAGGCGCAGGTGTCCACGCCCGAGGGCGTGGAGGTGCGCGGCTACCACAAGCCCATCATGATCGCCGGCGGCCTGGGCAACATCCGCGCCGAGCACGTGAAGAAGGGCCAGCTGCAGCCCGGTGACAAGCTCATCGTCCTGGGCGGCCCGGCGATGCTCATCGGCCTGGGCGGCGGCGCGGCGTCCTCCATGGCGCAGGGCGCGAGCGCGGCGGACCTCGACTTCGCCTCCGTGCAGCGTGACAACGCGGAGATGGAGCGGCGGTGCCAGCAGGTCATCGACCAGTGCTGCGCGCTGGGCGAGAAGAACCCCATCCGCTCCATCCACGACGTGGGCGCCGGCGGCCTGTCCAACGCGCTGCCGGAGCTGGCGCACGACAACGCGCTGGGCGGGAAGCTGGAGCTGCGCGCGGTGCCCAACGCGGAGCCGGGCATGTCGCCGCTCGAAATCTGGTGCAACGAGGCCCAGGAGCGCTACGTGCTGGGCGTGGCGCCCGAGGACCTGGCGCGCTTCACCGCGTTCTGCGAGCGCGAGCGCGCGCCCTTCTCGGTGCTGGGCGAGGCGACCGGGTCCCAGGTGCTGAAGCTGTCCGACGAGCGGCTGGGCACGCCGCCCATCGACCTGCCGATGGATGTGTTGTTCGGCAAGGCGCCGCGCATGCACCGCGACGCGACGACGCGCGTGCTGGAGCACGCTCCGCTGTCGCTGCCCTCGGACCTGAAGTCGATGGCCGAGCGCGTGTTGAGCCACCCGACGGTGGCGGACAAGTCGTTCCTCATCACCATCGGCGACCGCTCGGTGTCGGGGCAGGTGGCCCGGGACCAGATGGTCGGCCCGTGGCAGGTGCCGGTGGCCGACTGCGCGGTGACGCTGTCCTCGGTGACGAGCACCACGGGCGAGGCGATGTCCATGGGCGAGCGCACGCCGCTGGCCGTCGTTGACGCGGCGGCCTCCGCGCGCATGGCGGTGGGCGAGGCGCTCACCAACATCGCCGCGGCGCGCATCGGCAAGCTGTCCGACGTGAAGCTGTCCGCCAACTGGATGGCGGCGGCGGGCAGCCCGGGTGAGGACGCGCAGCTCTACGCCGCGGTGAACGCGGTGGGCATGGAGCTGTGCCCGGCGCTGGGGTTGACCATCCCCGTGGGCAAGGACTCCATGTCCATGCGCACGGTGTGGCAGGACGGCGGCGAGAAGAAGACCGTGACGTCGCCGGTGTCGCTCATCATCTCCGCCTTCGCGCCGGTGCTGGACGTGCGCAAGTCGCTCACGCCGCAGCTGGTGGACGTGGAGCTGGACACGCGGCTGGTCTTCGTGGACCTGGCGCGAGGGCAGCAGCGGCTGGGCGGCTCCATCCTCGCGCAGACGCACGCGCAGGTGGGCCCCAAGGTCCCCGACGTGGAGGACCCCGCGCTGCTCGCCGGCTTCTTCTCCGCGGTGCAGGCGCTGAGCTCCGAGGGGCGGCTGCTCGCCTATCACGACCGCTCCGACGGTGGCCTGTGGGCCACGCTGTGCGAGATGGCCTTCGCGGGCCGCTGCGGCGTGGACGTGGACCTCTCGAAGCTGGGCTCCGACGCGGTGGCGGCGCTCTTCAACGAGGAGCTGGGCGCGGTGATGCAGGTCCGCGCGGGCGACGTGGCGCGCGTGTGCGAGGTGTTGGAGCAGCACGGCCTGGGCGTGCACTGCCACGAGCTGGGGCGGCCCTCGCCGAAGCTGGAGGTCCGTGTCCGGCACGGTGAGCGGGTGCTCCTGTCCGAGGGCACCATGGACCTGCGCCGCGTCTGGTCGCGTGTCAGCTACGAGCTGCAGAAGCTGCGCGACAACCCGCTGTGCGCGGAGCAGGAGTACGCGGCCAAGTGCGACGCGTCCAACCCGGGCCTGTCGCCGCTGTTGACGTTCGACGTGGCCAAGGACGTGGCCGCGCCCTTCGTGGGCAAGGGCGCGCGTCCTCGCGTGGCGGTGCTGCGCGAGCAGGGGGTGAACAGCCAGCAGGAGATGGCGGCGGCGTTCACCCGCGCGGGCTTCCTCGCGGTGGACGTGCACATGAGCGACATCCTCGCGGGCCGGGTGTCGCTGAAGGACTTCCACGGCGTGCTGGCGTGTGGCGGCTTCTCCTACGGAGACGTGCTGGGCGCGGGTGGCGGCTGGGCCAAGTCCATCCTGTTCAACCCGCGCGCGCGCGACGAGTTCGCCGGCTTCTTCGCGCGGCCGGACAGCTTCGGCCTGGGCATCTGCAACGGCTGCCAGATGATGTCCGGGCTCAAGGACATCATCCCCGGCGCGGAGCACTTCCCGCGCTTCGTGCGCAACGCCTCGGAGCAGTACGAGGCGCGGCTGGGGCTGGTGGAGATTTCCCGCACGCCGTCGCTCTTCTACCAGGGCATGGAGGGCAGCCGGATGCTCATCGCCGTGGCGCACGGCGAGGGGCGCGCGGAGTTCTCCGACGATGCGGAGGCCGCGCGCGTCAACGGCTCGGGCTTCATCACCACGCGCTGGGTGGACAACCACGGCCAGGTGGCGGCGACGTACCCGGCGAACCCGAACGGCTCGCCGCACGGAATCTCGGGCGTCACCACGAAGGATGGCCGCTTCACCGTGACGATGCCGCACCCCGAGCGCGTCCACCGGATGGTGCAGCACTCGTGGCGGCCCCGCGAGTGGACGGGCGATGACGGCCCGTGGATGCGCATGTTCCGCAACGCCCGCGCCTGGCTGGGCTGAAGCGCTCGCGAGGAGCACCCGGCCCCCGGCTCGATGAACCGAGCGGGGCCGGGGTGCCTCGGGTACCGCGGTGCTACGCCCGGACCAGCTCCAGCGGCTGGCCCTCGGGCACGTGCTTCATCGCCACCGAGTTCATGCAGTAGCGCAGGCCGGTGGGCGGCGGGCCGTCAGGGAAGACGTGCCCCAGGTGACCGTCGCAGCGGGCACAGCGCACCTCGGTGCGGACCATGCCATACGAGCGGTCATCGATTTGCGTCACCGAGTCCGGCCCCACCGCCTGGGTGAAGGACGGCCAGCCCGTGCCGGATTCGAACTTGGTGCCCGACTTGAACAGCGGGTTGCCGCAGCCGGCGCACACGTAGGTGCCCGGCGTCTTCGTCCCCAGGAAGCACCCCGAGCCCGGACGCTCCGTGCCGTGCCTGCGCAGGACGTCGTACTCCTCGGGCGTCAGCCGCTCGCGCCACTGCGCATCGCTGAGGGTGAGCTTGTCGACCATGCCGTCACGCTCCTTTGCCCGGGTCCACGCCCGGGAGCTTCAGTCAGATGCGCATCCTGCCCAATCGTCGCGCTCGCTGGCCAACCTGGAATGACGGCGGCCGCGTGCCCGGCTGCCCATCCGCCGAGCCCGGGTGCCTCCCTGCCCGATGGCCGCGTCGACCCCATGGTTGAGGACGCAGTCCTACCCTCAATCGGTCAGCGGAGGCGCCATGCGGATTTTCGAGTTGATGACCCGGAACGTGGAGACCATCGAGGCGGACGAGCCGGTGCGGGTCGCCGCCCTGCGGATGCGCGAATGCAACATCGGCGCGCTCCCCGTCACCGAAGGCGGACAGCTCGTGGGCATGCTGACGGACCGCGACCTCACCGTGCGCTCCACGGCCCTGGGCCAGGACCCCAACACCACGCGCGTACGGGAGGTGATGACGACGGCCCTCATCACCTGCGAGCCGGACGCGGGGCTCGATGTGGCCGAGCAGATGATGGAGGACAAGATGGTGCGCCGGCTCGTCGTGGTGGACGAGGCCCGTCGCCCGCTGGGCATCCTGAGCCTGGATGACCTGGCCACCGTGCCCGCGGAGGTGCTGCGCGCCGGCGCGGTGCTGGAGCACCTGCAACACGCGTAGCCGTGTCTGGAACCGAGGGGCGCGGAGGAGAGGACTCCCTCGCGCCCCTCGGGGCTTCATCATGCGGGGGCGCCAGGGACACACGCGGACACCAGCTCGGCGAGGCCCGCGTCCCACGATACGTCCCGCTGGGCGCCGTCCCGCTGTCGCAGCCGCAGGCCCTTCGCCTGCACCTCGCGCGCGCCCACCACCACGAGCCAGGGAACGCCTCCCTGGTGCGAGTCCAACACCTTGCGCGACAGCGACTCCGGTCGCGCGTCCACGCGGACGCGGCAGCCCGCCCGGCGCAGGCTGAAGGCGACATCGCGCGCGTAGTCCTGCGCGGCGTCACCCACGGGCGCCACCACCACCTGCTCGGGCGCGAGCCACGCGGGCAGGGCGCCCTGGTGGTGCTCGAGCAGCACGCCGATGAACCGCTCCAGGCTCCCCAGGAGCGCGCGGTGAAGCATCACCGGACGGACCCGCAGGCCCTGCGAGTCCTGGTAGCGCAGGTCGAAGCGCTCGGGCAGCACGAGGTCGAGCTGAATCGTCCCGCACTGCCACTCGCGCCCCAGCCTGTCCTTCAGGACGAACTCCAGCTTGGGCCCGTAGAAGGCTCCCTGGCCCGGCTGGTCTTTGCACTCCAGGCCCGCCTGTCTCGCCGCCTCCGCGAGCCAGGACTCGGCCTGGTCCCAGACGGCGTCGCTCCCCGCACGGGAGGCGGGCCGGCCGGAGAAGGCCACCTGGACATCGTGGAACCCCAGGCCCGCGTAGAACTCGCGCAGCGAGCGCGCGAAGCCGACGACCTCCTCCACGACCTGCTCGGGGGCACAGAAGATGTGCCCGTCGTCCTGCGTGAACTGACGCAGCCGGAACAGGCCATGCAGCGCGCCACCCGGCTCGCTGCGGTGCACCAGCCCGAACTCACTCATGCGCAGGGGCAGGTCGCGGTAGCTCAAGGACATGCGCTTCACGAGCTCGATGTGGCCCGGGCAGCTCACGGGCTTGAGCGCGAGCGCGCGCCCGCCGTCCTCCACGAGGTACATGTTCTCACGGAAGTTCTCCCAGTGGCCGCTCTTCTCCCACAGGGGCTGCGCGTAGAGCTGCGGCGTACGGACCTCGAGGTAGCCCTCGCGCTGCATGCGCTGGCGGATGTGCTCCTCCAGCAAGCGGAACAACAAGAGCCCTCGGGGATGCCAGAAGACCATCCCCGCCGCCTCCTCCTGCAGGTGGAAGAGGTCCAGGCGTTGGCCGAGGGCGCGGTGGTCGTTTTCGTCGAGCATTGCTTCGTCTCCGGTACGGAAGGTTGGAATGGCCTTGCCGGTCGGAGCGCTGAGCGAACACACGGTTGCCCCGGCCGGTGAAGGCGGGGCGAGAAGCCGTGCGGTCGTCAGCTCACTTCACGACGCGCACCGCTCCACACCTCGCCGTAGCGAGTCGTGGTGCGGGTGGTCGTGGTGACGTTGACGATGCTCACGCAAACAAGATGCAGGCGGGCCTGGTAATTGTCAACCAGACCCGCGGGCAACCCCTCACGGGTCAGGGGACTCAGCAGCTGTAGCGGCCGGCGATGCAGTAACAATAGCCCGCGACATCGCCACGGCAGCACGGCTGCGTGCCGCTCCGGCAGCTCTGTCCATTCATCGCCGAGCACGAGCGATAGTCGCCCGGACACACCGCGGGTGGGCAGAGCTTCCTGACCCCGTCACACGTCACGCTCCTGCCTTCGACGGTGCTGCAGGTGTTGCCCGTGCAGGAGATGAACGTCCCGTTCGGGCAGTCCGTCATGCAGGTGACGAGCTCCTGGGTGGACTGCGCCAGCTCGACGGCCGCCGGGCCTTCATCGACCTGCACCTCGAGCGCCTCGCCACCACAGGCCATCAACGAGACACCAAGCATTGCCACCAGCAGCACGAATGCGCGCTTCATGCGAACTCCCGCGGAGGAACGACGTGGAACCACCTGCGACCCCTGAGGGTCGTTTCCACGTTTTCCCATGAGAGCGCGTCTTTGTGCGAGCGGTGTCCCGCGGTGAAGTGCTCTCGAGCGGACGTCTGTCTACAGCCATCGGCGCCGGGAGCTTCGAGCCCCCAGCGCCCGCGACTTCGCCTCACGCCAGCAGCGACGCGAGGCCAATCATCCCGGCGATGAGGAAGAAGAGCGACTCGCCCGCGATGAGGCCGCCGCCCACCAGGGACATGGTGCTCATGTCCTCGGGGAGCGCCTCGCCCTGAGCGGGGCTGCCCGCGGAGGCCGGGGCGCGCTTCTTCGTGACGGTGTTCCACACGGACGCGATGACACCGCCCGCGCCGAACCACAGCGCCACGGGGAAGGCCACGAAGCCGCCGAAGGAGGACGCGTAGGGGCTGGCCAGCAGCAGCGAGTCCATGGTCCAGCCCACCGCGAAGCCCGCGCGCGAGCCCTTGATGTAGCGCTGGTAGCCCTGGTTGGCGTGCAGCACCTTGCGCAGCGCCTGGATGCCGAAGCCCAGCCCCAGGCCGAGCAGCATCGCCTTCACCTTGGTGTCCGACAGCGAGCCCAGGTCCCGGATGGCGCCCACCAGCTTGTAGGTCATCGCCGAGCCCCACTGGCCCACCTCGGCGTTGGGGTTGTCGAGCTGGTTGATGGCGAGCGCGGGATAGGCCGTCATGAACACGCGCGCCAGGCCAACACAGAGCAGCGCGCCCATGATGACGCCCATCACCTGGTAGCGGAACTGGATGACGCGGTTGGTGCCCAGGCGCCACCCGGTGGAGCGGTCCTGCTGCATGTCGCAGCCCACGGAGGTGGAGATGAGCAGGATGGTCGCGGCCATCAGCGCCACCAGCGGGTTCTTCAGGCCGAGCAGCGACATCATCATGATGGAGATGACGAACGCACTGGAGATGGGGTTCTGGTCGGTGATGCCGTAGGAGATGCCGTTGATGAGCAC
This sequence comes from Myxococcus fulvus, assembly GCF_900111765.1. Next base: position 42,239 of record NZ_FOIB01000008.1, read on the forward strand.
GAACAGCAGCGCCAGCGCGAGGCCGAAGAGCAGCCAGCCCAGGGGCTGACCCAGCACCGCCGTGCCCACCACCAGCGTGGCCGCGCCCCAACCCAGCACCCAGGCCAGGAGCCGGGGCAGGTTGACCTTCTTCCACGCGGGCTCGTCGTCCTTCGGCGCGTCGGCCTGGGCCTTCACGCGCGCCACCGCCTGCACCGCGAGCAGCGACAGGTCCACCACCGCCGCGCCGCAGATCATCGCCAGGCCGATGAGGAAGCCGATCTTGCGGAACGGGTCCTCGGGGCCGAGCCAGCCGATTTCACGCAGGTGCGGCACCTGCCACGCGCCGATGACGGCCATCAGCACCGCGGGGATGGTGATGCGGCTGCCGACGATCATGCCCGCGCCCAGCGTGGCGGCGCTGGTGCCGATGGCGGCCACGACGGCGATCTTCTCCGTCATCCACGCGGCGATGGCGCCCAGCAGCGTGCCGCCGCCCAGCTTGGAGATGGAGGCCTTGAGCAGCCGCTTGTCCGTCAGCGCGCGCAGGATGTTGGCCACCGCGAAGCCCGACGGGTAGTCGAGCTGCAGCCGGTCCACGAGCAGTGGCGTGTAGAGCATGCCCACGCCGACGGCGAACATGCCCACGCAGCCGACGAAGAGCATCAGGTGCCACGCGGGCGGCATCTCCATGCCCAGCCACACCATGGCCTGGATGAGCACGGACATGGCGCACAGCGAGGCCACCGACGCGGCCATCGTCTGCATGTAGTTGGCGCCGTGCTTGCCCTCCGCGCCGTAGCCGTACGTGACGGCGCTGCCGAGGATGCCGGCGAGCACCTGGCCTCCGACGAAGAAGCCCACGCTGAAGTTCATGTACGAGGCGGCGATGCCACCCAGGGGCCCGAGGATGAACAGGGCCACCGCGCTCAAGAGCAGGTGGTACTTCCAGGTCCCGACGGGAGGCAGCCAGCCGAAGCGCGGCTGGAGGTTGTCGGAGTCGGGGGGCGTCGAGGACGAGGGAGGCTCCGAGTGGGGGAGCGGCTGGACGGGAGATGCCATTGGGCCCGGAGGCTACTGGCGTTCCACGCCGCTGTCACAACCCAGGGCGTTTCATCGCCCATTCAAGAAGGGGAGCGCTCGCAGGGCGGCGCCAAGCCGGGCCCGCTCCTTCCAGAGCTGGAGGCCGTGGAAGACGGCCAGGGCCGCGAGGCAGGCGATGCCGAGCGTGACGTAGCGACGGATGAGGTCGCCCTCGGACCAGCCGTGGTCCTCGACGAGTCGGCTCGGGTCGCTCAGGCCGACGCCCTCCATGCGGCCGAAGGGAATCTCCTCGGCGTCGGTCCGCGCGCGCCACCAGGTGTGGAAGCCATCCCAGAAGGCCAGCGCGCCGATGAAGACGAAGCCCCAGCGCAGGCCTCGCGCGTGGAGGTGGCCGCCGGGCCGGGCGTGGAAGGACGCGACCAGGAGCGTGCCGAGAATCAGCATCCCCGCGTCTCCGCCGAAGATGATGAACACCTCGGTGCGCCACAGGGGGATGCCCAGGGTACAGAAGGCCTGGACGACGAGCAGCCCCACGCTCCAGGCCAGCCAGTCCCAGCGGCGCAGCTTCCACCCGCGCCACGCCCAGAAGCCGAGGGCGCCCGCGAGCATCGCCGCCAGCGAATACCAGCGCTCCGAGCCCGTGGGCGTGACCCACGGGGCCGGGATGGCGGGGATGCCGCACAGCCACGCGGTGACGGCGTGCCCGACCTCGTGGACGTACATGGTGAGCAGTCGCACGATGAAGCGCGCGGAGCCGGTGGCCACCAGGTAGCCCACCAGTAGGGCCAGGGGAACGACGACGAGGCGCAGGCGCAGCTCGTGGACCGCGTCCTCCTCGCTCGCGTCGATTGACGGCGTGCTCGGTGGCAGCACCTCCGAGCGCAGCTCCGGAGGCGCGAGCCACGCGGGGTCCACCTCGAAGGGCGCGGGGGCCTGCTCGGCGGCCTCGCGCTGGGCGCGTTCCTCCTCGGCCTTGCGCGCGGCGCGGGCCTCGGCGCGGGCGTAGATGATGCCGCAGCGAGGGCACTCGGCCCCCTGCACGCGGGGCGCCTGACAGCCGGGGCAGGTGAGGGCGGACGTGGAGCGCACGGAGGTGGAGCCTAAAGCCTCCGTGCATCGGACGAAAACAGGGGGCCTTCGGCCATGATGTGCCACGAGCCTTCACTGGACGAAGGGGGGATGGGGTGCTTGACGCGATGGGGCCGCGTCATCGAAGACCAGGGCATGTCCACGCTCGACGCGAAGACGCGGGGGCGCACCGCACCCGGAAGGCTGCGCGCGCTCGATGCCTTCCTGTGCCGCTTCGAGCCCACGCTGCTGTCGCGCGTCGACGGCCCGTGGGCCCGCGCCGTCTTCGTGGACGTGGGCTTCGGCGAACATCCGTGGACGACGCTCGAGAGCGCCGAGGCCTTTCGCGCGCTCCACCCCGAGCTCGTCGTCATCGGCGTGGAGCTCGATGACGCGCGGGCCCTCGCCGCTCAGTCCCATGCGGGGCCGCGCACCCACTTCCGGCAAGGCGGCTTCGCGCTGCCGCTGTCCCCGGAGGAGCCCGCCCGCCTCGTGCGGGCCATGAACCTCCTGCGACAGGGCCCCGTGGAGCGCGTCGCCGAGGTGCACCACGCGCTCAGTCGCTTCCTCCTCCCCTCGGGGCTGCTCGTGGAGGGCAGCTCGGACCCGGAGGGTTCGGTTCTCACCGCGCACCTGCTGCGTCGCTCCGACAGCGCTCCCGATGCGCCCCCTGTCCGCGAGGCCCTGCTCTTCCACACCGACTTCCGTCAGGGCTTCGCGCCGCTGCTGTTCCGCGACTGGTTGCCTCGTGACTTGCGCCGCCGCGTGCGCCCCGGTGAGCCCATGCACGCGTTCTTCATGTCCTGGGTCGACACCTGGAAACAGGCTCGCGACGCCGGCCACTCCGCGCCCGCGGACGCCTTCCGCGAGTCTGTCTCACGTTTGTGTCGGCAGGTGGACGGCGTCTCCTCGGACTCATGGCTGCTCGACTCCGGTTACCTGCTATGGCGGCCGCCGACAGGTGTGGCGTCCTGACGCATGGGGCCGGGTAACCCCATCCCCATCCACCCCAAGATGATTCGCCCTCCAATGAAGCTGCGCGAAGTGGGAGGGGCAAATGGGGGAGGGGGCGGATATGGTGTGGGGCCCTCCAACGGGAGACAGCACAGGTGCAGGCAGAAGACGTGAAGGTGCAGCAGTCGGCGACAGAGCGCGTGGGAGAGCGGCCGGCCGCGCTGCTCTTCTCCGCTGGCTTCTATGGAACGCTCGCCGCCGCGCGGTGCTTCGGGCGCAATGGCATCCGCGTCACCGTGGCGGACCCCGGACGGCTGGGCCCCGCGAGCTGGTCGCGCTTCGTCGGGAATCGCGTGCAGTGCCCTCCCGAGTCCCAGCCCGAGGCGTTCCTCGCGTGGCTCATGGACTTCGGACGCCGGGCGCCGATGAGCCACGTGCTGTATCCGACGAGCGACGAGCTGGCGTGGCTGGTGTCGGTGCACGCCAAGGAGCTGTCGCGCTACTTCCACCTCTACGACCCCGGCATCGACGCCGTGTACGGGCTGCTCAACAAGCGCAAGCTCTTCGAGGCGGGCCAGTCGGTGGGGCTGACGCTGCCGCGCACCTGGTTCCCCGAGTCCGAGGCGGACCTCGAGAGCATCTCGCGCGAGGCGCGCTTCCCCGTCCTCATCAAGCCGACGACGCAGATCCTCTACTCCACGCACCGCAAGGGCCTGCCCGTCGCGGAGCCCTCGCAGCTCGTGGAGGAGTACCGCGCCTTCGCGCGCGACGGCTACGCGCCCATGCTGGTGAAGTTCGACCCGGCCGTGGCGCGGCCCATGGTGCAGGAGTTCCACCCCGAGGCGGCCCAGGGCATCTACAGCCTGTCGGGCTTCGTGGACCGCACCGGCTCGCTGTTCGAGGTGCGCGGCGCCATGAAGGTGCTCCAGCGTCCGCGCCGGCTGGGCGTGGGCGTGTGCTTCGAGTCCGCCCCGGTGCGCCAGGACCTGGCCGACGGCCTGCGCAAGCTGTGCGCGAAGCTGGGCTACCACGGCGTCTTCGAGGTGGAGTTCATCCAGACGAAGGACGACTTCCTGCTCATCGACTTCAACCCGCGCTACTACGGGCAGATGGGCTTCGACATCGCGCGCGGACTGCCGCTGCCGCTCATGGCCTATCACGCGGCGCTGGGTGACTCCGACGCGCTCGAGCGCGTGGGGCAGTCGGCGCGCGCGTGGACGGGACGCGGCGAGGTGTTCTGCAACCGCATCGCCCTGGAGATGCTGCTCAACCTCCAGCGGCTGTCCGGCGCGCTGCCCGCCGACGAGGCGAAGCAGTGGCGGCGCTGGCTGCAGACGCACCGGCAGGTGTCGGTGGACCCGCTCATCGACTCGGATGACCCGATGCCGTCCGCGGTGGAGGTGGCGCAGATCCTCTACGGCTCCGCGCGCCACCCGCGCGCCTTCCTGCGGATGATGGTGCTCAACCGCTAGCCAGGCCTTCGCCGCCCGTGTGTCAGCGCACGGGCGGCGGACCTCGACGGAGCGCTCAGGCCGCTTCGGGCTTGCCTGGGCTCTTCGCCACCGTGTCGAGCGCCACCTGGTCCTCGAACGTCTCCGCCCGGCGCAAGAGCCGCGCCTCACCCGCGTCCAGCGCGATGATGGCCGGCTGCGGATACGAGAAGGACGTCGCGAACGGCACGAAGTACGCGCCCGCGTCCATGATGGCCAGCGTGTCGCCCTCGACCAGCTCGGGCAGCCGCTTGGCGTGGTACAGCGTGTCGCCCGGCGTGCAGATGGGGCCCACCACCGTGTAGACGCGCTCGGCGGGCGCGTCCGGCCGGTCCACATGGAAGAGCTGGTGGTACTCGTTGCGCACGCACTCGGCATGGTTCACGCCCGCGTCGAGCACCGCCCACGTCCGGTCCTCGCCCGCCTTGAGCGTGTGCACGCTGCCGAGCAGGAGCTGCGTGTCGCCCGTCATGGCGCGGCCCGGCTCCAGGAAGATGCGCGGCCGCGCGCGCCCCTTCTTCGCGTAGTGCGACTCCACCATCTCCACCACGAGCGCCACGTAGCGCGAGATGTCCAGCGACGCCGCCGGGTCTGGCGCCGGCACGTCCCGGAAGAAGGTGAGGTTGAGGCGCCAGTCGCGCTCGGCGATGTGCTCCACCGACGGCGTGCAGAGGCTGCCGCCCAAATCCAACACCTCCAGGTCCAGCCCCAGCTCCTGGTGCAGCGTGTCCGTGAAGCCGAGCACCGCCTCCACGAAGCCCGTCAGCTCGCCCTCGGTGCGGATGGTGGCGCCCCGGTGCGCGTGCAGTCCCACCACGTCCAGGTGCGACGACGCCCGCGCCTGCGCATACGCCCTGAGCGCCGCGCCGCCCGCGATGGGCGTGCCGAACTGCGCCGCCCAGCCGCTGTCGGTGCTCACCCGCACCGCCACGCGCGGACGCTTGTTCAGCTCCGCCGCGACGCGCGCGAACAGGCCCAGCTCCTCCGCGTGGTTCGCGGCGAGCAGCTGGATGCCCCGGCCGATGGCCTCGCGCACCGAGGCCTCCGACTTCACCGGGCCGTTGTAGACGATGCGCTCGGGCGCGACGCCCAGCCGCAGCGCCAGCCACAGCTCGTAGGCGGAGATGATCTCCGCGCCCACGCCCATCCCGTGCAGCACCTCCAGCACGCCGGGAATCGGGTTCGTCTTGTACGAGTAGAACACCTCGCACCCGCCCGCGCGCCCCGGGGGCACCGCGAGGAAGCGCTCCACGTTGCGCTTGAGCGCCGCCAGGTGCACCACGTGCAGCGGCGAGCCGAAGCGCTCCACCAGCGACTTGAGCGCCACGCCCTCCAGGCTCAGGCCCTGGCCAGGGACATTCTGGAGCCCCCAGTACGACGCGGGAATCTCCGTGCGCGCGGGCGCCATGGCCCGCTGGAGCACGGGCCGGAGCGTCTGCTTCACCTGACGCTTGGCCGTGCCGACGAAACGACTCTTCAAGCTCATGAGACCCGGCCCTGCTTGGGCAGCCACAAGGGCAGCTTCTTGGCGATGTCGAACGGCAGCGTCCGCATGAGCAGCTGCAGCGCGCGGTACTCCAGCGCGCCGTTGGTCTTGCGGTACTTGCCGTGGATCATCTCGTTGGACTGCATCACCAGCGTGCCGTCCTTGCCCAGGTTGTGCATCAGCGAGGGCCGGCCGGTGCGGTAGTGCAGGATGGGGCGGTCCACGTAGACGTGGCCGAAGGCGCGGATGCCGCGCAGGTAGAAGTCCACGTCCTCGTAGACGGGGATGGACGCGTCGAAGCCGCCCAGCGTCGCGAAGTGCTCGCGGCGCACCATGCACGCGGAGTTCACGTACAGCGTCCCGCGGAACAGGATGTGCGCCACCGTCCACGCGCTGTTGGGCGTGCTGGCGCCCACCTTGGCGGCCCACTGGAAGTACTCGCTCTTGTCCTTGAGCCAGTCCGCGTCGTCGCCGAACGGCACCACCCAGCCCACCGCCACGCCCGCGTCGGGGCGCGCGTCCAGCGCGCTCACCATGGCGTGCAGCGCGCCCTCGGCGAGCATGTCGTCGTCGTCCAGGAAGTGCAGGTAGCGGCCACGGGCCAGCGTCACGCCGTGGTTTCGCACCACCGCGGGGCGACCCTTGGACGGAGGGTCATTCACCACGTAGCGCACGCGAGAGTCGCCCAGCCCCTCCACCGACGCCCGGGCGGTGCCCTCCGGCGTGTCATCCAACACGATGACCTCGACGTGCACCCCCTCCTGGCGGAGCACCGAGCGGATGGCCTCCACCACTTCCTTCTCTCGTCGGTGGGTGGGCATCACCACCGAGACATCGATTGCGGACATGTCAGGCTTATATGCGTTCGCGCCGGGGCCTGAGAAGACGCCTCCGGGTTGGCGCCGGCGCCAGGCTTGCGCGCACGCCTGCTCCACGCGCAAGGGTTGCGGGAAGGTGCGTTCTCAAAATGGATGAGCTTGAGAAGCGGCGCGGGCGTCAGTAGCTCGCCACCGCGAAATCGAAGTCGTCGGAATCCCACCCGGGGTCCTGGTCGACCTGCCGGGAAATCGCCGTCCATGGGGCAACGGTGTCCTGCTCGGCGAGGCGGGCCTCCACTCGGGGGCTCCGCATCGCCAGGCCCTGGCCATCCCACTCGCGGCCCCCCAGCCGGGCGCGGGGCGAGGTGTCCTGGACCTCCACGTCGGCATGGGCCAGCCGGTCCATCCAGGGCTGCAGGCAGTCTCTCGCCATGTGCTTCCGCCTTCGCGTGGGGGTCGACGGGGAGAGGTTGCAGTCGTCATGCCATGGGCCTGGTAGGGCGGGGGGCCGTCGGACGCGTGACAGGAGGGCATGCGGGGCGCGGCTTTCCGGCCGCGGGGCGTGCCGGCGCCCTCGGGCGACTTGACGCCGGACCGGGGGCCGGACAGGAACATGGACGGACATGGCCCTCCTGCTGGCACACGACGTCGAGCCCCCGCGCCCCTGCAGCTACCTGCCCGAGCGGCAGGCGTCGCTGGAGAACCTGGTGCTGCGGGACGTGTCGCCGAAGGAGTACGAGCACCTGCTGGTGCGCGGCTGGCGGCGCTTCGGGCCGGTGTACTTCCGGCCCGCCTGCGCGGACTGCCAGGAGTGTGTGTCGCTGCGTGTCCCGGTGGAGGGCTTCCGGCCCAACCGCAGCCAGCGTCGGGCCCGGGCCGCGTGCGCCCATTTGAGGGTGGAGGTCGGTGTCCCCAAGGCCGACGAGGAGCGGCTGGCGCTCTACCGGGACTGGCACGCGGAGCGCGAGGCCTCGCGGGAGTGGGAGCCCTCGCCGCTCACCGTGCGCGAGTACTCGCTCCAGTTCTCCTTCCCGCACCCCTCCGCGCGCGAGGTGGCCTGGTACGACGACGCAGCCGAGGGCGGCCCGCGGCTGGTGGCGCTGGGCATCTGCGACGAGACGCCGCACGCGTGGAGCGCGGTGTATTTCTTCTACGACCCGGACTACGCGCGGCTGTCCCCGGGCACGGCCAATGTGGTGTTCCAGGTGGAGCTGGCGAAGGCGCGGGGCATCCCCCACGTGTACCTGGGCTTCCGCGTCCAGGCGTGCGCGTCCCTGCGCTACAAGGGCGGCTTCCGTCCGCACGAGCTGCTCCAGGGGCGGCCCGCGCTGGACGCCGAGCCCACGTGGGTGCCCGCCTCCGACGCGCCGGAGCCCGAGCCCGTCGGGCCCTGAGCCGCGTGGGTCAGCCCGCGCCCAGCAGGGCCCGGTCGAAGTGCTCACGGAGCCGGCGCGCGTACTCCTCCGGGGCCACGCGGGCGTACTCGCCATGGCCCGCGCCCTCGACGACCCACAGCGTCTTGGGCTCGCAGGCCGCGCGGAACAGGCTGGCCTGGAGCTTGGCCGGCGCGTCCGGGTCCACGTCGCCGTTGACGAGCAGCAGCGGGCGGCCCTTGAGCTGGCACATGCCGTCGATGGGGCGCACCGCGTCCACGTCCACGCCCGCGCGGCGCAGCGTCCACAGCACGGGCTCCGCGCTCAAGGCGCCCCACTTGCCGTAGCCCGAGTACACGTCCGCCTCCAGCGCGGGGTACGCGCCCGCGGCGGCCACCGCCTTCACGCGCGCGTCGTGCTCGGCCACCAGCAGCGCGGTGGTGCCGCCCATGGAGAAGCCGAAGAGCCCTAGCCGCGCGGGGTCCACGTCCGGCCGGGCCGCCACGAAGTCCAGCGCGGCCGTCACGTCGCGGCGCTCGCGGTCTCCCCACGTCACGCGGTCTCCGCCGCTCTCGCCATGCGCGCGCAGGTCGAACAGCAGCACGCCGTAGCCGGCCCGGGCCAGCGCGCGCGCCTCGAAGAGCAGCTGCGCGCGGTTGTCCGCGAAGCCATGCACCAGCACCACCGCGGCGCGGTTGTTCGAGGGCACGTACCAGCCGCGCAGCGTCAGCCCGTCCGTGTTGGTGAAGGCGACGTCCCGCATCGCGTCCAGCTCCGGCGTGGCGGACGGCCGCGTCACCGGCACATGGGGTGGGTGCAACAGGCCCTGGCCGATGCGGTGCCCCTTCACGAAGAGCAGCCCCATGGACGCGAGCACGCCGAGGAGCAGGACCAGGGGGACGAGGAGTCGTGGGCGGAGCGCGGTCATCACGGAGCGTGACAGGGCAAGGCGCCCGGCGGTCTGCCCGGGTGCCGGCGGAGCGTACGCCGGGCCGCGAGCGATGTGTCGCCAGGAGACGTTCCACCCGTCCGTCTTGTTGGCGGGCGTGACACCCTTGGGTTACGGTGCACCCGCCTTCAGGGAGTGGGGGGCTGGATGCTGGTGCCGGTGCCACGAGACGCCTCGAAAGACCCTGGGAGGAAGCGAGTGCTGTTCACGCTCGTGTTCCTGGGCGGAGGCGGCATCGAGCGCTCGGTGTGCAACGTCCTCGCGGGCCTGGACCCGCGGCGCTTCGCCACCCGGCTGTTCTTCCACCACCGGCCTCCGCCGGGGCGCGAGGACCGGCTGCCCGCGAACACCGAGGTCTCCTGGGCCACCGACTCCTACGACTACCACCGGCAGAACCTGCCCCTGTACCTGTGGCACCTGTTGCGCCACGCCCGCGAAGCGGACGTCATCGTCGCGGGGCAGGAGGGGAGAGCGGCGCTGTTGGCCTGCCTGGCCGGGAAGCTGCTCGGCAAGCCCGTGGTGGGGATGATCCACTTCGACTGGGGCGCCTTCCACCAGGAGCAGCCCCGCCGCCAGCTGTGGGGGTTGCGGCTGCTCTACCCGCGCATGCAGCGCATCGTCGCGTGTGGCCATGACACGGCGCGCTCCTTCCAGTCCCTGGTCCCCGTGCCCGAGGAGAAGCTGCAGGTCATCCCCAACTTCGTGGACGGCGACGTGGTGCGCGCCGCCGCGGACGCGCCGGTGCCGGACTGGGCGGGCCCCGTCTTCGAGCGCCCGGTGGTCATCGCCGTGGGCCGGCTGGAGCCCCAGAAGGGCTTCGACGTGCTCATCCGCGCCCATGCCCTGGCCAGGCAGAAGGGCGTGGACCACCACCTGCTCATCCTGGGCGTCGGCTCGCTGGAGGCCGAGCTGAAGGCCCTGGTGCGCTCGCTGGGGGTGGAGTCGAGCGTGTTCATGCCGGGCTTCGCGTCCAATCCGCACGCGCTGATGCGCCGCGCGGCGGTGTTCGCGCTGTCCTCCCGGTTCGAGGGGCTGCCCATGGTGCTCCTGGAGGCGCTCGCCCTGGGGTGCCCGGTGGTGAGCACCGACTGCCCGTCCGGCCCCGCGGAGGTGCTGGAGAATGGGCGGCACGGCGTGCTGGTTCCAGTGGAGGACGCCCCGGCGCTGGCGGAGGCGCTGGCCCGCGCGGTCTCGGACGAGGTGCACCGCAAGGACCTGTCCCGGAAGGCCCGGGCCCGCGCGGAGGAGCTGTCCTCGGCCAAGGCGCTGGGGGCCTGGGAGTCGCTCCTGGACTCGCTCTGAAAGGAATCCCTTGCCGGCCCCGGGCGGCTTCACGAGGATTCGCCCCCATCATGACGACGACGAACGAGACGCAGGGCCTGAACTTCCTCCAGGAGATCATCGAGGAAGACCGGCGCACGGGAAAGCACTCAGGACGCGTGCACACCCGCTTCCCGCCCGAGCCCAACGGCTACCTCCACATCGGCCACGCCAAGTCCATCTGCCTCAACTTCGGGCTGGCGAAGCAATACGAGGGGCTGTGCAACCTGCGCTTCGACGACACCAACCCCGTCACCGAGGACACCGACTACGTCGAGGCCATCCAGCGCGACGTGAAGTGGCTCGGCTTCGACTGGGCGGACCGCAAGTTCTACGCCTCCGACTACTTCCCGAAGCTCTACGACTTCGCCGTGCAGCTCATCAAGCAGGGCAAGGCGTACGTGTGCAGCCTGTCGCCGGAGGAGATTCGCGAGTACCGCGGCGACTTCACCACGCCGGGGCGTGACAGCCCGTACCGCACCCGCTCCGTGGAGGAGAACCTGGACCTGTTCTCGCGCATGCGCGGCGGGGAGTTCCCCGACGGCAAGCACACGCTGCGCGCGAAGATCGACATGGCGTCGCCCAACCCCGTGCTGCGCGACCCGCCCATCTACCGCATCCGCCACGCGCACCACCACCGCACCGGCGAGGCGTGGCCCATCTACCCGCTCTACGACTTCGCGCACTGCCTGTCGGACGCGATTGAGGGAATCACGCACTCCGTCTGTACGCTGGAGTTCGAGAACCGGCGGGTGCTGTACGACTGGATCGTCGACAACCTCATCCAGGGGGACCGGCCGTACCAGTACGAGTTCAACCGGCTGAACCTCAACTACACGGTGATGAGCAAGCGCAAGCTGCTCAAGCTCGTCACCGAGAAGTACGTCTCCGGCTGGGACGACCCTCGGATGATGACCATCAGCGGCCTGCGCCGCCGGGGCTTCACGCCCGCGTCCATCCGCGACTTCGCCACGCGCGCGGGTGTCAGCAAGACGCAGCAGCTCATCGACATGGGCGTGCTGGAGCTGTGCATCCGGGAAGACCTGAACGAGACGGCGCCCCGGGCCATGGCGGTGCTGCGGCCGCTCAAGGTGGTGGTGGAGAACTACCCCGAAGGCCAGGTGGAGATGCTGGAGGTGCAGAACCACCCGCAGAAGCCGGAGATGGGCACGCGCCAGGTGCCGTTCATGCGCGAGCTCTACATCGAGGCGGACGACTTCATGGAGGTCCCCGCCAAGGGCTTCTTCCGGCTGGCGCCGGGCAAGGAGGTGCGCCTGCGCTCGGCGTACTTCATCACCTGCAAGGAGGTCATCAAGGACGCGGACGGCAAGGTGGTGGAGCTGCGCTGCACCTATGACCCGGCCACGCGCGGCGGGGACTCGCCGGATGGCCGCAAGGTGAAGGGCACGCTGCACTGGGTGCCGGGCAACGCGCCCACCGCGGAGGTGCGGCTGTATGACCGGCTCTTCTCCGTGGAGAGCCCGGACTCGGACGACGCGACGGACTTCACGACGTTCCTGAACCCGCACAGCCTGGAGGTGCTGCGACAGGCGCGCGTGGAGCCGCTGCTCGCCAACGCGGCGCCGGAGTCGCGCTTCCAGTTCGAGCGGCTGGGCTACTTCTTCGCGGACCCGAAGGACTCGCAGCCCGGCAAGCCCGTCTTCAACCGCACCGTGTCCCTGAAGGACTCGTGGGTGAAGGAGAAGGGCAAGTAGTCGAGGGCGCACGCTCAGGGTGTCGCCGGGCCCTTGCCGGGCGGCACCCTGCACGCGGCGTGTCCCAGGATGACGTCCCCGTCGACGGTGCTCGTGGGCGTGGGCGTCCAGCCCGCCTCGAGCCGGGCGTCCAGGAGCTCATCGGCGCTGGGTCGACGGTCCCACACGGAGACCGCATTCACACCGCCCAGTCAGGTGGTGTCGAAGACGAGGTAGCCCCCGTCCTTCCAGGGCAGCACCACGTCGTGGGTGAACTCGTCCTGGACCACCACCTCCGCCACGTCGCGCGGCGGCGTGCTGGCGAAGCCCCAGCGCACCACGTCCTGGAGCAGGGTGAGCGGGGCGAGCTCACGCTCCAGCGCCGAGCGCGCCTCGGGGGACAAGCCAACCCTGTCGTTCAGCGTGAGCATGGCCCCGGCAGCGTAGACCAGCTCCGGGCGCGGACGCACGCCGGGCCCCGCGCGGCCGTCCCCTCCGCCCGAGGGGCCGGGCGGAGGAGGAGGCCGCGAGGGCGGGTGTCACGTCTCAGGGAGGATAGGACACGAGGATGGCGGTGTTCTGATAGCCGCCCCTCGCGCCGACGACCCAGACATAGAGCTTGCCGGAGGTGACCTGCGGGATGACGCACTTCTCCGCGTTGGTCTCCTTCATGCCGCGGCAGTCGTACTCGTAATGGTTGGGGATGGCACCCATGCGCACGTAGAGGTCCGCGTTGCCGGTGCCGCCGAGCAGTTGCACGGTGACGCTGCGCGGCTTGCCGTTCGGACGCGCCGGCACCTGCACGATGTAGCCATGGCTGCCATTGGCGGGGCCGGACAGTCCGCTCACCACCACGTTGGGCTCGAGCGGGAAGAAGCCGCCGTCGAACTTCATCACCAGGGAGGCGTCGGTGTAGGCGGTATAGGCGTTGACCATGGCGTACCACTTGCCGGCGGTGGGAGTCGGGAAGACGCACTCCTCGTTGGCACCGGAGCGGTAGGGACGGCAATCATAGAGGCCCGTCGTGGGGTAGTTGCCCTGGCGGATGTAGAGGTCCGGGTCACCCGTGGTGCCGGACATGGTGAAGCGCAGGTTGGTGGCGCCCTCGGGAATCTCCGCCCAGCCGTACGCCTTGGTGCCGCTCGTCGCGCCGGAGAGGACGACGGGCACGTTGCGCTCGAGCTCGAAGGGGTCGGTCGGCTCGAACACCACGCCCACGTTGACGGCCTTCCAGGCCGCGGCGACGGAGGCGACGACGGACGCGTCATAGCCCAGGTCGACGGCGGCCTGCCCCGTGGCGACCCTGGCGGCGTCGAAGTTGGAGTCGGCCTGCAGCAGGTCCATGTTGGCTTTGTAGAAGATGCGGCCCGCCATCTCGATGCCGATGCCCGTCACCGCCGGCCGCGTCGGGAAGCGCGGGTGGGTGCCACCCTGGGCCAGCAGGTAGAAGGCCAGGTTGGAGATGCCGGAGCTGTAGTGGACATCCACGCCGTTGCTGTAGTTGTGGTAGTCGTCCAGCGAGTCCCCATCCTGGGTGGGGTTGTTCATGTAGCGCAGCGCATCGCCGGCGGTTCCGGGCGTCCACACGTCCTCGCCCACCAGGTAGGTGCCCTCGTTGATGACCCTGCCCTCGCTGTGCCACTCGCAGACGGCGCCGAAGATGTCGGAGATGGACTCGTTGAGGCCGCCGGACTCACCCGAGTAGATGAGGTCCGACTCCTTCTCCGTCACCGCGTGTGTCAGCTCGTGGGCGATGACGTCCAGGCCGTAGGCCAGGTTGATGGCGGTGGTGCCGTCTCCGTCGCCGAAGACCATCTGCTCGCCGTCCCAGTACGCGTTCACGTAGTTGACGCGGTGGTGGACGGTGGAGCTGAGCGTGGCGCCCGCGTTGTCATACGAGTCGCGGCCGAACAGCTCCTGGTAGCATCGCCAGACGGCGCCCGTGTTGTCGTACGCCGCGTTGACGACAGCGTCCGCGTGCGGCGGGTCTCCCTCCCTGCGCGCCACCGCCCCCGGCAGGTTGCTGGTGCCCTGGCCGTCGTGGACGATGCGGTCGAGCGCGGAGTGGATGTGGTTGAAGCGCTCGAACACCTCGCCGGAGCGCGCGTTGACGAGCACCGACTCCTTCACGGGCGTGCCGTCCTGCTTCGCGCCCGTCACCAGCACCCGCCAGGAGAGGATGAGCTGGTCCTGCTCCCTCCAGTAGACGAGCGCGGGCTCCTTGCCGACGACGAGGCCCGGCGCCGAGCCCTTGTCCGCCAGGGCGTTGGCCTTCGCCAGGTCGACGCCGATGGGGTCGCTCTGGATGGCGGACAGGCCTCCGCGCGCGTTGCCGTTGATGGCGAAGACCTGGCCGTCGCGCGCGTGCAGCCGCAGCTCCGCGCCCATGACCTCCACGCCGTGGTAGCGCACGCCGAAGCGGTAGTGCGTGTCACCGTCGAAGCCCACGTAGGCCTTCTTCAAGAAGAGCTGCTCGGTGTCGAGCTTGAAGAGCGGCGCCACCCGGGCGAGCACCGGCGCGAGGGAGCTCGTCTGCAGCCCCTTGAGGGCGAGCTTGCCGGTGGGCACCTCACCGAACTTGCCCCGGAGGAAGGTGGGGACCTGGTCCGGGTCCGCGGAGATGACTTCATGGCCCTGGGCGCGGGCCGCTGCTGCCTGGGTGGCGTCGTCGTCGTTCAGGCCCTTCGGTGTGTCGGCATCGGTGCAGGCGCTCAGTGTCAGGCTCAACAGCGTGGCACCCAGGACACCGCGTCCCCGTTTCACAAACATGCACTACCCCCCAGCGAGAGATGAAGTCGCCAGTCTGATGCAATTGCAATTTCGATGACAAACCGCTACCGGCAACCCCATAGCAATCTATCGCGAGACACCGGGCGTGCCCTCTCCCTCCCCCCGGGAGTTTGCCTTTCCTGAACACCTCTTCGCGTGGCACCGTCCGTTGCGTGATGTTGGGTGCACCCGGTGCCCGGCGGACCCAGACGCGCGTACTCCAGCCTCCGCTCGACTGGGACTCCAGGACAGGGTCATCCATGTCTGGGATTCTCAGGGAATGAAAGGACGCGAAGCTGTTACGGTGCGCGTCATGAGACGAGGATGTGGGTGGAGGTTCATGTCATGAGCGCGCGACGGGAGGTCCGCGCGGACTTCGACCGTGGGTCCATCGTGATGTATCAGGCCTATCCGGACGCCATCGCGGACGTGGCGGTGGCGACGCAGCGCTTCGGGCCGCCGTTCTCCGTGGGGCGGATGACCTGGATCAAGCCCAGCTTCCTGTGGCTGATGCACCGCTCCAACTGGGGGCGCAAGAGCGGGCAGGAGCGGACCCTGGCGGTGCGCATCCATCGAGCGGGGTGGGAGGCGGCGCTGGCGGCGGGCGTGCTCACCGCGTACGAGCCTGGCGCCCACGGCTCACCGGAGGCCTGGAGGAAGGCCTTCGAGGCGGCGCCGGTCCACATCCAGTGGGATCCGGAGCGTTCGCTGCGCGGCGCGGGGCTGCCGCACGACAGCATCCAGGTGGGGCTGGGGCGCGGCATCATCCAGCGCTACGTGGAGGACTGGGTGGTCTCCATCACCGACGTGACGCCGCTGGTGCACAAGGTGCGCAAGCACCTGGACGAGGGGCGCGCGGAGCAGGCCACGCGGCTGTTGCCCCGGGAGGCCGTCTATCCGGTGCCACAGGCGCTGGTGCGCCGACTGGGGATGTGAGCGGCGCGCGGTGCCTCGCGGGCGTCGTCGCTGTACGCTCGGGGCACCTTCCCTCGGGGAGGGGCCGTTCAACTGGAGCTGGGGGTCTGACGATGGGAATCACGCTGTCCCCGCGGGAGTACGCCACCGCGTTCCGTCTGCTCGCATCCACCGCGCGCCATCCAGAGAACATCGCGCGGCTCGTCGAGGAGCGCTTGTCGCCAGGCCTGTCCCAGGCGCCGTCGCTGCTGGACGTGGGCGCGGGCTCCGGCAAGGTGGCCCAGGCGCTGGCGCCGCGCTTCAACTCGCTGACGTTGCTCGAGCCCAACCCGGAGCAGGTGGCGGGGCTGCGACTGGAGAAGGCGAAGGTGCTCATCGAGCCCTTCGAGCGGTTCGATTCGTCCGAGCGCTTCGACCTGGTCCTGTGCTCCCACGTCCTGTACCACGTGCCGCCCTCGGACTGGCCGGGCTTCATCGACCGGCTCCTGTCGTTCGTGCGTCCCGGAGGCCACGCCCTCATCATCATGGCGGCGGGGCGCGGGCCCACGTTCGAGCTGTGCCGCGACTTCGCCGACACGCTGAACTTCGGCCAGCTGCTCCTGGACACGCTGGGGCGCATGTCGCTCTCGCACGAGGTCCTCCCGGCGATGAGCGGCTTCACCGCGCGCACCTTCGAGGAGATGTTCACCCTCTGCCGCTTCTTCGTGCTGGAGGGGTGCTTCACGGCCGAGCAGCTGGCGGCGATGGGGCCGGAGGCGTCGCGGGAGATGGACCGGAAGCTGCGCCTGCACGCGGAGGCCTGCCTGCGTCCGGACGGCACCTACCAGTTGGAGCAGGACGAGGACATGGTGCTCATCCCGAAGCCGTGACTCAGCGGCCGGGGCCCATCGCCTCGCGGTTGAGCGAGCCGCACTCGGCGATGCGCTGGACGCGCAGCTGGGCGAGGCGCGCCAGGGGGGCCGCCGTCTGGGGCCCCTCCAGCAGCTCCACCGCGCGGGCAATCGCGTCCAGGGTGGACATGCCCGCCGGGTGGCTCGGCTCGCGCAGGTGGAGCATCCCGGGGGGCGGCGGTGGCAGCACGAGCCGGGGGAGCAGTCGCAGCGTGGGGAGCCGCTGGCTCATCCGCCGCGCCTGGGACCAGCTGCCATCCAGGACCACCACCTGCCTGGGGGGCGGGGTGTCCTCGGGGAGCTCGGGCCCGTCCGGGAAGAGCAACCACGTGCCGGGCTCGGCGAACAGGGAGCTGTCCAGGACGTCGGCGGGCGAGCCGTGGGTGAGCAGGGTGGCGTTGGTGAGGGCGAGCGCGGCCACCCGGCCGGTGTTGCTCTTCTTGCGGATCTCCAGCGCGTGCTGCACCAGCAGGAACCGCGTGCGTGTCTGCACGCGGGGAATCTCCGCGCACAGACACAGGTGCGACGGGAGATAGCAGCGGTCACATCGGGGGCGGAGGGCAACGCGCGAAGACATCCTCCGACATCCTGTTCCGCGGCCCCCCGGAAGAGAAGCGTTGTTTCTCCCTGCCGGGAGGTGGGGCCCGGCCCGCTCCCCCGGTGTGATTGATACAGGCGGGAGGGCTCAGCCCAGCAGCCGCTCCCCCAGGAGGAACCCCACCGTCATGGCCACCACGAGCAGGGCGCCCTGGAGCTTCGGGGGCGCGGGCAGGGGGATGTCGAGCAGGCGGCAGCCGGCGCCGATGAGCAGCGCCAGGGCGACGCCGACCAGGGCCAGGGTCATGACCTGCTCTCCTGGGTCTCCCCGGTGGGCCCGCCGCAGTGGATGTGATTGCGTGACGGGCGCGAGGCGAGCAGCCGGTCCGTGAGCGTGTAGCCCGTCGTCATGGTGACGACGAGCAGCGCGCCGACGAGCGCTGGCGGCGCGGGCACGGGCACCCCCAGCCAGCGACAGCCGAAGCCGATGCCCAGGCCCAGCAGCAGTCCCACACACAGTTTCCAGTTCACGCGTCGTTCTCCAAGGGGGTGAGGCGGGGGAGCGTCGGCGCGGCGCCGACGTAGTGATGGACCACGGGGGGCAGGGGGCCCTGGTGCAGCGCGCGCAGCTGCTCCTGCAGCGCCTTCTCCTCGTGGGTGACGCGCTCGTGCTGGCGCAGGTGCTCCATCCAGGAGCCGAGCACGAAGTACTCGAGGAACCGCCCGGGCTCCGCCGTGTCCTCCATGACGCCCCACTGCACCGCGCCGTCGCGCCGTCGCGTGTCGCCCAGCTGGTGCACCAGGGGGAGGAACGCCGCGCGCCCCGTGGGGGCGATGCGGTACTCCACCGTCACGAGGACCGGACCCTGGTCCTTCTCGACGTCCTCGGAGACCTCGGGCGTGGGCCAGTGGGCGGACGGCGCGGTGTTGCGAGCCATGGCCTGGCCCAGTCGGAAGCGCAGCGAGAAGAAGCCCGCGAGCACCGCCGCGCCCGCCGCCACCGTCAGCGACACGGGCACGCCGAAGCGCTGGGCCACCGAGCCCCACACCAGGCCACCGCCGGCCATGCCCGCGGAGAACACGACGATGTAGAGCGACAGCGCGCGGGCGCGAACCCAGGTGGGCACCGACAGGTGCGTGGCCGTCTGGAGCGAGGACAGCACGCTGATCCACGCCAGTCCGTTGGCCACCATGGCCACGCCCAGCACCGGCATGCTGCGCACGAAGGCCACCGTCACCATGGTGAGCGCGTAGAGCAGCGTCGCCCCCAGCACCAACCGGTCCACGCCCCACCGCGCCCGCAGGCGGGGCAGCACGACGGCGCCCGCCACCGCGCCCGCGCCGATGCACGTGAGCAGCAGTCCATACGTCCCCGCGCCCGCGCCCAGCTCCTTGCGCACGACGATGGCGAGCTGCGCGGGCAGCGCGCTGGCGAAGCCATAGAAGCAGGCGGACTTGAGCAGCACCGAGCGCAGGTCGCCCGAGCGCGCCGCGTACCGCAGCCCTCCGCGCAGCGCGGTGCCGAAGGGCTCCGATGGGAGCGTGGACTCCGCCTTCGCCCGCCGCCAGGACACGAGCGCCAGCAGCACGCCCAGATAGGAGACGGCGTCCACCGAGAAGGCCCACCCCGCGCCGAAGCGCGCGACGATGAGTCCTCCCAGCGCGGGGCCCACCGAGCGCGCGATGTTCATCCCGATGGAGCTCAGCGCCACGGCGGGCGCGAGCAGGGGCCTGGGGACCAGCTCCGCGGTGGTGGCCGCCTGCGCCGGCATGGCCATGGCCGCGCCCATGCCCAGGGCGAACGTCAGCCCCAGCAGCGTCCACTCCGTCAGCTCGCCCGCCATGGAGACCCACGCGAGCAGCGTGGCCATGACCAGCATCCACACCTGGATGGTGATGAGGTAGCGCCGCCGGTCGACGATGTCCGCCAGCGTGCCCGCCACCAGCGCGAAGACGACGACGGGCAGCGTCGTCGCCGACTGCACCGCCGCGACCATCAGCGGCGAGCCGGTGCGCTCCGACATGAACCACGCCGCGGCCACGTCGTGCACCCAGGTGCCGATGTGGCTGGCCAGCACCGCGAGCCACAGCGTGCGGAACGTGGCGTGACGCAAGGGCGCCAGGGCCCCCACCTCCTGGGCCACGGGCGCGGGGCTCACCGCGACATTCGCTTCAGAAGGCATAACAGAGGCACCCCAGCGCTCCCCAGAAACCCGTCGCGTCGGAGGTGGGAACCTCGTGGCGCGACGCGTGCGTCCTCCCATGCCCGTGCACGGCGCAGGCGTCGCCGTGGCCGTGTGACACCTTGGCGAAGGCCTCGCGGGCCTGGGCCAGCGTGCCGCCCTGGTAGCCGCCGAAGCGGTTCACCGGGGACCAGTCCGGCATGGGCCGGGGCAGCTCGGGCGCCAGCGGCTCGAAGTCCCCCGTGCCGTGCACCACCCGGCCGCCCACCACCGTCAGCACGCTGGTGATGTGCTGGATGGACTCCTCGGGCACCTGGAAGTAGTCCGAGGACAGCACGGTGAAGTCCGCGAGGTAGCCCCGCTTGAGCAGCCCCTTCTTCTCCTGCTCGTGGGAGAACCACGCGCTGCCGTGCGTCCACAGGCGCAGGGCCTCCTCGCGCTCGAGCAGGTTGTCCTCGCCGTACATGGACAGGCCGCCCAGCGTGCGGCCCGTGACGAGCCAGTACAGCGCCACCCAGGGGTTGTAGCTGGCCACGCGCGTGGCGTCCGTGCCCGCGCCCACCGGCACGCCCAGCTCCAGCATCTTCCGGACGGGGGGCGTGCGGCCGAGGGCGTCCTGACCGTAGCGCTCCTGGAAGTACTCGCCCTGGTAGACCATGCGGTGCTGCACGGCGATGCCGCCGCTGAGCGCGCGCACCCGCTCGATGTTGCGCTCGGAGATGGTCTCCGCGTGGTCGATGAACCAGTGCAGGCCGTCCAGCGGCACCTCCCGGTTCACCTTCTCGTAGACGTCCAGCACCCGGCTGATGCTCTCGTCGTAGGTGGCGTGGATGCGGAAGGGCCAGCGCTTCCTGGCGAGCAGGTGGACGACGGACTCCAGCTCGCCCTCCATGCCCGCGGGCAGCTCCGGGCGGGGCATGCGGAAGTCCTCGAAGTCCGCCGCGGAGAACACCAGCATCTCGCCCGCGCCGTTGTGGCGCATCATGTCGTCGCCCTGACGGGGCGAGAGCATGCCCGTCCAGCGCTCGAAGTCCGCCTGCTCGGAGCCCTTCTTCTGGGTGAAGAGGTTGTAGGCGATGCGCACCGTCAGCTCACCGTCGGCGTGCAGCTTCTGGATGATGTCGTAGTCCTCCGGGTAGTTCTGGAAGCCGCCGCCCGCGTCGATGACGGAGGTGACGCCCAGCCGGTTGAGCTCGCGCATGAAGTGGCGCGTGGAGTTGAGCTGGTACTCCGGCGGCAGCTTGGGGCCCAGCGCGAGCGTGGCGTAGAGGATGAGGGCGTTGGGGCTGGCCAGCAGCAGGCCGGTGGGGTTGCCGCGCGCGTCGCGCTCGATGCGGCCCCCGGGCGGCTCGGGCGTGTCCTTGCCGTAGCCCACCGCGCGCAGGGCGGCGCCGTTGAGCAGGGCGCGGTCGTACAGGTGGAGGATGAAGACCGGTGTCTCGGGAGCCGCGGCGTTGAGCTCGGCGAGCGTGGGCAGGCGCTTCTCGACGAACTGGTGCTCGCTGAAGCCGCCCACCACGCGGACCCACTGGGGCGCGGGCGTGCGGGCCGCCTGCTCGCGCAGCATCGCCATGGCGTCCGCCAGCGAGCGCACGCCGTCCCAACGCAGCTCCAGGTTGTAGTTGAGCCCGCCGCGAATCAGGTGGATGTGGCTGTCATTGAGCCCGGGGACGAGCCTGCGCCCGCCCGCGTCGATGACCCGGGTGAAGGTGGTCGCGAGCGCCATGATGTCTCGCTCGTCTCCCACGGCCTCCACGACACCGTGGGTGACGGCCAGGGCTTGGGCCTGGGGGAAGTCCCGGTCCAGGGTGGTGACGCGGGCGTTGCGGACAATCAGGTCGGCCATGAGGGGGAGCTCGTGCTGAGGGGGAGGCGGGACGACGGCCCGGCGGAGCGCTCGAGTGGGGTTTTCGAGTCCACCGCCGGGGGTACGAAGGGCGCGGCGGACGTCAGTGACCGCCGCCCTCGGAGGCGTTGAACATGCTCTTGGCGTACTGCACGCCCAGGCCGTAGCCACCGCCGTGGGCGACCGCGACGCCCGTGGTCATGGCGTAGGTGGCGCCGCGCGCCCAGTCGCGCTGCAGCTCCAGCAGGTACTGGAGGCTGGTCATGGGGATGGCGCCGGCCTGCACCATGCGCTGCACGGCGCGCTCGTGCGCCTCCTGGGACACGTCACCGCTGGCGTCGGTGATGACATACACCTGGAAGCCCTGGTCGATGGCGGACAGCACGGGGCCGACGATGCACACGCCCGTCCAGAGGCCGGCGAACACGACGCGCGCCTTGTCGAAGCGGTTGACCTGGTCGGTGACGTTCGGGTCCTCCCAGCAGTTCATCGTGGTGCGGTCGATGACCTTCGCCTCGGGGAAGACCTCCTTGATTTCGGGGAACAGGGGGCCCGAGAAGCTCTTCTCCGCGACGGTGGTGAGCAGCGTGGGGACGCGAAAGCCCGCGGCGGCCTTGCAGAGGAGCGCGGTGTTGTTGCGCAACAGCGGCAGCTCGATGCTGTGCGTGGCGAAGGCCATCTGGGACTGGTGGTCCACCAGGATGAGCGCGTGGTTGTCCGGGGTGAGCAGGCTCTTGCCGGGCGTGGGGGAGGCGTTGGGCATGGGGCGTCTCGGGGGACTTCGGGGGTGTCAGGGATTTGATTTCAGTCATTGTCATGAAACACGGGGAGGTCCGTGTCGGCATCACCCGAATGGGGGATGCGCCGGGTCGATGGGCTGACTCGTGGATGTGAGTCTTTTCACGGGGCGACGACGGGGGTACCTTGCGACGCATGACTTCGAAGGACGCGAACATCCGCATCCTGGTGGTCGACGACCATCCGATGTTGCGTGAAGGGCTGTGCGGGATGATTGCCGGTCAGCCGGACATGACGCTCGTGGCGGAGGCGGAGACGGGCGAGCAGGCGCTGCGGGCGTACCGGACGCACACGCCGGACATCACGCTGATGGACGTGCAGATGCCAGGGATGAACGGCATCGACGCCATCACCGCCATCCGCGCGGAGTTCCCCACGGCGCGCATCATCGTGCTGACGACGTACAAGGGGGACGCGCAGGCGCTGCGCGCCATCAAGGCGGGAGCGTCCGGCTACCTGCTCAAGAGCATGCTGCGCAAGGAGCTGGTGGAGACCATCCGCGGCGTGCATGCGGGCCGTCGCCGCATCGCCGCGGACATCGCGGCGGAGCTGGCGGAGCACGTGGCGGATGACGAGCTGACGGCGCGCGAGCGGGAGGTCCTGAGCCGCGTGGCCGCGGGCAACGCGAACAAGGAGGTCGCCGCGCAGATGGGCATCTCCGAGGAGACCGTCAAGACGCACATGAAGAACGTGCTGACGAAGCTCTCCGCGCGGGACAGGACGCACGCCGTGGTGGTGGCGATGCGCCGGGGCATCATCGACCTGTGAGGTGAGCCGGGCTCAGGGCTTGGTGGCCTCGCGGGTCATCTCCACCATGGTGGGGCGCCAGCCCAGGCGGGCGAACATGCGCTGGGCGGCCTCGTTCTTCGCGGCGGTGTGCAGCACGACGCGCGGCACGCCCAGGGCGGTGAGCCGGCGCATCAGCTCCTCGGCGAGCTGGGCGCCCACGCCCGCCTTGCGTGCCTTGGCGTCCACCCAGAGGTCGTGGAAGCCGCCGGAGCGGTCCAACAGGGCGTTCCAGTCCACGGGCTCCACGCGGCCGTAGGCGTAGCCCACCACCTCGCCGTCCATCTCCGCGACGATGACGACCGCGTCCGCCTTGCGTGCCTCGCGTCCCAGCCACCAGCGGTAACCGGCCTCGACGTCGTCGGGCAGCATGAAGCGCTGTTTGTCGAAGTCGTGGTGGAGCTGGGCGAGCGCCGCGCCCATGCGGCCCAGGGCGGGCTCGTCCGAGGGCTGCGCGGGACGGAGGGTGACGGCCATTCGGGGCTCCTCTGCGGGCCGCGCGAGAGGCGCGGGGCTTCGAGCCTCACACAGGCCCGAGGCGCATGCACCCCTCTCGTCATCTTTGTGGAGTGGTGGACTGGGGTGATGTCCACCGCGTCCATTGTCTGGAAGGACAATGGCAGACGCTGCCCTGACGCCGCCGGCGGATCCATTGTCGGAAGGGACAAGGATGGTGTCTGGTTTCATGGGTGGGGCTTGTCTGGGCTCGCTTCTTCTTGGGATTTGGTGTTAGTGATTGTGCCGGTGCGGATGGTGAATCGGCGTCGAGGAGGCCGAGGACATTCGACATCCAAGGGTGCCCGACATGCGTGGACTGGTTTCGTGTCTGCTGGGGTTCGTGATGCTCCTGGGGCGCCCGTCGTGGGCGGAGCCGCGAGGCGGGGTGGGCCGCGCCCAGGAGGAACTCCTGCCGCTGGCGGTGGTGACCTGTCCCGTGGGGGCCTTTCGGACCACATTCACGCCGCCGCTGCGGGATACCCCTCAAGACGTACGCATCCAGGGGGAGGGCGGGTTCAGCAACTGCTACACGCTCCTGGGGGAGCGGGTGTCATCGTCTTCGAGTGCCACGGACTTCGTCAGGCCGGGCTACGACTGCTTGGACCTGCTGGAGATCCTCCCGGTGACGATTCAGCTCACCTGGAACACAGGAGAGGTCTCGACGTTTCGTCTGACGCAGGTGACGGCGCGAGCGGATGGGCCCCTGCTGGTGCTGGTTCAGACGGGGACGGTGCTGTCGGGGAAGTTCGAGGGAGCCACGGTGGTCATGAACGTCACCTTCACCTCCACGGACCTCGATGCGTGCCGCAGTCCCGAGGGGCTCCCTGGAATGAGCGCCACCCAGACGCTCGTGCTGACCCGGGTGCTCTGAGTCGCGGGGCGGAGGCATCACACGTCCATCGTTCGAAGGGACGAGGCTGTCTGTCGAGAGTGCCGCCGGCGATTGCCTGGCGGAGCAATGGCTGTCAGTTCGTAGCGCGGTGAGATGAGTGTGTCTTGAGTCCTGTTGTTGGGCGCTGTTCCTGATTGCGTCGATGCGGATGGAACCGGGAAGCCCTGGGACCTCTGTCATCGGAGGGGTGTGTGACATGCGTGAGATTGCTTCGTGCCTGATGATGTCGCTGTTGCTCGTGAGTGGCCAGGTGTCCGCGGAGCCGAGCGTTGAGGGAGGGGCCTCGTCGCGTGAGGTCTTGACGCTGGCGGTGGTGACGTGTCCGGTAGGCGGCGTCCAGATTCGCTACAACCCGCCGCTGCGGGACACTCCGCAGGATGTCCGTATCCAGGGTGAGGGTGTGTTCAGCAACTGCGTCACGGTGCTGGGAGAGCGCGTGACGTCCGGGACGACTGGGACGGACGGCGTCCGGCAGGGCTACAGCTGCGCGGACCTGCTGGGCATCGTACCGGTGCCGGCGGGGCAGCTCGTCTGGAACACGGGGGAGGTCTCGACGTTCCGGCTGACGCAGATTTCGGCGCGCGTGGACGGACCGTTGCTCGTGGTGGTGCAGTCGGGGACGGTGTTGTCGGGGAAGTACGAGGGCGCGCAGGCCGTCAACACCATCGCCTTCGCCGCCACGGACCTGGATGCGTGCCGTTCCCCCGAAGGGCTTCCCAGGATGAGCGGCAACCAGACCCTGGTGCTCACGAAGGTGCTGTAAAGCATTCCGTTTCACGCACCTGGACCTGGGGTGCAACTGGGCGAGCGCCGCGCCCATGCGGCCAGGGCGGGATCGGCGGAGGGCCGTGTGGGGGCGGAGGGGCCAGTCATGCGGGGCTCCTCCGCAGGCCGCGCGAGGGTGCGGGGCGGCGAGCCTCACACGGGCGCGAGGTGCGTGCACGGCGCTCGTCACCACTGTGGAGCGGCGGACTGGGACGCGGGCCTTGTCCTGGGTTCGTCGGTGCGTCGTCGTGATGGAGGCCGGGATGTCCCGACACCGTCCATTGTCTGTTGGGACAAGCGCGATGTCTGTTTTGGGTGCGCGAGCGTGGGCGGTGTCGCGCGTGCTTGATGTCTGGTGTCGTGGGCGTCTGGCGCGAAAGGCCTTGACCCGAAGAGAGCGCAACTGGCGCTGGAGGTGGAGGACATGCGTGGACTTGCTTCGTGGCTGTGGGGGCTGGCGATGCTTGGAAGTGGTCCGGCGTTCGGCGCGTCGGGCGAAGGAGTCCTTCCCGCGTTGACGTTGTTGACGTGTCCGTTGGGGACGACGGTCAGCGAGTACTCTCCGTCCTTGAAAAACGAACCCCAAGACGTGACGGTCCGCGGGGCGGGGGAACTCAGTGGATGCATTGGATTGCTGGGGGCCCAGGTTTCTTCGGCGAGCAACCGGACGGAGACGTTCCGTCCTGGGTACAGCTGTCTGGATTTGCTGGCCATTGTCCCGGTCCTCGCGCGCCTCACCTGGAACACAGGGGAGGTCTCCGAAATCGCGCAGACCCAGGTGACAGTGCGCACCGAGGGGCTCTCGCTCGTCTTCGTGCAGATGGGGACGGTCCGGTCCGGGAAGTTCGAAGGGGCGACGGTCGTCCGGACGTACACCTTTCTCTCGACGGACCTGGAGGCCTGTTCGTCCGCCGAAGGGTTGGCTCGACTGGAGGGAACCCAGACGCTCGTTCTGACGGGGCTGCTGTGAGTGCTGTCGGCAGGTCGGCTCACGATGCTGAGAAGGAGACGTGACATGCGCGGAATGGCTTCATGTCTGATGGGATGGATGATGCTCGCGGGCAGTCTGTCGTGGGCGGAGCCGCGAGGCGAGGTGGCCCGCGCCCAGGAGGAGTTCCTGCCGCTGGCGGTGGTGACCTGTCCCGTGGGGGCGTTCCAGACCACGTATACTCCGCCGCTGCGCGACACTCCTCAGGACGTACGCATCCAGGGGGCGGGAGGGTTCAGCAACTGCTACACGCTCCTGGGCGAGGACGTCAGGTCGACGTCGAGCGCGGCGGACTTCGTCAAGCGGGGCGCCTCCTGTTCGGACCTGTTGGAGATTGTCCCTGTCACGAATCAGCTCACCTGGAACACGGGAGAGGTCTCGACGTTTCGGCTGACGCAGGTGGCGGTCCGGGCCGATGGGCCCTTGTTCGTGCTGGTTCAGACGGGGACGGTGCTGTCAGGGAAGTTCGAGGGGGCCACGGTGGTCATGAACGTCACCTTCTCCTCCACGAACCTCGATGCGTGCCGCAGTCCCGAGGGGCTCCCTGGCATGAGCGCCACCCAGACCCTCGTGTTGACCCGGGTGCTCTGAGTCGCCGGGGGAGGCAGCACGTCCATCGTTCAAGGGGACGCTGCTGTCTGTGGAGAGCGCCGCTGGCGATTGCCTGGCGGAGCAATGGCTGTCAGTCCGTGGTGCGGTGAGATGAGTGTGTCTTGTGTCCTGTTGTCATGCGCTGTTCCTGATTGCGTCGATGCGGATGGACCCGGGAAGCCCTGGGACATCTGTCATGAGAGGGTGTGTGCCATGCGTGAGATTGCTTCGTGTCTGATGATGTCGCTGTTGCTCGTGAGTGGCCAGGTGTCCGCGGAGCCGAGCGTTGAGGGAGGGGCCTCGCCGCGTGAGGTCCTGACGCTGGCGGTGGTGACGTGTCCGGTGGGGGGTATCCAGCTCCGCTACACCCCGCCGCTGCGGGACACCCCTCAGGATGTCCGTACCAATGGTGAGAGTGTGTTCAGCAACTGCGTCACGGTTTTGGGAGAGCGCGTGACGTCCGGGACGTCCGGGACGGATGGCATCCGGCAGGGCTATAGCTGCTCGGACCTGCTGGGCATCCTGCCGGTGCCTGCGGGGCAGGTCGTCTGGAACACGGGGGAGGTCTCGACGTTCCGACTGACGCAGATTTCGGCGCGCGTGGACGGACCGTTGCTCGTGGTGGTGCAGTCGGGGACGGTGCTGTCGGGGAAGTTCGAGGGCGCGCAGGCCGTCAACACCATCGCCTTCGCCGCCACGGACCTGGATGCGTGCCGTTCCCCCGAGGGGCTCCCCCGGATGAGCGGCAACCAGACCCTGGTGCTGACGAAGGTGCTGTGAACCTCGCCCGCGTCGGGCGGGGATGACAGGCGGGGGGAGTCCGCGACGGATTCCTCCCGGTGTCGTCGACAAGCTCCGATCCGCCGTGGCGCGGGTTCAGCCGACGAGCCGCTTGCCCTTGTTGCGCCGACGCTCGCGGACGTCGGAGCTGACCATGTCCACCATGCTCGTCCCCGCGATGCCGGCGACGGCGAGCCCGCCGAACATCACCACGTAGCTGGACACGCCCGCGCCACCGCACTCGACGCACGCGATGGCCGGGTCGTCCGGCGCGTAGTGGACAGCCATCTTCGTGCCGGAGGCATACCGGCGCGTCAGCCGCTGCGCGTCCGGCAGCGCGCCCGTGTCGTTGCCGCCGAAGGAGACGGTGTCGGACGTGTAGTGGCTGCCACCCACCGAGTACTCGTAGCGCACCTCGGGGTGGAAGCGGGTGTTGCGCCGGTCGTGCATCGTCTGCACGGACGAGGAGACGACGGTGCCCTCGGTGGTCGGCCACTGCTCGCTCGCATGCGCGCGGTACAGCAGGCGCCCGCCTCCATAGGCCAGCATCGCGCCGAACAGCAGCATCAACCCCATCATCAATCCCTTCATCATCTCGGCCCGTCCTCGCGCTGGCCCTCGGGGGTTCCCGTATGGGCTCACGGTTCGCTTCCTGCAGTGCAGAAGGCGCGCCAGCATCTCTCCTCGGGGGCCATCATCCGGCGATGGGGCAATTCGCCCCGCGTGGGGCGGTTCGCCCCATGCCCCTTCG
The DNA here is from genome assembly GCF_900111765.1 of Myxococcus fulvus. The sequence continues at coordinate 70,403 of NZ_FOIB01000008.1, forward strand.
CTTGGGGCTCCCCGGAATGCGTCAACGGGGGCAGACTGTGAGGACCATGCCCTCCCTCGACACCGAGCTGGAAACCGCCCGTCGAATCGCCCGTGAAGCAGGCGCCGTGCTGCTCCAGGTCTACGCCACGCCCTTCGCGGTGGAGGACAAGGCGGGCGGGCAGGGGCCCGTCACGGAGGCGGACACCCGCGCCAATGCGCTCATCGTGGACGCGCTGCACAGGGCCTTCCCGAAGGACGGCGTGGTGGCGGAGGAGTCGGAGAACGACGCGGTGGCGACCCGCTTCGAGCGCTGCTGGTTCGTGGACCCGCTCGATGGCACCCAGGAGTTCGTCAATCGCAACGGTGAGTTCGCCATCCACATCGGTCTGGCCATCGGCGGCGAGGCGCGGCTGGGCGTCGTCTATCGGCCGGTGGGCGACAAGCTCTACTCGGGCGTGGTGGGGGAGGGCGGCTTCGTGGAGGAGGCGGGCGCGCGCCGGGCCCTGCGGGTGTCGGACGTGGCGGAGCCCTCGGCATTGCGACTGGTGGTGTCGCGCTCGCATCGTTCGAAGCTGACGAACCAGGTGGTGGCGCGGCTGGGCATCACCCGCGAGCAGGAGTCCGGCTCGGTGGGCATCAAGTGCGGTCTGCTCGCGGAGTCCCTCGCGGACCTGTACCTGCATGTCAGCTCCAAGAGCTACCGCTGGGACAACTGCGCGCCGGAGGCGGTGCTGCGCTCCGCCGGCGGAATCCTCACGGACCTGGGCGGCACGCCGTATCGCTACAACACCGCGGAGCTGCAGAACCTGCGCGGCCTCCTGGCCTGCAACGCCGCGGCCTTCCCTCACGTTCAGCCCGTGGTCACCCGCTTCGCGCGCGAGGCGGGGCTGCTCGAGTAGGGGCTCCGACGTGCGTCAGCCTTCATCCGCCGCGTGGCGGAGCTGCGCGAAGAGTCTGGCCAGGTCGGGGAGCTGGTAGTGGGCATTGAGTCCGCTGGGATTCGGCAGCACCCACAGGCGCGTGTTCCCGAGCGTCTCCGGCTGGAGCCCGAGCTTCGCCTTGGGCCTCGCGAAGGCCGTGCGGTACGCCCCCACGCCCAGCACCGCGAGGAAGCGCGGCCGATGCCGCCGGACCTTGGCCTCCAGGGACTTCGCGCCCGTCCTCAGCTCCGAGTCGTCGAGCTGGTCCGCCGTCGCCGTCGCCCGGTCCACGACATTGGTGATTCCCAACCCGAACCCCAACAGCGCCCCCTGCTCCGAGGGCAGCAACTGCCGGGGCGTGAAGCCCGACTGGTGCATCGTCGGCCAGAAGCGATTGCCCGGCCGCGCGAAGTGGTACCCCACCACCACCGAGTACAGGCTGGGATTGATGCCGCAGAACAACACCCGCAACCCCGGGCCGATGAGGTCCGGCATGGTGCTGCCCGTGGCTGCGTCGAGCTCCTCGCGCGTGGGGCGCCGTGATGCGGGCATGGGTCGCTTCTCTCACCCCTCTCACCCCATGACAACGCTTCGCTGGCGCCCGACGCGCCCGCTGGGGCACTCTGTCGCGATGCGTCCCCGTGGGGACGTCCACTTCTGATGGATGGAGACCCCGCCCATGGCGCACATCGTGACGCTGACGCTCAACCCCGCCATCGACGTCGCGACGTCCGTGCCGGAAGTCACCCCGGAGCACAAGCTGCGCTGCGGCTCGGTGCGCAGGGACCCGGGTGGCGGCGGCATCAACGTGGCCCGCGTGGTGCGCGAGCTCGGCGGTGAGTCCATCGCCGTCTACACCCGCGGCGGCGCCACGGGCCTGCTCCTCGAGGAGCTGCTGGAGGAGAAGGGCCTGCTGCGCCGCTCCATCCCCGTGGAGGGCTCCACCCGCGAGAGCTTCACCGTCGCCGAGGGCAACAGCGCCCGCGAGTACCGCTTCATCCTCCCCGGCCCCGTCCTCACCGAGCGCGAATGGCAGCGCTGCCTCGACGCCGTGGGCGAGGTGGCCCAGGGCGCCGCCTTCATCGTCGCCAGCGGCAGCCTGCCCCAAGGCGTCCCCGAGGACTTCTACGCGCGCGTCGCCAGGCTCGCCAAGAAGCTCGGCGTGCGCTGCGTGGTGGACACCAGCGGCACGGCGCTCGCCGCCGCCCTGGAGGAGGGCGTGTTCCTGGCCAAGCCCAACCGCCGCGAGCTGCGAGAGCTGACGGGCATGCAGGTGGAGCACCTGGACGCCCAGGCCTCGGCTGCCCGGGAGTTGGTCGCCCGGGGCCGCGCGCAGGTGCTCGCCGTCTCCATGGGCGCCGATGGCGCGCTGCTCACCACCCGCGACGTCCAGCTCCGCGCCTCGCCGCCTCCAGTGGAAACCCACAGCTCCGTCGGAGCCGGGGACAGCTTCGTGGCCGGGGTGACGCTGGCGCTCGCCCGGGGACAGTCCCTGGAGGAGGCCCTGCGCTGGGGCATCGCCTGCGGCACCGCGGCGCTCCTGTCCCAGGGGACCGACTTGTGCGCCCGGGCCGACGTCGAGCGTTTGTTCACGCTGGTGAAGGCGCTGCCCGTGGCGCGTTCGTAACCCGGGTGGGCCTTGCCTCCTCGGATGCCCGGCGAGCGGGGCGGCGGCATGTCTCGACAAGGATGGCCGGGATTGGACAGAGTGCGCTCGCGTGTCCGCCCCCACTCCGCCGCTCCCCGCTGATTCCCGTGTTCGCCTTGGCCCCTGGCATTGGGTCGCGCTCCTCGTCGGCGTGACGCCGCTCGTGGTGTATGCGTTCTCGCCGCGCGTCGGTGACCTGGACCTCTACTTCCGGACGGCGCGCGCGTTCCTCACCGGGGCCACGCCCAACCAGGACTTCCGCTTCGAGTATCCGCCGTACGCGCTGCTCTGGTTCGTGCCGGCCGCGTGGCTGCGCTCCACGCAGTGGGAGTTCGTCCCCATGTTCGGCCTGCAGCTGGCCATCATGGACGGGCTCATCAAGTGGGCGCTCCTGCGCGAGGGCGCGCGGCGCTGGGGCCGGGAGTGGCGCTCGGTGGTCCCGTGTCTGGCGTACTCGGTGACGTCGTGGGCGGCGGCGCTCTACTACCTCAAGCGCTATGACCTCATCCCCGCGGTGTTGACGCTGGGCGCGCTGGTGGCGCTCGCGCGGCGGCGGGACGGGCTCGCGGGCCTGGCGCTCGCGGTGGGCATCGTGACGAAGCTCTACCCCGTGGTGCTGGTGCCGCTCGCGGTGGCGGTGTGCTGGAAGCGCGGCACGCTGGGCAAGCTGGTGATGGGATTGACGCTGGGCGTGGCGCCGTTGGTGCCGCTGAGCTTCGTGTGGCCGTGGTGGGGCTTCGCGTCGTTCCACGTCGACCGGGGCCTGCAGGTGGAGTCGCTCGGCGCATCGCTGCTGTGGGCGGCGCACCACCTGGGGCTCGTCAAGGGCGTGCTCTGGGTGCACGCGCCCGCGGCGTACGAGCTGCACGGCGCCGTGGCCGAGGGCGTGAGGGTGACGACGCGCTGGCTGTGGGTGGTGGGCTCGCTGGGCATGGCGGCGCTGGGCATGTGGTCGGTGCGCCGCAAGATGCCGGAGCGGGTGGAGGACCTGGCCCGGCTGGCGCTGGGGCCGCTGGTGGCCTTCATCATCCTGAACCCGGTGCTCAGTCCCCAGTTCCTCACGTGGCTCATGGGCGCCGCGGCGCTGTCGCTCTTGTCCGGCTCGCGCTCGGTGGCGGTGCTCGTCCTGGTGGCCGCCATCCTGTCGCGAGGCGTCTTCGTGGGGCCCACGTACAAGTATGGGCTGGGCATCCCCCAGACGCTGCTGCTGCTCGCGCGCAACGGGCTGTTGATGGCCGCGGCGGTGCTGCTCGTGCGCGATGCGTGGCGCCGCGCCTCGGCGAGCAACGTTGCGCCGGGCACCTCCGCGCCGCCGGTGGACTTCATCCCCGTGGCGACGGAGCCGGTGGCCGTGGACCCTGCGAGCGTGGGGCTCGCGACTCAGCGCCGGTAGGGCACGCCGCCCTTCATCACCCAGCGCACGCGGCGCACGGCGGAGATGTCCTTCGTGGGCTCTCCGTCCACGGCGACCAGGTCCGCGAGGAGCCCCGGCTTCACCTGCCCGAGCGCGTCCTCGCGGTGCAGCATCCGCGCGTTGCCGGACGTGGCCGCCTGGAGCACCTGCGCGGGCGTCATGCCGTACTCCACCATCAGCTCCAGCTCGCGCGCGTTCTCTCCATGCGCGAAGACGCCCGAGTCTCCGCCCACGCACATGGGGACCCCGGCCGCGAGCGCCGCGCGGAAGCTGACCTTCTTGGCCTGGATGGCGGCGGGCTCCGGGTCCACGCCCTTCTTCCAGCCGTGGTAGCGGTAGAGCGCGTCGCCGGCCGCGAGCGTGGGGCAGAAGAAGACGCCGCGCTGGGCCATGAGGCGGAAGACCTCCGTCGTGCCGCCGTCGCCGTGCTCGATGCTCTCCGCGCCGGCGAGCACCGCGCGGCGCATGCCCTCGGGCGTGCTGGCGTGCACAGAGACGGGGCGGCCGCCGTCGCGCGCGGTGTCGACGATGCGCTTCATCTCGTCGAGCGAGTAGGTGGGGCGCGCCTCGCCCCCGGGGCCCCAGCGGTAGTCGCCGTAGACCTTCACCCAGTCCGCGCCCCGGCCCATCTGTTCGCGCACCGCGCGCACCAGCGCGTCCTCACCGTCGGCCTCCTCGGCGCCCTGGGGGACGTGCCACTCGGGGGCGAAGCCCTTGGGGCCATAGGTGCCGCTGGCCACCAGCGCGCGCGTGGCCACGAGCAGTCGGGGACCGGGGATGATGCCCTGCTGGATGGCCTGCTTGAGGCCGACGTCCGCGTCACCCGCGCCCTCGGTGCCCAAGTCGCGCGCGGTGGTGAAGCCCGCGAGCAACGTCGCCTTCGCGTGCTGGGTGGCCCGGGCCACGCGCAGGGCCAGGGCCTCCTTCAGCACCTGGTCGTTCCAGTTCGCCTCGTTGTACGGGTGGAGGAAGAGGTGGGAGTGGCCCTCGATGAGCCCGGGCAGGAGCGTGGCGCCGGCGAGGTCGACCACCTCGGCGCCCTCGGGGACCTGGACCTGGCCAGCGGGGCCGGCGGCGGTGATGCGCTCACCGGTGACGACCACCACCCAGCCCGCGTGGGGCTTCGCGGTGACGCCGTCGAAGACGCTCGTGGGTCGGAGCACATAGCTCCTGGGGGGCGTGGGGCTCGCGGGCTGCTGGGCCGAGGCCGTGGTGACGACGAGGGCGAGGAGGAGGGCGCGCATGGCGGTGCCGGGGAGTGGGTGTGGGGGAGGGGATGATGGCGCGCCACCAGGAGAGGGGCCACTTCGCCGCCCGCGTGGTGTGGGGACAAGCGGGGCTGAGGGGCCGCTTCAGCGCGGCTCATCGACGGCGCTGCCGGGGGGCGCGCGGATGGTTAGAGGGAGGGCATGGCCCGAAACGAGAACGTCAACGCGTTGTTGCCGGTCGAGGTCGAGTTCCAGAAGGAGAAGGCGTCCGCGCTCAGGCGCACCGGCGAGAAGGTGGAGAAGGCGCTCGCGGCGCTGGCCCTCGCGGAGCGGGAGCTGTTGGCGTCCCAGGGGGCGGCGCGTGCGGCGCGCCATGCGCGCTACCGGGAGGTCCGCAAGGAGGCGGAGCTCCAGCGGTGGAACCTCATGGTGCAGCGCGAGGCGTGCGGCATCCGGAACAACCGGGAGCTGGACCTGGTGTACCCGATGCCGCCGCTGGTTCGCGAATGACTCGGGCGGCTCAGGGGGTGGAGCGCCAGGCGGCGACGGCGAGCAGGGCCCAGCCGGCGAGGAAGCCCAGGCCGCCCAGGGGGGTGATGGCGCCCAGGGCGCGCACGCCGGAGAGCGCGAGCGCGTAGAGGCTTCCGGAGAACAGGAGGATGCCCACGAGCATGGCCCAGCCCGCACCATTGAGCAGGGGCGCGGGGCGCAGGGTGCCCAGCAGTCCGACGGCGATGAGGCCGAGCGCGTGGTACATGTGGTAGCGCGCGCCGGTCTCGAAGATGACGAGCAGGTCCGGGGAGAGCCGGGACTTGAGGCCATGGGCCCCGAAAGCTCCCGCCGCCACGGACAGGAACGCGTTCACAGCACCCAGGACGAGCCACCACCGCATCATCGTGCGCCTTTCATCGAGAGTCCGACTGGTGCACGCTACACCGGCAGTTGATGGAGCGTCCCGGCCGACGTGAACTCCGGGCCGCTCATACTCCGCATGACATCCCCCAATTTCGTTCCTTCCTCCAAGCCTCTCCCCTTCGAGCTGCGTCCGTCGTCCATCCAGGGCACGGGTGCGTTCGCCACGCGCCGTATCCGCAAGGAAGAGCGCCTCATCGAGTACGTCGGCGAGCGCATCAACCAGGCGGAGGCCGACCGCCGCTACGACGACGAGGCGATGGGTCGCCACCACACCTTCCTGTTCAACCTGGACAGCAAGACGGTGCTCGACGCCGGCACCCTTCACAACGAGTCGCGCTACATCAACCACTCGTGTGATCCGAACTGCGAGGCGCTCATCGACAAGAAGCGCATCTACATCTTCGCCCTGCGCGACATCGCCGTCGGGGAGGAGCTGGTCTACGACTACGCCTACGAGCGCACCCCGGAGATGGATGCGGAGTCCGAGGCGCTGTACGTGTGCCGCTGTGGCTCGCCCAAGTGCCGGGGGACCATCCTCGCCCCGGTGAAGCCCGCTCCCGCGAAGAAGAAGGCCGCGAAGAAGAAGGCCGGCGCGAAGAAGGGGACGAAGTCCGCGTCGAAGACTCGCTCGGCGAAGAAGCCCGTGAAGGGCAAGACGTCGAAGACAGCGAAGTCGACGAAGGGCAAGAAGTCCGCCGGCGGTCGCAAGCGCCTGGCGGGGTGAGGTGACGTCGATGAGGCCCGGCGGCGGTGTGCCGGGCTTCACTTCGGGGGGAGCCCGGCTGGCTGAGGGGCGGGGAATCAGGGACTACAGCCCACAGACAGTCTCTCCGACAAATTCTCCTATGCTGCCCGGTGTCCATGGCACCCAGCGGCTTGAAGGCTCATCCGAGTCGATCAGTTGTTCGTCTTCGTAGTAGGCATCGCTGAGACGATGAGTTGCTCGCTCAGTACAGTCGAATTCTTGTTGTGACTTGTAATGATTGTAACGGCCGCTACTGTGGCTTTCCCACCCGTGATATTGCCACCACACCCACGCCCTACGGTGAGTCTGTGTGATTTTGCGGAATGAGGTCTTGTCGAAGTAGATCGAGTACTTCGATTCCTTTGTGATGAGTTGCCAGCGGTTGGCAGACATTCGCTTGGACGCGTCAAGGAGACTGACCTCGCCCTTGAAGAGGCCAATTTTATAGCTGCCCGTCAGGTTGGATGTGGATTTGGATACGAGAATTCCAAATACGCCGGAGTTTCTCAGCCGGATGACGATTCGGGAGAGGTGCTCACCGGATCTGTCCATGGTGCCGATACCTTCGGGTGCACCATTTGAGTTGGCTATGAGCGCATCAATGGCTGGGCTGAATGATTCACTTGTTGAGATGAGCGTGTAGACATCGCCCTTCTTGCCTTCCGCCGAGAACAGTTCCATCCGCCCCCCCGAGCCAAACTCAGTGTCGTCTTCGTTGAGCTCCCCAGAGAGAGTCTGATTGGATGCGATACGAGGAGAGGCGAGGAGTAGCTTGTTGAAGTTGGGTTTGGGTGGGGGCTGTGGCTCACTTGCTGGCAGAGTAGTCTCTTGGGGCTGATTTTGCGGTCGTGGCCCCGTAAAGGTGATGCGACCGGGTGGGCTCCCAATCAACGCTTTGACGTCCCGGATGGGGACCGCGAAATTCAAGTTCTGCCCGTCGCGGAGCACCGCGACGCTGACGCCAACGACCTCTCCTGACTGGTTGAGAACGGGGCCTCCGCTAGAACCCTGTGAGATCGGCGCCGTGATTTGAATCCAGCGCTTCCCTTCGTGTCCTCGAAGGGCGCTGATGATGCCTGTTGAAACGGTGTTGGAGAGACCCTGCGGAGCTCCGATGACAAAGATGCTCTCCCCGATAAGGAGCTCACTTGTCGCAAGCCGCAGGGTTGTCGGAGGATGGGGCATTGCTGGAAGCACAGCAAGGTCAACGTGCGCGCTGAGGCTCTCTGCATAGTCTGTAACGCCCAAGAGCTGCTCTTCCGAGTCGTAGACTTCGGCGCGAGCAGCGTTCTCGACTACATGTGCATTGGTAACGACTCTGCCGCCCTCGATAAGAAATCCGCTCCCCAGACCAAGCGGGTCTCCATGCGCATCGAAGGTCTTGATCGTGACGACGCCAGGGGCAACGCGCTTGATGGTTTGAGGAAGCCCCATGCTCGCTGGGGCATCGGGAGTTGTTTCGGTTGGGGCCGGCGTAGTCGCAGTCGCCTCCGGGGTCGATGGAGTCGACATGCTGGCACACACAAGCAATATGAGTATGGAGACCATGCCCACCCCCTTGGGTACAATGGCTTCTGAATGGTTGCAGGTTTGGTGGATTTGTTCAAGGCACGGCTCCTCGTGAGCGCCAAGAGTGACTGCCTGGGACAAAGTCGACTCAGGTCCAATTAAGGGGATGTCTTCACGTCCGTTCGGTCTGGTTTGGACGGATGGCGCGAGCTGCATCGTCTGCCTGGAGGGGGGCTACTTCAGCCTACGGCACCTGGGGCCGACTTGAATGGGGCTTGAATCAGGAGTGACGTACGATGCCCCCGTGAATGCCATCCTGAACTTCCTGCTCACCGAGCCGCCTGAAGCCTTCGCGCTCGATTCCATCGAGGCGTGGTGGCGCCGGCATGTGGAGCTGGTGTCCCGCTTCCCCGAGCCCGCGGACCTGGCTCTCGCGGGTGGGTTTCGCGCGGACCGGCTCGGTTACGCGTTCTCCTCCGGGTACCAGGCCGCCCTCCGCTTCCTGTTCCCCGGGCTCCCCGTGGACAAGCCCGTCGCGCTCTGCGCCACCGAGCCCATGGGCGGCCATCCCAATGCCATCCAGACGCGCCTCGAGACCACGGCGTCGGGCTTCTCCCTCACCGGGGAGAAGGCCTTCGTCACGCTGGGCACTCGCGCGGAGGTGCTGCTTGTCGTCGCGACCGAGGGACAGGATGAGCAGGGGCGCAACCGGCTTCGCATGGTGACGGTCGATGCGAAGCGCGTTGGCATCGTCGTCAGCGAACTGCCCGAGCTCCCCTTCGTGCCCGAGGTGCCCCACGCCGAGCTGCGGCTCGAAGGCGTCGCGGTGTCCAAGGACGAGGTGCTCCCGGGGGACGGGTATGCGCGCTACTTGAAGCCGTTCCGCACCGTGGAGGATTGCCACGTCCAACTCGGGCTCCTCGGCTGGCTCATCCAACTGGCGCGGCGCTGTGGCTGGCCGGAGGCCGTGCGCGAGGAGTTGCTGTCGCTCGCGGTGATGATGCGGGGCCTTGCCCAGGCGGATCCGACGGCGGCCTCAACGCATGTGGCGCTCGGCGGTGGCCTGGCGCTGGTGAATCGGGCGCTGACGTCCATCGAGCCCTTGTGGGCACAGGTTGATGTCCCTACCCGTGAGCGATGGGAGCGTGACCGGCGTCTGCTCGGCGTCGCGGGGAAGGTCCGCGCGAAGCGACTCGAGGCGGCTCGTGTGAAGCTCGCCGGTGGTTCGCCGACTCCCGACGCCTGACGCCCCGGCGCCAAGAAATAGAAAGGCCCTCGGAGCTTCCCTGCCGCCGCAAGGTCGCTCCGAGGGCCCCTCTACCGAGCAGATCCCCCGCTCGCGTCACGACTCAATTCAAGCTCACAGCATGCTGGCGATGTCCTTCACCGGCTGCGGCGCGGCCTCCGTGTTGGCCAGCGCGCCCGCCGCGCCACCCAGGATGAGCGAGGCCGGGTTGATGCGGCCCGTGGTGACGGCGCCGAGCACACCCTCGGCCGCGCCCTTCACCGTGTTGAAGGCACCCTTGGCCGCGCCCTCGAACACGCCCTTCACGCCGCCCTCCGAGTTGCCGATGCCCGTCAGCACGTTGCTCACTCCCGGCAGGAACCACAGGTGCTTGCCCGCCTCACCCGCGGCCCACTGGAAGTTGTCCTTGTTGCTGCCGTCCGCCTTGACGTGCGTGTCCTTCGTCTCCGGCAGCTTCTGCTCACCCAGGAACGAGTAACCCTTCTCGGCGAAGTCCTTCACCATGCCGGCCTCGGTGCCGTGGCGCGCATCCCCGTCCTTGGTGATGCCCTCGATGTTGCCGTCACCCTTGCCATTCTTCACCTTGCTGTCGCGGTCCCCACCGTTGGCCGCCTTCGCGCTGTCGATGAACTCCAGCACCTTGGCCAGGCGGAACACCGCGTCCGGGTTCTGCTTCGCGTCCTTCAGGTCCAGCTTCGGGTCGATGCCCGTCTGCTTGCAGAGCTGGTCGAACTTGATGTCCTTCTGACGGCCCAGGTTCTTCAGCGCCGGCGAGTCGTCGACGATCTGCGCCGCCGAGCGCTTGTCCCCGGCCGGACGCTTGTCATTGGCGCTCGGGATGCCCGAGGACTCCGGCTCCGCGGCCTGCTGCGCGACGCGAGGCGTGGCCTCACGGGCGGGAATCATGTCCCGCAGCTGCGGGGGCAGCCCGCGCGGCGCGGGGTTGACCGGCTCCTGGAAGGCGGGAGCGAGATCCTGCATCGGCGAGGGCAGCCCGTGCGGCGCGAAGTCGGCCGGCCCCGGCAGCGACGGCACCCGCATCCCCTCCAGCATGTTCGGCGTCATCATCGGCGGCGCGGTCGGCAGCCCGAGGCCCTGAGCGAGCCCGTCCATCGAGGGCAGGCCCCTCGGCATCGGCGCGTTCATCGGCGCGAGGGTGTCCATCGCCGGCAGGCCCTGCTGCATGGGCGAGAAGCCCCCCATCGCGGGCACTCCCTGCTGCATCGGCGAGAGCGCGTCCATCGCCGGCAGGCCCTGCTGCATCGGCGAGAAGCCCCCCATCGCGGGCAGGCCCTGCTGCATCGGCGACAGGGTGTCCATCGCCGGCAGGCCGCCGGCCATCATGGGGGAGAGCTGCTCCGCGCCGGGAAGTCCGCCGGCCATCATGGGGGAGAGCTGCGCCGCGCCGGGCAGTCCGCCAGCCATCATGGGCGAGAGCGACTGCATCCCGGGCAGTCCGCCGGCCATCATGGGCGAGAGCGCCTGCATCGCCGGCAGCGCCGCACCCGACACGTTCGCGAGCGTCTCCATCGCGGGCGCGGCGACCCCCGAGATGTTCGAGAGCGCATCCATCGCCCGGCCGCCCCGACCGCCGAAGGGGTTCTTGCCCTCGAACCCATCCGTCGGCCGCTGCATCGGCCCGGGCGAGTTCGTGGGGTTGCGGAACTTCGGGTCCGACGCCCCGGGCGAGTTCGTGGGGTTGCGGAACTTCGGGTCCGACGCCCCGGGCGAGTTCGTGGGGTTGCGGAACTTCGTGTCCTGCGGCGTGGGGGCCGAAGAGGGCGTCTTCTTCGGCGGGGTGATCGAGTCGGCCGGGTTCTTGTTCAGCTTCGGGGAGGAGAACGACGGGACCTTGAGCTTGACCATGAGAGCACCTGTTTCAGGACAGCGATGGGGGACCGCTGCGGCGAGGAGTTCGTCGTCTCGCCCGTGCTTTCCCTCATTGCAGCGCGGATGCCAGCCCTTCCGGCTTCGCAACCCCGCGACTTCACTGAAGCGGTGCTCTCCACTCGAGCCCCCAGCCGATGACTGCAGTCACCAGGGGACTGGCTCCAGTCATCAGCGCGCGGAGCTCCACCGCGACACCGGACCCCGGAAACACGAAGGGCCGTGTTCCCCTCGAGGAACACGGCCCAGGTGCCAGGCTCAGCGCGTGGCCGGTGCTTCAGTACCGCCCGCCGCCCACCGCGGAGACGATGGCGGACAGGATGCGGTTCTCGACGCCCCACACGGCCTTGTTCAGGCCCTTGATGCCCGCGCCGCGCAGGTAGTCCGTGAAGTCGTGCAGCGCCGTGGAGCGCTGCAGGCCCGCGCCGTCCGCCGCGAACAGCAGCGGGGTGCCCGGAGCACCCGTCAGGCCCAGGTCCGGACAGGCCTCGGACAGCTTCTGCGGATCAATCCCCGTGGCGGCGGACAGCATCGCCACCGTGAACTTGTGCACCGGCAGCTCGCGCGCGTTCGGCACCTTCTTCAGCACCTTCTCGCGGTCCTTCGGATCCGTCGCGAGCTGATCCAACGTCACCTTCGACATCGCGATGAGCTGCTCGTCGGTGACCTTCTTGCCGTCCAGGATGGCGCGGCCCAGCAGCGACGCGGGCGTGTCACCCTTGATGGAGATGTCCGCGCCCGGCATCGTCTGCATCCGGTCCCAGATGGCCTTCACGGCCTTGCCCACCTCGGTGTCCGGCCCGCCGCGCCACGCGCCCGGCGTGGGCTGCGCGGCCTGCGCCGGCGCCGCCAGCTTCGTCTCGAAGGTGCTCAGCTGCGTGTGCCCCACCGCGTTGGCCCGAGCGGGCGCCGCCGTCGGACGCGCCTCCGCCTGCGGCTGGAGCGACGTGGAGGGGTTCGAGGTGACGACGCGGGGGCGGCTGCGGATGGGATCCATGCCTGGGGGAGTCTCCGGAGTTCGACGATTGGGAGGTTATCGCAGGAGCCCGGTAAAGGTTTCCGCCCAGCGAAATTTCACAAGGACGCCATGTGTGACGCATGGCGTCGAAACCCGGCGGGTCCTCGGGTGCACCCGGCAGGTCGCCGGGCGCATTCCGCAGGACAACGGGCGCGTGAAGCCGTATTCGGGGCGGCATGAAGCGATTCCCCAGCCAGTTCGCAGACCTGCTCACCCCCAAGGGCCGCCGCATCCTGGAGGGCAAGGACAAGGCGGTGTCGGGCGCGCTCCTGGACCCCGCGCGGCGCTTCGTCGCGCTGCAGGGCGTGGTGGACGTGGCGAAGGCCACCGCGTGCCGCGACGCGCTCGACGCGGCGCTGCGCGACCTGGTGGTGCCGATGGAGGACCCCATCCCCGTGGACTCCATCTCCGGGATGACGATGAACTACATGGAGCTGCTGCCCAAGACGGTGCGGGTGCGCACGGCGCTCCTGGAGAACCGGCGCTCGCGCTCCTGGAAGGCGGCGGAGGCGGTGGGGCTGACGGGGATGCTGCGCTCGGACACCTTCGCGGGCTTCGCCGCCGCCGTCAGCGGCCGCGTGCTGCGCCGCAACTGGGGCATCCAGGTGCTGTGCTACGGCCCTGGGGACTACTCCGGGCCGCACAATGACCACCACCCTGAGGAGGCCGAGGCCCGCGACGGCTACGTGGACATGCACCTGAGCCTCACCATGCCCGGCGTGGAGCACCAGTACCTGGTCTACGAGAAGGACCACCACCTGTCGGAGATGACCCGGGTGAGCACCGTGGGCGGGCTCACCGTGTACCGGCTGCCCTTCTGGCACTACACGACGCCGGTGGTGGCGCGGCGCGGCGCGGAAGGGGAGGCGCGGCGCTGGGTGCTGCTGGGCACGTTCCTGGACGCGGCGCCCAAGGCTCGGCCGGCCTCCGTGGTGGTTCCCCCGGGACAGCCCGGGGTCCGCTCCCCCGTCCGGGTGGCGTGATTCGGACGTGGCGCGACGCCCTCCAGGGGTTAGCTTCGGGCCGACATGAGCCCGACCGATACCGATGCCCTGGCCAATGACTTGCTCGCGTACATCGACGCCTCGCCGACGCCGTACCACGCGGTGCGCGAGACGGCCCGCCGCCTGGAGAAGGCCGGCTATCGCGCGCTGGACGAGCGCGAGTCCTGGACGCTGAAGCCGGGCGAGCGCGTCTACGTCACCCGGGGCGACACCAGCATCGCCGCCTTCCAGCTGGGCACCGCGCCGGTGGACCGCTCGGGCTTCCGGCTGGTCGGCTCGCACACGGACTCGCCCAACCTGCGGCTCAAGCCGAACGCGCAGGTGTCGAAGAACGGCTACCAGCAGCTCGGCGTCGAAATCTACGGCGGCGTCCTCTTGCACACGTGGACGGACCGCGACCTGTCGCTCGCCGGCCGCGTCGTGGTGATGGAGGGCGGCAAGCCCAAGGGCCACCTGGTGGACTTCCGCCGGCCGCTCTTGCGCGTGCCCAACCTGGCCATCCACCTCAACCGCACCGTCAACTCGGACGGCCTGAAGCTCAACGCCCAGGAGCACATGGTGCCGGTGCTGGGGCTGGAGAGCGGCGGCGCGGTGGACCTGCGCGGGCTGCTCGTGCAGGAGCTGGCGAAGGGTGGGGTGAAGGCCGAGCCCGCGGACATCCTCGGCTACGACTTGTGCCTCTATGATTTGCAGCCGTCCACGCGCTCGGGCGCGCACGACGAGTTCCTCCATGCCGCGCGCCTGGACAACCTCGCCAGCTGCCACTCGAGCCTGACGGCGCTGTTGACGGCCCCGCCCTCGCGCGAGGCCACCAGCGGCGTCATCCTGTTCGACCACGAGGAGGTGGGCAGCCGCAGCGCGCAGGGCGCCGCGTCCCCCTTCCTGCGCACGCTGCTGGAGCGCATCACCCTGGCGCACTCGGACGGCAAGCCCGACGCGTTCCACCGCGCCATCGCCCAGTCCTTCCTGGTCAGCGCGGACATGGCGCACGCGGTGCATCCCAACTACGCCTCGCTGCACGAGCCCAAGCACCAGCCGCAGATGGGCCTGGGTCCGGTCATCAAGTCCAACGTGAATCAGTCGTACGCGACGGATGGCGAGTCGTGGGCGCACTTCGCCGCGCTGTGCCGCGAGGCGGGCGTGACGGCGCAGCACTTCGTGACGCGCACGGACCTGGGCTGCGGCAGCACGATTGGACCCATCACCGCCGGGCAGCTGGGCATCCGCACGGTGGATGTGGGCAATCCCATGCTGTCGATGCACTCCATCCGGGAGATGGCGTGCGCCAGCGACGTGGCGGCGATGGTGGCCGTGCTGCGCAGGTTCTTCGCCTAGCAGGCCATGTCCGCCAGCGTCGCCCGTGGAGGTGATAGACCTGACCTCGTGACCTGGCCGCGCGCAAAAGGTCCCTGGTGGAGACAGGCGCCCTGGACGCGGGTCCTCTCGCGCTCCGGGGCCTCGCTTGGCCTGACGTCGCCGGGGGCCCGCCCGGCACGCACCCGGCGCACCCTGTCTCGCGTCTTCCGCTGGCTCAACGTCCCGCGCACCGTGCTGTACGTGGGGCAGCCCGGCTCCTACCGCTGCATCGTCAGCCAGGACACGGAGGGCCGGCGCTACCTCCAGTTCGGCTGGGACAGCGCCTATCAGAGCGTCACGGGGCAGGGCTTCCCGCTGCAATTGGAGCTCGAGTACACGCAAGGCATGGTGGCCGGCGTGGCCTTCGTGGCGCAGCCCCGGCGCATCCTCATGGTGGGCGTGGGCGCGGGTTCTCTGCCGATGTTCCTGCGCGCCGCGCTGCCCCAGGCCCACATCGACGCGGTGGACTGTGACGCCGAGGTGCTCGACATCGCCCGGCGCTACTTCGGCCTGCGAGAGGACGCCCAGTTGCGTCTGCACCTGGCGGAGGGGAGGCGGTACATCGAGACGCCCGGGCCCGCGTACGACGTCATCCTCCTGGATGCCTTTGGCCCCCGGGGTGTGCCTCGCCTCCTGGCGACGTGGGAGTTCCTGCGGGCCGTGCGCGCGCGCTTGACGCCCGAGGGCGCGGTGGTGAGCAACGTGCACCGCTCACCCAATCCGCTCTATCCCGCCATGCTCCAGACCTGGCGCGCGAGCTTCGAGCAACTGCATGCCTTCGATGCGCGCACCACGGCGAACCGTGTGTTCGTGGGGCTGACCACCTCGCGCAAGGTCTCGCGGGGCGCGCTGAAGGCTCGCGCGGGACCGCTGGCCCGGGCGGCGCGCTTCAACCTGCGCGGGCTGATGACTCGCAGGCTGGAGGACCGCGAGGTCCGCCGCAACGCGGAGCAGGGCCTGCCGTGGCCGCTGACGGCGGGCATCCTGCGGGACTCGGACGAGTAGGGGGCCAAGGCCTGTTCGCGGACGGGGCTGAGCTTCGTGAGTGAAGACACCTCGTGGGTCGTGAGCCGCTTGAAGTGAAACATTGCAGTCGCTCGCCTGTGCGAGTCGTCACGGGTCTGGAGCGACACATCAGGGTCCAGATTGGCCGTCTGGACAGTGCTCGGACACCTGGCTGAGTCTCTCGCCGCCGTTCGTCGCAGTGCCGTCTCACCCCCCCCTCACAACTGGAGTGGTCCATGCGAGTCCACGGAGTGTCGGCAGCGCTGATGATGAGTCTCTTCACGGTGGGCTGCGGTGGCGTCGAAGCAGAGGCACCGGCGGACGTGGCCCCCGAGAACCAGCAGCAGGCCCTCTATGACGGCTGCGCCCCCGGCGACACGGGCTACCCCGTCTGGGAGTGCCTGGCGCTCGACGAGTGCTTCGGTCGCTGGGGCAACCAGATGCGCTACTACTGCTATCCGCCGACGGGAGGCATGTACCTCGGCAGCATCATCACCTCGAACTGCGGCGACTGTTACTGACACGGCTCGCCGGAGCCCGGGCATCCGCTTCGACGCGGGTGCCCGCTCCAGCTCACGACAGCGTGCGCGTCAGCCGCTGCTCGCGGGCCTCGCTCAACGTGGTGACATCCAGCAGCGCCGCCACCTTCTCCTGCGCGGAGAGGGGCTCGGCGTTGTCACCCAGGAGCTTGCGCCGTGCGGACTCCAGCGCCGCCGGCGTCGTCGTCTCCGCGAGCCCCGGCTGCGACTCCAACAGCGCCAGGTGCAGCGCGTGCGTCTTCGCGTCGGTGAGCACCCGCTCGATGGCGTCAGGCACCGGCTCCACCCCGTGCTCCTCGGTGATGGCCTGCGCCCGCTCCACCACCTCGGGCGGCTCGGTCTCCTCGGGCATCAGGAACAGCCCCCGACGCGCCGCCCACAGCCCCAGCGACGCGCGGGCCGTCAGCACCGTGAGGGGCACGGCGAGCAGGAGTCCCACGACCACCGGCATCAGCCACGCCACCAGCGCCGTGGACACCAGCGCCGCCACCGCCACCATCGCCACGCCCACCGCCATGTGTGCCACGTGCCGCCGCGCCGCCTCGGACCAGGGCAGGTCCGCGTCCTCGCGCTGCTGACTGGACCAGTTCACCCGGTAGCCCAGCAGCGTGCCGAACACGAAGTGCGACTGGAACAGCATCATCACCGGCGCCAACAGCGACGCGAGCACGCTCTCCGCGAGCACGCTGAGGATGAGCTTCCACCGGCCGCCCATCCTGGCCGCCTCGCCCTTCTTGAAGAGCGCCAGCGTCAGCCCCAGGAACTTGGGCGCGAACAGCATCCCCATCGACACGGCGAACAGGCGCAGCGCGCCCGGCGCGTCGAACGCGAGCGCGGGGGACTCCAGTGTGGACACGTCCAGGAGGAAGCGGTCGTGCAGCGCGGCCACCAGGCCCGACACCAGGAACAACAACCACAGGGGCGAGGCCGCGTACGACATGACGCCCATCAGGAAGTGGCCGCGGCTGAGCGGATGCCAGCCCCCCGCCATCACCAGGCTCAGGTGCTGCAGGTTGCCCTGGCACCAGCGCCTGTCTCGCTGCGCGTACGCCAGCAGGTTCGGCGGGGGCTGCTCGTAGCTGCCGCCCAATTCCGGCACCAGCCACACCGTGTAGCCCGCGCGCCGCATCAGCGCCGCCTCGACGAAGTCGTGGCTGAGGATGTGGCCGCCGAAGGGCTGCTTGCCCGGGAGCACCGGCAGGCCGCAGTGGTTGATGAACGCCTCCGTGCGGAGGATGGCGTTGTGGCCCCAGTAGTTGGACTCGCCCAGCTGCCACGCCGCCGCGCCCGCCGCCACCACGGGGCCGTACACGCGGCCGGCGAACTGCTGCAGCCGGGCGAACAGCGTGGTGCGGCCCACGTTCAAGGGGGGCGCCTGGAGGATGCCCGCGCGCGGGTTGAGCTCCATCAGCCGCGCCATCTTCACCAGCGTGCGGCCATCCATCAGGCTGTCGGCGTCCAGCACCACCGTGAAGTCGTAGCGGCGTCCCCACCGCTCACAGAAGTCACCCAGGTTGCCGGCCTTCTTGCCTGTGTTGTCCGTGCGCCGCCGGTAGAAGATGCGGCCCTGTCCGCCCACCCGGCGGCACAGGTCCGACCACGCCAGCTCCTCGGCCACCCACGACTCGGCGCGCGTGGAGTCGCTCAGCACGTAGAAGTCGAACGCGTCCAGGTGCCCCGTCGTGGCCACCGACTCGTACGTGGCCTGCACGTTGGCGAAGACGGCCGCGGGGTCCTCGTTGTGGATGGGCATCACCACCGAGGTGCGCGACACCAGCGGCTGCGACTCCTCCTCCGGCGTGGGGTAGCGCAGCCCGGGCATCCGCGAGGCGAGGGCCAATTGGAGGAAGCCCGCCACCGCCGTGAAGAACGACAGGGCAATCCAGCCGAAGCACAGCGCGAAGAGCCCCACCAGCACCACTTCCGGCACCGACGTTCCCTGAGCGCTCAACAGGCGGTGCATCTCGCACGTCCCCACCACGGTGGTGACGGCCGCCAGTCCCAGCACTCCGGCGCGCCGGTAGCCGGCGCTCTCGGGCGAAAACGAGTGGGCTTGCATCGCGAGGCTCCCAGGCCCGCCTCAGGGCGAGGTGGACATGCCCGCCGTGGCGCCACGCCACCAGCGGCGCAGCATCTCCCCGAACGGGTTGAGCACCAGCTGCTGCTCGGGCATCACCGAGCTGACCTGCGCGGGCGCAGGCACCGGCACCGCCGCGCGCACCGCCCGGACGAAGTCCTCCGGCGCCGCGGGACGGGTGAGCAGCCGCGCGCCCCGGCTCGCGCCGTCGCACAGCACGAAGGCCGCACGGCCCCGCGACAGCAGCCCCGGACCCGAGTGCTCCAGGCCCAGCACGCCCGACAGCCACGTCTCCATCCGGGCGCGGGCCAGCGCCACCGCCGCCTGGGGCTGGGCCCCGTGCGCGCCGAAGCCGTCCAGCACCCACGCGGCCAGCGTGGAGAGGTCCGCCTCGGCGGTGAAGCCGAAGCCCTTGAAGAAGGTGTCGAGCGCCGCGCGAGCGCGCGGGCCGGCCCACACGGTGGTCGGGACAGAAGGGCAGGTGGTCAGTGTCGTCACGGAATCCACAGGTAGCTCCAGGTCTCGGTGAGGGTCTCCGGGCCGCGCTTGAGGAACGCGCGCAGCTCGGTGGGGACGGGGGTGGTGGGGTGCAGCTCGAAGGTGGCGCGCCAGCCGCCGGTGGGCGTGTGGCGCGTGGCGATGGGGCGGAGGACCTTGCCCGAGGAGGCGCTGACGACCAGCTCCACCGGGACGTCGTCCTCCGCGAAGTCGGGCAGCGCCGCGAAGTCGATGATGAAGCGGCGCATGGGGCGCGCGTCCTTGAGTCGGGCGCCCTTCCACGAATCGCCCGCGTCCACGCGCGTGGCGACCACCGTGGAGCCCGTCACGGGCCAGGGCGAGTGCGCGCCCCAGTGCAGCTTGTACGCGACCTTCAGCGAGTCGCCGGGGCCCAGCGTCTTCTTCGGCACCCAGAAGGCGACGATGTTGTCGTTCGTCTCGTCCGGCGTCGGCAGCTCCACCAGCCGCACCACGCCCGGGCCCCAGTCGCCCACCGGCTCCACCCACGCGGAGGGCCGGCGCTCGTAGTGCGCCTCCAGGTCCTCGTAGTGGGCGAACGTCGTGTCGCGCTGCAGGACGCCGAAGGCGCGCGGGCTCTCCACCTGGAAGCTGGAGACGTTGATGCGCTCGGGGTTCTGCAGGGGGCGCCAGAGCTGCTCACCGGCGCGCGTCCAGACGAAGAGGCCGTCCGAGTCGTGCACCTCCGGGCGGAAGTCGTCGTAGTCGCCGCGGTCGTTCTCGCCGAACAGGTACATGCTCGTCAGCGGCGCCACGCCCAGCTCCGCCACGGCCTTGCGCGCGAAGACGGTGGCCTCCACCTCCATCACCGTGTTCGCCCCGGGGATGATGGTGAAGCGGTAGGCGCCCGTGACGCTGGGGCTGTCCATCAGCGCGTGCACCACCACGCGGTCCGCGCCGGGCGAGGGCTTCTCCAGCCACAGCTCCCTGAAGTCGGGGAACTCCTCGGGGCGCGACGTCGCGGTGTCGATGGCGAGCCCGCGCGCGGACAGGCCATACAGGCTGCCCCGGCCCAGCGCGCGGAAGTAGCTGGCGCCCTGGAACACCACCAGCTCGTCGAACACGTCCTCGCGGTTGAGCGGGTGCGACAGGCGCATGCCCGCGAAGCCCTCCGCCTTCTTCAGCGGACCGGGCTTCACCAGCGGGCCGTAGGTGAACAGCTCCGGGGAGAAGGCGAGCGGCCGGGCCTTGCCCTCGGCCACCTCGTGCATCACCACCGGGAACTGGAACGAGCGGCCCGGGTGGAAGAACTGCGCCTGGAAGGGCAGCTTCGCGTCGCGCCAGCGCGCCTTCTCCGGGCGATAGCGGATGTCCCGGTACGCGTCGTAGTCGAGCGACTTGTAGGACTCCGGCAACGTCGACACCGGCGCCTCATACGGCCGCGCCGCCTTCTGCCGGGCCAGCTCCACCACCGTGTCCGCGGAGAACGCCTGGGCGCCGCGCGTCTGGGCCGCGGAAGCCGGAGTCGCCGCGCACGCCGTGCCCGCCGTGGCCACCATCGCCGCGCCCAGCCACCGCACGCACACCGCGCGCATCCCGCCCTGCCTGTTGCTGTCCGACGTCACGCCTGCTGCCTCCAGGAGACCGAGGGGGCGGGCGAGCCTCCGACTGCTTTGAGCTCACCCGGTTCCGCCGCTCCGAGAGGCCTCCTCGGTGCGGCGCGTCAGTCCTGGAGCAACCCGCGTACCAGCCCGCGTCGGACGGCCTGGATGCTGGAAATTCTTCAGGAATCCCGAGCTCTTCCTCGGAGGGATTCGTTTGAGCTCAATGAAACTGGGGGCTTGTGGCGGCCTTCTTGGACACCGGGTGGGGAGGCCCGGAAAGTCGCTGGGGAATTGAAGGACAGCCGGTGAGTGAGCCTGTCCGATTCTTCCACAGGTGGACAGTGACCCGGATCAGGCGCGGGCCAATCGTTCCTGCACCAAGGACAGCAGTTCGCGTCCCGCGAAGGGCTTTTCGATGTGGGGACTGGTGACGGTTTCGAGGAAGGCGCGGGCCTGGGGTGTCACCGCACCGCCAGTGAGGAAGATGACGCGGCGGGCCTGCTCCGGATAGCGCTTCATGAGGGTGGAGTAGAAGTCCATCCCGCTCATGCCGGGCATCATCAGGTCGCAGAAGACGACGTCGTAGGACTCGCCGGCCTCGATTCGCTCCAGCGCGTCCTGCGCGCGTGTCGCCAGCGTGACGTCGTGGTGGGGGCGCAGGGTGCGGCCCAGGGCGGTGCAGACCAGGGGCTCGTCGTCGACGACGAGCAGCCGGCCGCGCTTCTCCACGGGGGCGGCGGGCTCGGGCCGCGGTGCCGGCGGGGCGGCCTGGACGCGCACGGGCTCGGCCGAGGGCAAGAGCACGCGGAAGGTGGAGCCCCGGCCGGGGGCGCTGCGGACTTGAATCTCACCGCCGAGCGCCGTCACCAGGTTGTGGCAGATGGACAGGCCCAGTCCCGTGCCCACGCCGGGGGCCTTGGTGGTGAAGAACGGGTCGAACAGGCGCGGCAGGTGCTCGGTGGCGATGCCCACGCCCGTGTCCGTCACCTCCACCAGCACGCGGCCGCCCTCGCCCAGGCGCGCGCCCACGCGAATCTCGTGGCGGTCCGGCGCGCCCTCGGGGATGGCCTGCGCGGCGTTGACCAGCAGGTTGAGGAACACCTGGCCCAGCCGCGACTCGTTGGCGCGCACGGGGGGCACGTCCTCGAAGAGCTTCACCAGCCGCGCGCGGTGGCGGATCTCCGTGGTGGCCAGGTTCAGCGTGGACTCCAGCACCGCGCGCACGTCCACGACGGAGTCCTCCACCGAGTCCACCCGGCTGAAGGTCTTCAAGTCGCGCACGATGGTGCGCACGCGCTCGGCGCCCTGCTGGGCCTCGGAGAGCGCGGCCTGCGCGTCCGACAGCGCCTCCGTCATCGAGGCGTCCACGCCGGGGGCGGGCACGCGCGCGAGCTCCTCGCGCGCGAAGGCGAGGTTGGCGGTGAGGTAGGCCAGCGGGTTGTTGATTTCGTGCGCCACGCCCGCGGCGAGCGTGCCCACCGACGCCATGCGCTCGGCGAGCATCAGCCGGGCCTGCATCTGGTGGCGCTCCGTCAGGTCATGCGCGACGGAGACGATGGAGTCCTCGCCGTCGAAGTGCAGCGGGAAGGTGGTGGACTCCACGTGGAGGATGCCGCCGTCGCGGCGCACCATGCGCCGCTCTTGCAGCGCGTTGCGGCCGGTGCGCAGGGCCTCGTGCATGCGCGCGTCCGCGGACGCGAAGTCCTCGGGGGGAATCATGTCGGAGATGTGCTTGCCGACCAGCTCCTTCACGTCCGAGTAGCCCAGCGCGCGCGCCACCTTGAGGTTGGCGTAGCGCACCCGCGCGTTGCGGTCGAACACGGCGACCAGGTCCGGCAGGCTCTGGATGAGCGTGCGGAAGCTCACCTCGGAGCGGCGCACCTCCTCCTCCGCCTGCTTGATGGGCGTGATGTCCGGGAAGAACGAGATGACGTGCGGCTCGCCCGCGTAGGGCACCAGGCCCATGAAGAGCAGCGTGTGGCGCAGCTCGCCCGTGCGCGTGTGGTACTGGGCGTCCACGCCGCGCACCGAGCCGTGCCGGCGCAGCCGCTCCATCACCTGCGCGCGGTCGATGGGGCGCTCCCACAGGTGCAGGTCCACCGTCGTCTTGCCCATCATCTCCTCGCGCGTGTAGCCGAAGGCGCGGAAGTAGGCGTCATTGGCGGCGACGACCTTGCCCTCGCCCAGCGTGGTGATGGAGGTGGGCACGGGGCTGACGGCGAGCATGGTGTCGCGCAGCTCGTCCCCGAAGGGCACGCCCATGCGGGACTCGCGCCGGACGTACCTGCGCTCGGCCATGTCCAGCCGCACCCGCAACTCCTCCAGGTCCGGCGGCCAGGCCAGCACCTCGTCGGCGCCGTCCTCCAGCGCGGGCTCCAGGGCCCGCAGCGCGCCGCGGCGTCCCACGAGCAGCACCACGGCGGACGCGCCGCCTGGCAGGCTGCGCAGGGCCCGCACGAGCGGCATGCGCGAGCCACTCTCGCGTGCATCCAACACCACCAGTGGGCAGGGGCCGGCGCGCCATGCCGCTGGCACATCCACGTCCCTGGAGACGTGGACCACCGTCATGCCCCGCTCTTCCAGCAGGGTTTCCAGTGGCGACAGGTCCGCCCCTCCCTGAGCGACTATCAGGACCCGCATGGGACTCCTCGCATTGCAAACGGCCATCGTTGCACGAGCCCTCCAGTTGTAAAAGTGCGCCGAGGGTCTAGTTTTCCAGGGCAACCAAAGCCTCGCGCCCGGCGGGCTGTTAGACTGCGGGACGACGGGTGGATTCGAAGCGCGGGGGGATGGTCATGGAACGGCGGGGCTCACAGGACGTGGTGACGGTGGGGCGCAGGGCGCAGATGGCCGTTTGCGTGCCGCGGCGAAATTTCGAGGGGCTGTTCATGCATGCCCTGAAGCCGTCCGGGGCGTTCGCCCAGTCCCTCAAGGACATCGGCTACGACGAAGAAGACCTCCAGGAGTACTACCCGCTCACCGTGTGGCGCGCCGCGCTAGGCGTGGCGCGGCGCTTCGTGTGCGCGGGGCAGACGCCGGAGGTGGCGAACCGGGCCCTGGGGCTGTCCTACGTGGAGGGCTTCGCGCAGACGCTGGTGGGGCGCATCTTCGCCACGGCGGCGCCGCTGCTCGGCACGGAGCGGTGTCTGACGCGGCTGCCCACGTACCTGAAGGCGGGCCGCGAGGACATGCGCATGGACCTTTTGCCCGTGCGCGAGCGCGAGTGGTGCGTGCGGGTGGTGGACGCGGACCCGCTGCCGGACTTCGTGGCGGGCGTGGTGGAGGGCGTGCTCCTGCGCACCCGGGTGACGGCGCGGGTGGAGGTGTTCGAGCGCGCCCCGGCGGGCTACGCGTTGCGGGTCTGCTGGGAGGAGCCTCGCGCGACTAGTTGAGGTAGCGCTTGGCGGTGGGAACGACGGGGATGCCGGTGCTGCTCGGGCTGGACTTGGGCGAGGGGCGCGGCGACGGGGGGCGGACCTGGAGCCAGCGGCCGATGACGTCCAGCAGCCCGTCGAAGGCGTCGCGCAGGGCCCAGGCCCGGTCGTCGGAGTCCTGCAGGCCGGCGCAGCGTGACAGGCCGTCGCGCAGGGCGCGTTGGGCGCCGGGGAAGGCCTCGCACGTGGCGATGAGCTTCTCGGCGGTGCGCGCATAGAGCCGGTAGCAGCCGTCCACGTCGCCCCGGTTGTACGCGGGCGCGCCGGCGTTGATGGCGTGGCCGAGCGTGGTGGCGATGGACTCCAGCGCATCGGTGTTGGCGCCCTCCAGAAGGCTCAGCGGATGGCGTGGCACCTGGCGCACGCGGCTGGCGCGGCGGCGCGGCGTCTCCAGTGCGGACAGCGGCAGGCTGCCCGAGCCCCGCAGGAGCGGCAGCAGGTAGCGGGTGGGGATGACCAGGCCCAGCGAGCGGCCGTTGGCGAGCGCCGCGGTGGCCACGCCCACCACGCCGCCGCGCAGGTCGAGCACCGGACCGCCGGAGAAGTCGTCGGGGAGCGTGCGGGTGAGCTCCAGCAGGGTGAGCCAGTCGCCGAGCACCTGGACGGCCCGCACCTCCTGCGAGCGGACCTCCGGTGCGGGGCTGGCGGTGGCTCGCAGCACGTAGACGGTGTCCCCCTCGCCGGGCAGGCAGACGGCAGACAGGTCGAGTGGTGGAGCGAGCTCGGGGACGGGCAGTCGCAGCACGGCCAGGTCGCGGCGGTCATCCATGGCGACGACCTGGGCCACCTCCGTGCGCGTGCCGTCCGCCATCACCGCGTGAATCTCGCGGGCTCCGGCGACGGCGTGGAGGCTGGTGACGAGATGTCCCTGCTCGGTGGCGACGAAGCCCGAGGCGGGGCGTCCATCGACTTCCAGCAACACCAGGGAGGGCGAGGCGGAGAACAGCGCGTCACGGGGGGGGGATTTGTCGACGACTCCCTCGGCCATAAGGCCTCCTGCGTCGCGAGGCTGGGATGGGCACCGGGCCGGGTGCCGCCCTCGCGCGCTCGATTGTACCCCAGTTGTATCAAGCCGCTCGGCCTCCACCCAACCGGGGAGGGCGCGCATCGGTAAACAGCTTCACTTGTCTGTGGCGTTGGAGTGTCGGGTCGTTAAACCTCCGACCCGAAATGCACAAGACCCACCTCGTCGGCGCGCGCACCCACAACCTCAAGGAACTCTCCGTCGACCTGGCGGAGGGGGAGCTGGTCTGCATCACCGGAGTCTCCGGAGCGGGCAAGTCGAGCCTGGCGCTCGACACGCTGTACGCCGAGGGACAGCGGCGCTTCGTGGAGAGTTTCAGCCCGTATGCCCGGCAGTTCCTCGAGCGGCTGGAGCGGCCGCCCATGGAGGCGCTGGAGCCGGTGGCGGCGGGCGTGGCGGTGGACCGTCGGGCGCCGGTGAAGAGCTCGCGCTCCACGGTGGCGACGCTGGCGGACGTGGAGCCGTACCTGTCCGCGCTCTTCACGCGCGAGGCGATGCCGGTGTGCCCCGCATGCGGGGTGGAGGCGGTGCGCACCGACGCGGGCGTGGCGGCCCGCGCGCTGGTGGCCGAGTCCCCGGATGTCGCGGCGCTCATCGCCTTCCCGCTGCGCGTCCCCGACACGGCGTCGTTCCTGGACGTGCGCGCGCGCCTGCTGAAGGACGGCTACCACCGGCTGGTGGTGCAGGGCGAGGTGAAGGAGCTGGAGTCGCTCAAGCCCTCGGAGGCCACGGATTCGGCGGGCATCGCCCGGGTGCTGGTGGACCGGGTGAAGCTGTCGTCGTCGCAGGTGGGCCGGGTGACGCAGGCGCTGGAGGATGCGTGGAACCGCGCCGAGGGTGAGGCGGTGGTGCTGTTGCCCGGCGCCGAGGCGAAGCGGGTGCGCCGGGGCCTGGTGTGTCCGAAGTGCGCGCGCGAGTTCGAGGCGGCGCGGCCGGGGCTGTTCAGCTACCAGTCGCCCGTGGGCGCGTGCGCGGCGTGTCGCGGCTTCGGCCGCACCATCGGCATCGACTGGGACAAGGTGATTCCCAACCCGTCGCTGAGCCTGTCGCAGGGCGCCATCCGTCCGTGGTCCGGCGCGTCGACGGAGTGGGAGCGCGGCATGCTCCAGCGCTGGTGTCGCGAGAAGAAGATTCCCCTGGATGCACCCTGGTCCTCGCTGACGCCGGCGCAGCGCGAGTCGGTGCTGGAGGGCGCGGGGGACTACGACGGCGGCCGCGCGTATCCGGGCGTGCGCGCGTGGTTCCGGTGGATGGAGGGGCGCACGTACAAGATGCACGTGCGGGTGCTCCTGGCGCGCTACCGGGCGTATTCGCTGTGCAAGGACTGCGGCGGCGCGCGGCTCAACGAGCAGGCGCGGGCCTACCGCGTGGGCGGCCTGGACCTGCCGGGGTGGCACGGGCTGGAGCTGACGCAGGCGCTCTCGCGGCTGGACGCGCTGGGCACGACGACGGGGCAGGGGGAGCTGGCGCGGCGCGAGCTGGCCGGACGTCTGCGCTACCTGCAGCGCGTGGGGCTGGGCTACCTGACGCTGGACCGGCAGGCGCGCACGCTGTCGGGTGGCGAGGCGCAGCGCGTGTCGCTGACGGCGGCGCTGGGCACCTCGCTCACCGGCTCGCTCTTCGTCCTGGACGAGCCCACCGTGGGCCTGCACCCGGGCGACGTGCCGCCGCTGACGGAGGCCATCGCGGAGCTGGCGGAGCGGGGCAACATCGCGCTCGTCATCGAGCATGACCCGCTGGTCATCCGCTCCGCGCACCGCGTGCTGGAGCTGGGCCCGGGCGCGGGACGTGAGGGCGGCGAGCTGTGCTTCGACGGCCCTCCCGAGGCGCTGGCGAAGCGCAAGGACCTGCCCACGGGCCGACTGCTCGCGGGTGGGGCCGACGTGAAGCGGGCGCCGCGCGAGCGGACCGGTGAGCTGGTGGTGAAGGGCGCGCGCGAGCACAACCTGAAGGCGCTGTCGGTGAAGGTGCCGCTGGGCGTGCTGTGCGCGGTGACGGGGCCGAGCGGCTCGGGCAAGAGCACGCTGGTGGACGAGGTGCTCTATCGACACCTGGCGCGGCGGCTGGGCGTGAAGGACGTGGAGGCCCCGGGCGCGGTGGACGCGCTGGAGGGGGCCGACGCGGTGAAGGCCATCACCTTCGTGGACCAGTCTCCGCTGGGGCGCACCTCGCGCGGCAACGCGGCCACGTACACCAAGGCGTGGGACCGGATGCGTGAGCGCTTCGCCGCGGAGCCGGACGCCGAGGTGCGGGGCCTGACGCCGGCCCACTTCTCCTTCAACGTGGACAAGGGGCGCTGCGAGGCGTGCTCGGGCGAGGGCTACGAAACGGTGGAGATGCAGTTCCTCGCGGACGTGGCCCTGTTGTGCGCGGTGTGCCGGGGCCGGCGCTTCAAGGAGGAGGTGCTCGCCGTCCGCCACCAGGGCTTCAGCGTGGCGCAGGTGCTGGAGATGACAGTGGCGGAGGCGCTCCAGCACTTCGGCGGCGACGCGGCCCTCCGGCGCGCGCTGGCGCCCGTGGCGCGGTTGGGCCTGGGCTACCTGCCCTTGGGACAGCCGTTGTCGACGCTGTCGGGCGGCGAGGCGCAGCGGTTGAAGCTGGCGCGGGCGCTGGCCAGCGAGGCGGCGGGGGCGCTGTTCCTCATCGACGAGCCCTCCGCGGGCCTGCACGCGGAGGACGTGCGTCACGTCATCGACGCGCTGCACGCGCTGGTGGACATGGGCGCCAGCGTCATCGTGGTGGACCACGACGTCGCGGTGATGAAGGCGTCGGACTGGGTCATCGACCTGGGGCCGGTGGGCGGCAAGGACGGCGGGCGGCTGGTGGCCGAGGGCACGCCGGAGTCGGTGGCGCGCGGCGAGGGCGCGACGGCGGTGGCGCTCCGGGGTGAGCGAAAGCCCCTGGGCCGCGTGGTGAAGGCGCGGCGGCCGGGCAAGGACGCGGCGCCCGCCATCGAGGTGGAGCACGCGCGCGAGCACAACCTCCAGGACGTGTCCTGCAAGATTCCCCTGGGGAAGATGACCGTCGTCACGGGGCCGAGCGGCTCGGGCAAGAGCTCGCTCGCGTTCGACGTGGTGTTCGCCGAGGGGCAGCGGCGCTTCCTGGAGACGCTCAGCCCGTACGCGCGCCAGTTCCTGCCCACGATGCCCCGGCCGGACGTGGAGCGCGTCAGCTCCATTCCGCCGAGCGTGGCGCTGGAGCAGCGCACCTCGCGTGCGGGCGGCACCAGCACGGTGGCCACCGTCACCGAGGTGTCCCATTACCTGCGTCTCTTGTTCGCCAAGCTGGGCGAGCCGCACTGCCCCAACGACGACACGCCCATCACCTCCACGTCGCCGGAGGTGCTGTTCGCGCAGCTCTCCCAGATGAAGGGAGATGGGACGGTGCTGGCGCCGGCGGTGCGCTCGCGCAAGGGCACGTACCTGGATGTCTTCGCCGCCGCGGCGCGCGCGGGCATCACCACGGCCATCGTCGACGGACAGCTGTCCTCCACGGACGACCCGCCGCGCCTGGCGAAGACGCGCGAGCACGACATCGACCTGGTGATGCACGAGGGCAAGCTGTCGAAGCTGCCTCGGGACGTGTTCGACAAGGCGCTGGGCTGGGGACAGGGCGCGCTCAAGATCCGGACGTCGAAGGGCGAGACGCTCCTGTCCACCGAGCGCACGTGCCCCAAATGTG
Organism: Myxococcus fulvus; assembly: GCF_900111765.1. Next base: position 99,074 of record NZ_FOIB01000008.1, read on the forward strand.
GCACGGCCGTGCCGGAGCTGGACCCTCGTTGGTTCTCGTTCAACACGAAGCAGGGCCGCTGCGAGTCGTGCGAGGGCACGGGCGTGAAGGGTGGCTCCGAAGCGCAGGCCGAGGGTGAGACGGCGCCGTGCCGTGAGTGCGGCGGCAGTCGACTGGCGCCGGTGCCTCGGGGCGTGCGGCTGGAAGGGGCGCGCTACCACGAGGTGGTGCAGCAGTCCGTGGCGGCCTCGCTGGCGCGGGTGCGGGGCTGGAAGTTCAAGGCAGACCGGGCGCTGCTCGGCGAGCCCTCGCGGCAGGAGCTGCTGCGGCGCATGGAGTTCCTGGAGCGGGTGGGCCTGGGCTACCTGTCCCTGGACCGCAACGCGGCCACGCTGTCGGGTGGAGAGATGCAGCGCCTGCGGCTGTCGGCGCAGCTCGGCGCGGGACTCACGGGCGCGATGTACGTGCTCGACGAGCCCACCATCGGCCTGCATCCTCGCGACACCCATCGGCTGCTCGACAACCTGCGCGCGCTGGTGAACACGGGCTCCACGGTGCTGGTGGTGGAGCACGACTCGGACACCATCCGCGCGGCGGACCACCTGTTGGACCTGGGCCCGACGGGCGGGCGCGGCGGCGGGCGCATCCTCGCGGAGGGGCCTCCGGACGTGGTGCTCCAGGGCGAGTCCCCCACGGCGCTCGCGCTGAGGGCGTCGCAGGTGCGGCCTCCCTCCGGGCGTGGAGAGCCGAAGCAGTGGCTGGAGCTGAAGGGCGCGCGGGCCAACAACCTGAAGCGCGTGGACCTGCGGCTGCCGGTGGGACGGCTCAATGTCGTCAGCGGCGTGTCCGGCTCGGGCAAGAGCACGTTGATTCGACAGGTGCTGTACCCGGCGCTTCGCGAGGCGCTGGAGCTGGTGTCCTCGAAGCCCGGACCGTTCGACACGCTCAAGGGCGTGGAGGCGGTGAAGCGGGTGATGTCGGTGGACCAGTCGCCCATCGGCCGCACGCCGCGCTCCGTGCCCGCGACGTTCCTGGGCATCTGGGACGAGCTGCGTCGGGCCTTCGCCGCGACGCCCGAGGCGAAGATTCGCGGCTTCTCCGCCGCGCGCTTCTCCTTCAACACGGCCAGCGGTGGACGGTGCACCGCGTGCGAGGGACAGGGCTCCATCTCCCACGAGATGTCCTTCCTTCCGGACGTGGTGACGCCGTGCGAGGCCTGCGGGGGCGCGCGCTTCGACGCGGCGACGCTCGAGGTGCGCTACCACGGGCTGTCCATCGGCGAGGTGCTGCGGCTGTCCGCGGACGAGGCGAAGGACGTCTTCCAGAACCTGCCCAAGGTGGCGGCGCCGCTGCAGTGCCTCGCGGACCTGGGCGTGGGCTACCTCCAGCTGGGCCAGGGCTCCAACACGCTGTCCGGCGGTGAGGCGCAGCGGTTGAAGCTGGCGGCCGAGCTGACGGCGTCCTCGCGGCACGAGCCCACGCTCTACGTGCTGGACGAGCCCACCACGGGCCTGCACGTGGGCGACGTGGAGAAGCTCATCACCTTCATGGGCCGGCTGGTGGACCGCGGCGACACGCTGGTGGTCATCGAGCACCACCCGTCGGTCATCGGCGCGGCGGACCACCTGGTGGAGCTGGGGCCCGAGGGCGGCGAGGAGGGTGGACACATCGTCGCGGCGGGCACGCCTCGCGAGGTGGCGAAGCTGAAGACGGCGACCGGGCGGGTGCTGCGCTCGCTCTTCACGGGCGAGGAGGCCCCGTCATCGCGACGTGGCGCGGCGGGGGGCCGGCGGTGATTGTCACGGACAGGACAGAAGGGCGTGAAACAGGGCCGGGGCTTCGGCATCCTTCCGGCCGCATGCGAACCCTTCATGTCCTGTGCGTCGCCTCGGCGCTCGTCGTCACCCCGGCCCTGGCCGGTGATGTGGCGACGAAGCCGTCCACTCCCGCGAAGTCCCAGCCCTCCAGCGAGAAGAAGCCCATGTCCCTGCACGCGTTGTCCGCCAACCGCCTCGATGGCAAGCCCGCGAACCTCTCCGACTACCAGGGCAAGGTCCTGGTCATCGTGAACACGGCGTCCGAGTGTGGCTACACGCCGCAGTACGCGGGCCTGGAGAAGCTCTACCAGGACTACAAGGACAAGGGCGTCGTGGTGCTGGGCTTCCCGTCCAACGACTTCGGCGGGCAGGAGCCGGGCAGCTCGGAGCAGATCGCCAAATTCTGCGAGCTGCGCTTCAAGGTGACGTTCCCCATGTTCGAGAAGGTGAAGACGAAGGGCGAGGGCCAGTCGCCCGTCTACGCCTTCCTGTCGAAGGACCACGACGCGCCGAAGTGGAACTTCCACAAGTACGTGGTGGGCAAGGACGGCCAGGTGCGCGCGGGCTTCCCGAGCAAGGTGACGCCGGAGAGCGACGAGCTGCGCAAGGCCGTCGACGCCGCGCTCACCCAGCCCTGAGCGGGGGCTCGTTCGCCGGCCCGGATGGAGGCATCCGCCCGGGCGGGTGATGCGCCGTTCGCGAGGGTGTGAGCGCCCTCGTGGGCCGGCGCTCCTTCCTCCGTCCTCACGGCATGCGAGCCTGGGGGCTCGTGTGGCGCGGGCGTGTCCCTGGGGGCACCGTCCCAGGTGGACGTGGCCCTTGAGGAGGGAGCCGCATGGCCCTGTCGACATCCGGATTCGGGACGCGGGAGGAGGCGTGGCCGGCGCTGCCCTTCGCGGAGTGGAAGGACACCTATGCCACGCTGCACCGGTACACCCAGGTGCTCGGCAAGGTGCGGTTGGCGCTGACGCCGCCGGAGAACCATTGGTGGAACGTGTCGTTCCGCGTGACGTCTCGCGGGCTCACCACGGGGCTGATTCCCTATGGGAATGGGAGCTTCGAGGTGGACTTCGACTTCCTGGCCAACGAGCTGCGCTTCCTGACGAGCCGTGGAGACGTGCGCGTCATGGAGCTGACGGCGCGCTCGGTGGCGGAGTTCTATCGGGACGTCATGTCGACGCTGCGCGAGCTGGGCGTGGAGGTGCGCATCTGGGAGCAGCCGGTGGAGATTCCCGATGACACGACGCCCTTCAGCGAGGACACGCACCACGCGACGTATGTGCCCGGGCACGTGCGCAACTGGTGGAGGGCGTTGTTGCAGGCCCACATCGCGATGAAGGAGTTCCGCGCGGGCTTCACGGGCAAGTGCAGCCCGGTGCAGTTCTTCTGGGGGAGCTTCGACCTGGCGGTGACGCGCTTCGGCGGCAGGCCCGCTCCGGCGCGGCCGGGCGCGGACGCGGTGACGGCGGAGGCGTACTGCGAGGAGGTGTGCAGCGTGGGCTTCTGGCCCGGCACGGCGGCGCTCGGCGGCGCGGCGTTCTATTGCTACGCGGCGCCCGAGCCGAAGGGGTTCTCCGAAGCGAGCGTGAAGCCCTCGGGCGCGGGGTACGACGCGAACCTGAAGGAGTTCCTGTTGCCGTACGAGGCCGTGCGGCGCGCGGAGGACCCGAGAGCCTTCCTTCTCGACTTCTTCCAGTCCACGTATGACGCGTGCGCGGACCTGGGGAAGTGGGACCGCGCCCGTTGTGAGCGGCCCCTCATCATCCCCGAGAGCGTGAAGGGCGCGTGGAGGAGTGTCACCCTGCCCGAGCAGCCTCCCGCGGAGTCGAGTCCGTGAGCGGAGCCCGCGGTGGGCAGCGGTGACGGTCCGCGCGGCCTCGTGAGGTCTTGCTCGAACGAGGCCGCGTGGCTCGGCGCTCGGCGGGATGTCGCGCGACTCAGCCCGCCTTGCGCCTCCATGCGCGCAGCAGCAGCACCGCGAGGCCCAGTCCACCCAGCACTGCCACGAGCGTCATCCCGAGCAGCCACAGGAACACCCGGTCCACCAGCAGCGCCGCGCGCTGGAAGGTCTGGTCCACCATCCCGAGGCCGATGCGCTCTCCCTGCTGAAGGGTCTCCACCCGCTCCGTGTGGAGCGCGGAGAGCACGGCCTGTCGCTCGCCCGCGACAGCCGCCATCAAGGCCCGTCGCTCCTGCTCGACGAAGCGCTGCAGCGCCTCCCGCTCCGACGTGAGCGCGGACAACATCGCGCTCCGCTCCCGCGCCACCAGCGCGGACGTCCCCGCCGCCAGCGCGCCGAACTGCTCCAGCGTGTCCACGGCACGCCCCAGGTCCGCGAGCACCTCGCGCGTGGGCACCGCCTTCAACGCATCCTGCGCCATCGACTCCGCCTGCCATCGCGCCTGTCGCGGCAGCGACGCCGCATACAGGTCCACGCGTGCCGTCAGGTCCCGGACATCCTCCACCAGCACCCCGGCCGTCCTCAGGGCCCCCATGCCGGACAGCGACGTCACATCCGCGAGCAACGACACCGTGGACACCCGCGTCACGAGCGGGCCCACCAGCGGATGCTCCGCGGCCCACTCATGGACACGCACCCGCGCGCCCTCCACGTCCTGGCGCCCGCAGACGTCCTTCCAGAGCGCTTCCACCTCCGCCTCCTGCTGGCGCAACAGCCGCTCCGCCCGCGCCAACAGCTCCGGTGATGCGCCCGCGCTCGTCGCCCGCTGGGGCAGGGCGAGCTCGAGCTGCGCGAGCAGCGCCCACGCATCCACCAGCGCCGCCACGGGGTCCGGCTGGAGCAGGGCCGCCTGCATCGCCGGCACCGCGTTGATCTTGAACCGTGTCATCGCCACGCGCACTTCCTCGGAGCCGGACGCCGCCGCGATTTCATCCGCGGAGGCCTCCAACAACCCCGAGAAGCGCCGGGCCATGTCCCGCACGCGGACGCGCAGCGCCTCGACGGACAGGTCCGAGCGCCCCACGCGCCGCACCAGCTCCGAGCGGGGCGCCGCGACGGAGCATCCGCTCACCCAGATGAGCAGCAGGATGCATCCAATGAGTCGGCGCGGGCGGGACATGGAGCCGGCTCAAGCTGCTCACGTCCCCGCCACGTCACGACCGGACCTCCAGGACAGCGCGCGTGTCCGGCGTCCGACGCCTCGGCGCCGGACACGCCCGCCTCGCTACTTCCCACCCCGGGGAGGGAACCGCTCGAGGATCTCCTCCACCGACTTGTTGATGTTCGACTGCTGCTTCTCCGCCTTGGCGTTGTCGTCGATCTCCGACTGCGCCTGGCCGCGCCACACCAGCTTCTTCGACTGGGCGTCGACCACGTCGAGGAGCAGCGTGCCCTGCTCGTACTCACGCACCACCGTCTCGGGCGCCGACATGGCCACCGGGCCGCCCCCGTAGAACGGATCCCACATCGGGTCGTACGGATAGCCGTAGTACGCGTTGACGGTGTCCGCCTCCAGCTTGTTGTCGATGGCGCCGTGCCAGCCGAGGAGGAAGTCCGGATTGGCCTCCACCTTCTGGTAGCCGTGCGACTGGAGATAGGCGTCCGCCGCCCGCTCCACTTCGCCGCCGACGATGGGGTTGTACACGCGCTTGTCGCTGCCCTGGGGCTGCGGCAGCCACGCGTAGGTCTTGTAGCCGTCGAGCTGCTGGACGGCGCTCGGGTCGTAGTTCGTGCTCACGTCGATGCCGGCGCAGGCCGTCAGGACACACGCCATCAACAAGGGCGCGAGTCGAATCAGCGGACGCATGGAAGCCTCCTCGATGACGGCGCGACACGCGCCGTCGGCTCCCTGACGGTAGTCATGCCCCCGCGCCGCACTCCGGGCTGGATGCCTGTCCGTCCCGGACCCGGGTCGCACCCGAGGCTCAGTCGTCCCCGCCCGCGTCGCCCGGCCCCTCGCCCCTCCAGGGCCGCTTCATCCGGCCACCGTCCCTGGCCAGGGTGAGCGCCAGCTTCGCCCGCTTGTCCGGGGGCAGCTCCTTCGCCAGCGCCTGGTACATCTCCCGGTCCAGCACGGTGATGCGCTCACGGGCCTCGAAGGCGCGCTGCGCGGCCGCGTCCACCTGCGCCAGCGCCGCGCTGTCACCCCGGGCCGCCTGGTGCAGCGTGCGCGCGGCCTCCCGCACCTGCTCGCGCAGGGGCCTGCGCTTCTCGTCGAACTGGCGCAGCGTCTGCTCCATCTTCAGCGCCTGCTGGTTGTCCAGCTCCAGCGCCTCCGACAACGCCAGCACCTGCCGCAGCCGCTGCCGCTTCTCCAAGCGCTCCATCCGCTCGGTCACGCGCGCGGAGCGCTCCTCGCCCTTGTCACCGGGCTTCGCCAGCGCCAGCCACGGCACGAGCACCACGGACAGCATCACCCACGACGTGCGCGTCATCGTCTTCACAACGTCTCTCCCAGCAGGTCGTCGTCGTCCCAGCTCTCGAGGTCCTCGAAGGACTCCTCGTCCTCCCACGTCGCCCCGCCCTCCAGCGGCTCCAGCCCCGCCCAGGCCTCGAAGTCCGCGAGCGTCTGCGCCTCCACCGCGCGCGCCTCGGCGTCGACGTCGGCGGGCTCGGCGGTGGAGCCGCCATTCGTCGTCCACGGACGCGGCATGCCCGGCATCAGCACCATCGCCGCGACCACCGCCGCCGCGGCCAGCAGCGAGCCCACCGTGCGCCGCCGCAGCGCCTGGCTCATGCGCTCGCGCTTCCACATCTCCAGCGCGCGCTGGGGGACGGTGTCCTGCGCGGCCTTCTCCGCGGCCGTCGGCGCGGGCAGCGCCACCAGCGACAGCACCTCCATCGACTGTGCGAGCGCCTCGCGGCACCCCGCGCACGACTCCACGTGCTGGAGCAGGGGCACCGTCTCCTCGGGCTCCAGGGCCCCCGCGGCGTGCAGGTCCAGCCGGGCTTCCATGTCCGGGCATGCGGCCATCAGTGCTTCTCCTCCGGCTCGCCCACCCGCGCCTTCAGGCGCTTCACCGCATGGTGGAACTGAACCTTCGCATTGTTCTCCGTGATGCCGAGCGTCTGCGCGATGTCCTTGAACGCCAGGCCCGCGTCCACGCGCAGCGTCAGCACCTGGCGCTGGCGACGGGGCAGGGTGAGGACCTCCTCGCGCACCTTCCGAGCCTGCTCGGCCCGCTCCAGCCCGTCCTGCGCGGACTCCCCGGGCGCCTCGGCCATGTCCTCGCGCGGGGCCTCCACCAACACCGGCCGCCACCGCTGCCCCTGACGCGCGTGGTTCTTCGCCAGGTTGAGCGCGATTCGCACCAGCCACGCCCGGAACGGCGCCGGCCCCGTCGGCGTGAAGCGCGCGAACACCCGACGCGAGGCCTCCAGCGCGCGCAGGAACGCGCCCTGCGTCAGGTCCGCGGCGTCCTCGGGCCGCGTCGTGTAGCGGCGCACCAGCGAGAAGACGAGCGCCCGGTGCCGCAGCACCAGCACCTCGAACGCCGCCGTCTCCCCGTCCAGGAAGGCGCGACACAGCACCTCGTCCGGTGCCCCCTCCAGGGCCAGCCGGCGAGACGGCATCGCCACGACCTGGCCGCCTGTCTCCCTGATGCTCACGACTGCCTCAACCCCCAGCGCCCCCCCAGGTTATTTTTCACGGCCACGTCGGGGCTGAAATCAGGTTTCCCAAGAAATAACAGCGTGTTGAGCGACAGTCGGGCAGGGGGGCGGTTGCCGCCTCCGCCACCCCGCTGTCACAATGCGAGACGTTGGTGCAACCCACGGACTTCTCATGGTTCTGGAAGGCTCGGGCTCTCGCATCAAGGGGGGCGTCCTCATCGCGCGCCTGAACATGCTGCGCCGGCTGGGCGGGCAGGTTCGGGTGGACCAGGTCCTGGGGCGTCTGCCTCCGGTGGACCAGGCCCTGTTGCGCCAGGCCATCCTCCCGGTGGCCTGGTATCCGCTGGAGCTGAACCTGCGGTTGGACTCGGCCATCGCGGAGGTGTTGTCGCCGGAGGACGAGGGACGGGCGTTCATCGACATGGGCCGCTCGTCCGCGGACGAGGCGCTGCACGGCGAGCAGAGCGCCTTCATCCGGCGTGGAGAGCCGCATTTCCTCTTGAGCCAGGCGCCGCGCATCTACCGCTTCTATTACGCGGTGGGCTCGCGCACGTACGAGTCCACGGGGCCGCGCTCCGCCATCCTGCGCACCTTCAGCGCGGAGAACGTCACGGAGGCGGACTGTCTCACCATCATCGGCTGGCACGAGCGGGCCATCGAGCTGTCGGGCGGGCTGTCGCCGCGAGTCACGCATCCGATGTGTCGGGCGCGGGGCGCGGCCCACTGCGAGTACCACTGCGCCTGGGAGTGACTCAGGCGGCGGTGTCGAGCGCGGCCGTCATGGGGTGGGACTCGAGGTAGGCGAGCACGTCGTCCAGGTGGCGGTACACGCGCACCTCGTGACGGATGATGTCCTCGATGCGGCCTTCCGGGCCGATGATGAAGGTGACGCGGCGGTCCACGCGGAGCACGGGCCAGAGGACGTCGTAGGCGCGGCTGATGACGCGGTCCGGGTCTCCGAGCAGCGAGAAGTGGATGTCCTCCTTCGCGGCGAACGCGCACTGGGTGGCCTGGGTGTCCACGGAGACGCCGACCAGCTCGGCGCCCAGCTCCTGGAGATGCAGGTGGTTGTCGCGGAACGCCCGGTTCTCGATGGTGCAGCCGAGCGTGAAGGCCTTGGGGAAGAAGAAGAGGACGACGCGGCGTCCTCGCAGCGCGGACAGGCTCAGGGGCACGCCATGACAGTCGATGGCGACGAAGTCAGGCGCGAGGTCTCCGATGGCGAGCATCCCGGCAGCTCCCTTTCTGGTGGCCGCGACGGTCCACCGGTACCACGTCTTCCGTGCGGGTTTGGGTGACGATGGCCCGCCGCGTTCGCCCCAGGACGGGGCGACTGTGTCCTTCCCGAGTCCCCGGGAAGGGCGCGTCCTGCATCCCATGGTTGATGTCGCCGGGGTGTTAAGAACTGTTGAGGAGTGCTATCCGCCCGGGCGTGTCGAGCGAGCGAGTGAGTTCGTCCGGGCTGGCCCGGGCCATGGGCGTGACGCGGGTGGCGCGCGTCACCGGGTTGGACCGCACGGGCGTGGAGGTGGCCTGCGCGGTGCGTCCAGGGGGCCATGTGCTCCAGGTGTGCAACGGCAAGGGGCTCACGGCGGACGAGGCGGCCTGGGGCGCGCTGTTCGAGACGGCGGAGCTGTGGGCGGCGGAGACGGTGGCGCCGGGGCGGCTCGCCTGGGGTTGCTTCACGGAGCTGGAGGGACGGCTGGGGACGCTGTGGGGTGCGCCGGCCCTGGGCTCGGCGGGCGCGCTGGTGGAGCCGAGGTTGTGGGGTGAGGGTGTCCGGTGTGCGTGGCGCGAGGCCACGGAGCTGGGCTCGGGGCGGAGCGTCTGGGTGCCCGCGCAGGGCGTGCATGTGACGCCGCCGGGGGGCGTGTCGCTGGGGCCGGTGTCGGTGGCGTGGACGAGCAATGGCTCGGGTGCGCATCCGGAGCCGGCGCGGGCGCTGCTGCATGCGTTGCTCGAGGCCACGGAGCGCGACCAGCTGGCGCGGGTGTTCCCCGAGGGGTGGACGGAGGAGGCGGTGCGGGGGCGGCTGCTGCGTGGGGCGGAGCTGGCGCGCTCGGCGCCGAGGACGGCCGCGTTGGCGGAGCGTCTGCGGGAGCGTGGCTTCGGGGTGTATCTCTTCGATGCGACGCCGTCCGCGCGGACGGCGGGGGCGGTGGGGTTGCCCGTGGGCGCGGCGGTGTTGGTGGACCTGGAGGAGGGGCCGGTGCCGCTCACGGCGGGGTATGCGTGCGCGCTGGAGCGGGATGTGGCGTTGTTGAAGGCGCTGCTCGAGGCGGCGCAGTCGCGGCTGACGGACATCCATGGGGCCAGGGAGGACGTGGCCTCGACGGACCGGGAGGCGGCGCGGGGGTTCGCGGAGGCGTGCGCGGGGGTGAAGGCGCGGCGGCGGGTGACGGAGCTCCCGGACCTGGGCGCGGTGGCGAAAGAGGACGCGGAGGTCCAGGTGCGACGGGTGCTGGCGCGGCTGAAGCGGGCGGGGTTCACGCAGGTGGCCTCGGTGGAGCTGGATGCGCCGGTGCAGGGCCTTCACGTGCGGCGGGTGGTGGTGCCCGGCATGCGCGTCTCGGAGCTCCTGTGAAGCGGCGAGCCGAGGACCTGGTGGTCTTCCTGGGCCCGTCGTTGCCGGCCGAGGAGGCGCGGCGACTCGGGCCCTGTGTCGTCATGCCTCCGGCGAGACAGGGCGACGTGTGGCGGGCGCTTGGCGGAAGGCCCCGGGCCATCGCGTTGGTGGACGGGGTCTTCGAGGCACAGCCGTCGGTGTGGCATCACGAGCTGCTGGCCGCGTTGGAGGCGGGCGTGGCGGTCTTCGGCGGCTCCAGCATGGGCGCGCTGCGAGCGGTGGAGCTGGCTCCGCACGGCATGGTGGGCGTGGGACGCATCTTCGGTTGGTATCGCGATGGTGTCGTGGCGGACGACGCGGAGGTGGCGCTGCTGCATGCGGATGCCGAGAACGGCTGGCGTCCCCTCACGGTGCCGCTCGTCAACGTCCGTCACGTGGCCGAACTCGCGCGTGAAGCCGGTGTGCTGAGTGCGCCACGCGCCCGCGAGTTGGTGTCCGTCGCCGCGGACGTGTTCTATCAGGAGCGCACCTGGGCTCGGCTGAGCGAGCGTGTGCGCTGGCCCGAGGACACGCGACGCGCGTGGGCGCAGTGGTTCTCCCGTGGCGTGGAGGACCTGAAGCGCGCCGACGCGGTGGCCTGCATCCGCACGGCGCAGGAGTGGGTGGCCTCGGGTGCGCCGTCGAGCCGAGGTGCGCGGCGCGTTCCATCCTCGCTGGTGCGACGGCGTCGACTCGTGGAGGACGTGACCCGCGTGCCCGATGCGCGGGTGCCGTCGGGGCATGTGCTCGAGGTGTTGAGCCAGGCGCCCGATGCGCGCGAGCTGGCCGAAGCGGGCCTGCGTCGCGCGTTGCTCGCGGGCTGGGCGAGGACGATGGGGTTGTCCGTCACCGAGGACGAGGTGGCGCGTGAGCAGGAGGCGTGGTGGCGCGAGCGCCGTGTCCCCGTGCGCAAGCGCGATGCGTTCCTGTCCGCGAGTGGGCTGGACTCGGAGGGACTGCGCGCGTTGTGTGAAGAGCTGGCGCTGGAGCGACTCGTGCTCGCGCATTCGACACGGCTGCTGCCAGATGGCCCGTCCTGGGATGAAGCGCTCGCCGCCGAGGCGAGGCTGCGTGGACGCTGGGCAGAAGCCGCGCTCGAAGTCGCCGCGAGCGACGAAGAGCCCGTCGACTGACGCGCCGAGCATGCGTCGAGCCACGATGCGTCCATCGGAAGAGGCTCCCAACGCCGGACGCGCCACGTATGTCTCCAGCCCGCGCGAGGTCCATCACCCGCGCGCGAAGCCGCGTCTCGCGCGAGCCGGGTGCCTCCTCGCCACGGGCCTTCCGAGCACCGTGCTCGGTCGGGGCCCCTGGCTCCGCGAGACTACGGAGGACGTTGGGTCTCCCAGACCCGATGTTACCCACCTGCCGGGTGGGGAAAATTCGTGACAGTCCTTGAATCGAGGCTAGGGTCAACCCTGGAGGTTACCCTTGTACGGCCCCGTTTCCTGGGTGGTCATAGCGCCCCTCGCGCCAGACTCACGTGCCCTCATCGGCGTTGAAGCCGTTCCATGCCTCCGCGTGGATGGGCCCGTGCTTTGCCGGGAAGACGTGGTCTCGCGACCGGAGGGCTCCCCGCCGTGATGTCGGCGCCGTTCCATCCGGACCAGCTCGTTCCCGGCAGCGAAGTGGGCCCGTGGCGCGTGGTGGCGTCGCTGGGCGCGGGAGGTTTCGGCCGCGTCTTCAAGGTCGAGCGGGGAGGGCGCTTCTTCACGATGAAGATGGCGCTGCGTCCCGCCGGCCCCCAGGTCTCCGAGGAGGAGGACGTCAACGGTCGGCTGTCGCACGAGGTGGCCGCGCTGCTCGCCTGCGCGCCCCACCCGAACCTCCCCCGCCTCCACGCCGTGGACCGCTGGCCCGAGCCCCCCGAGGGCTACCTGTTCTTCGTCACCGACTTCATCGACGGAGAGACCTTCCACGAGTGGCGCTGGCGCGTGAAGCCCTCCGCGGCCCACCTGCTGTCCGTCTTCACCGAGGTGGTGCGCGCCGTCTCCGACCTCCACCGGAGAGGACTGCACCACCGTGACCTGAAGGGCGACAACCTCCTCATCCGCCGCGATGACGAGCGCCCGTTCCTCATCGACCTGGGCACCGTGCGCATGCCGGGCGCGACCACGTTGACGGTGGGCGTGGCTCCAGCCTCTCCGCACCTGCTGCCCCCCGAGTGCGTGGCCTTCCTGCGCGAGGGCCTCTGGGAGCAGGGCGCGCGCTTTGACGCGGGCATCCCCGGAGACCTCTACGCGTTGGGCGCGCTGCTCTACGAGGCGCTCACGGACGGGTACGCCTTCGACCCGAGGCTGCCCTACGACAGGCTGCTGCCCGCCATCGAGACGGTGACGCCGCGCGCGCCACACCTGGTCAACCCCAAGGTGCCACCGGCGCTGGGAGACCTGGCGCTGCGGCTGCTCGCCAAGCGCCCCGAGGACCGCTACCCGAACACCGAGGCGCTGCTGCAGGCCCTGTGGGAGGTCGCCAAGGAGAAGCGTCAGCCCGCCTGGAGACTGTCGCTGGACCTTCCTCCCGAGCCCGAGTCCCCGCGCGACGTGGACTCGAACACGCCCCGGGTGCGCATGGTGCCGGAGCTCGTGCGCATGCCCGAGCCCTCCGCGTCGGACGCGGAGCAGGACTCTGACGCGGAGAACACACCTTCGCATCCCTTGGCACCGGAGGCCGTCGCCGCGCCGGCAGACGCGCTCCCGTCCCCTCCGCCGCCGCCCGCTCCCACGTCGCCGTCCCGCGAGCCTTCCTGGACACGCGGTGTCGCGGTGGGCGTGCTGGTGCTGTTCGTCCTGGGCGCGGTGGCCCTGGGTGTCTCGCGTCGCGAGTCGCCCGCTTCGAGCTCCACGCAGGCGGTCGTCCCCCTCCCACCTCCTGCAGAGAAAGGAAGTCCTGTCGTGACGAGTCGTCCCCTCACGCCCCCCGACACAGCCCGTCCCTCTTCACCGTCCGCCGAGCCCGCGGAGGCTCCCACGCGGTGGGCCTCCGCCACGCCTCCTCCTTCGGACGAGCGCCCCCCTGAGCCGACCCCGTCGAGGAAGCGTGGCTCGGTGAGCGGCACCTTGGGGAAGGCGGCGGCGGTGGCGTGCCTGGCCGGAGCCTGCGCGGGCAGCTCCCCCCAGACACGCATGACGTCGCCCGAGGGGGAGTGTCCGGAGGGGGCCGTCGAGCGGCTGAATGCGCTGAAGGCCTACCCGAGCGCGCTGTTGTCGACGTGGGACTTCTCACTGCAGGCGCCCGGCGAGGTTCCGGAGGAATTGATTCCGCTCCCTCCGGAAGGTCCCATCACCCTCCATCTCCTCACGGACCTGCCGGATCCGCGCCTCATCAAGGAGTTCCCACGGAGAACGAAGTTCCACGGGAGGCTCTTCCACGGCAAGGAGCGGTACTTCATCTGGCTCTTCGAGTCGGAGACCCCGAGTGGCGAGCGCGGGCCCATCTGTTGGCAGGTGGGGGTGTCCAACACCGGCGAGCGCGTGCAGGTGGGTGTCAACTACTACAAGTTCGGCGATCCAGCCGGGCCGAAGATGATCAGGCCGGTCATGCACGTCATCACCACCGACTACTTCGGAAGGCCGTGACTTGCTCGCCGTGTTCCCGGTCCTCGCGCTCACCTGGGGCGTCCTGCTGAACGCGGGGGCGGAGCGCCCAGGGCCCAGCCCTTCCCCCAGTCTGCCCCCCGTGCGCCGGCTCGAGGTGGGCGCCGAGGTGGCCACGCCCCCCGACATCCGCATCTCCCCGGGGCGCGCCACGACCCTCTTCTTCGACGCCCGCATCCGGACCGAAGAGGTCCTGCTGGAGGGGCGTGAGCGCTTCCAGCGCGTGGGCCTGGCGGAGGACCACCTGGCGCTCGTGCCGTCGAACACGTTCCGCCAGGGGGAGCGGCTGCGCCTGGAGGTTCGCTTCCTCGATGGCGCGGCTCCAGAGCAGATGGTCTTCTGGTTGGTGGTGGAGCCGCTGCGGGGTGAACCTCAGGTCGAGGTCTTCCGTCGCGTGCGCACCGCGGAGTCCTATCGGCGGGAGGTCGAGGACCTCAGGGCGAGGCTGGCGCAGGCGCGCTCCGAGCTCGAGCGACTCCAGTCCACGGGGCGCACCTCGCGGCCGTTGGAGGAATTGGTCGCGATGTTGGGGCAGGCCCACCGGTCGCTGTACGTGCAGTCGCTCGAGTTCGCGAAGACACCGGAGTCCGAGCTGCGCATCCAGGGGATTCAGCATGTGGCCCTCCCCTCGCGGTGGAGCGCCCTGGTGCTGCGCCTGTCTCCTCTGTCGGGAGGCGAAGGGTGGGTGGCCAGTGGCGGCTCGCTCACCAAGGCCTCCGGGCAGGTGCTGGAGCTGAAGCCTCCCTGGCAGTCAACGCCGCTGCAAGCGGAGGTGGCTCAAGAGGTGGTGGTCCTCCTGGCTGACGAGGCCGCCCTGACCTCCGGCCGCTACACGCTCAAGCTCTGGGACACGCGGGGGCGGACGTTGACGGTGGAGCGACTCGAGGTGAAGTGACGGCGCTAGGGGCCTTGAGCCTCGTGGCCCACCGTGTAGGGTGCCGCCCCGGACGATGACCCCTCCGCTTCCTTCCGATGCCCCGCGTTGCATCCGCGCCGACTCCCGCGAGCCCTCGGGCTATCGCGAGGCCCTGGGCGAGCGCCGCGCCTCGCTGCTGCTCACCGACCCGCCGTACTGTCTGCTCACGCGGCGCCGCAAGGGCGGGGACCTGAGGGACCCGCGCGCGCACAAGAAGATCGACCAGAACCCCATCGTCCGGTTCGAGACGGTGCGCGACTACCGCGCGTTCTCCGAGGCCTGGCTCACGCGCGCCCTGGCGCACCTGACGCCCGACGCGCCGCTGGTCATCTGGACGAACCTGCTCGGCAAGGAGCCCATCCTCACCGCCGCGCGTGCGCTGGGCTATCCCCACCTGCGCGGCGAGTTCACCTGGGGCAAGCGCACCACGGACAAGAACGCGAACGAGCAGACCCTGCGCGTCTACGAGGTCGCGCTCGTCATCGCCCGGACGCCCGAGCCGGTGCTCGCGCCCGGAGACCTGCCCACCGTCTGGGCCGTGGTCGGCGGCTACGACGATGATGGCGACGCCGCGCGCTGGGGCAGCCATCCCCACCACAAGCCGTTCTCCGTCGTCGAGCCGCTGGTGCGCACGTACAGCCGACCCGGTGAGACCGTGTTGGACCCGTTCGCTGGCAGTGGCTCGCTGCCCGCCGCCGCGCTGCGCCTGGGCCGACAGACGGCGTGTCTCGAAATCGAGCCCGAGTGGGCCGAGCGCGTCACCCACCGCCTGCGCGAGACGGTCGCCGCGTACCCTCCGCCACCGAACGGCACGTAGCGCCGCGACTCGAATCCGCGAAGCAAACCCGAGGGGCGTCGCGGTGTTTTCATCACGCGCCCCCTCTCCTGTGCGCCCGCTCGGGCCACGACTCGAATCCGCGGGGCATGTCCGCGGAGCGGCGCGGTCCTCTTCATCATGTGCCTTCAGCCGCCGAGTGCGCGGTAGAGCTTCGTCTCCGACCAGCGGGGCACGTCGGTAGGACGGTGCCCCCACCAGTTCATCACCAGCGTGCGGCGCAGCCGCGAGCGCCCCGGCAGCTTCCCGTCCGGCACCTGGTTCTCCGCGTCCAGCACGCCGTGCGTCAGCGAGCCGTCGAACACCACCAGCCGGTTGGGCCTGGGCGTCACCAGGTCCGAGGTGTCCAGCCGCGACGGCGCCAGGGACGGGTTGGACTCGTCCGGCTTCTCCCGCGTCACCACCAGCGCGCCACCACGCACCCGGTTGAGGAAGAGCACCGAGCTGATGCGCGGATGCACCAGCTTCCCCGTGCGCAGGGCGAGCTTCTCGTCCCGGTCCTGGTGGAAGTCCACGCGCACGTCCGTCGGGTACATGCGCGACAGCCACCACTCCACGCCCGCGATGCGCCGACGGCCGGCGATGGCCGGACGCAGCGCGGTGACGATGTCCTCCACGACATTCGTCGGCGGGCCGAAGTCGTACCAGAACGTCGTCTGGTACGTGTCCTTCAGCCGCTCGCGGCCCAGGACTCCCAGGCGCCGCAGCAGCCGGCGGAAGAGGACGGGGGGCACGGCGGCTTCGGTGAGCTGGACGAGGGGTTCCACGGCGAAGCGCAGCTTTGTCTCATGCGGAGGGTGGGCGCCACCTTCCTTTGCCAGTAGGCTGCGCGCCCCATTGCCCTCCCGCCGGGAGGACGCGGAGATTGCGCGATGAAGGCTCACCACAAGATGCTCATCGGCATCGCCACCGGCACGGTGGCGGGGCTCGGCGCGAATGCCCTCGCGGGCGGTGCACCCTGGCTGGACTGGGCCGTCAACAACGTGGCCTCCCCCGTGGGGCAGATCTTCATCCGCCTGCTCCTCATGCTCGTGGTCCCGCTGCTGTTCGCGGCCCTCGTCATGGGCGTGGCGGAGCTGGACCTGCGGCAGGTGGGCCGGCTGGGCGCGCGCACGCTGGGCTACACCGTGGTGTTCTCCGCCGTCTCCGTGCTCATCGGCCTGGTGCTCGTCAACGTCATCCAGCCCGGGACTGGACTGAGCGAGGAGGCCCGCGCGCTCGCCCGGGGCGCCACCCAGGTGAAGGCCGCGCCCCCTCCGTCCGAGACGTCCTTCGGCGCCGTGCTCATGTCCATGGTGCCCACCAACCCGCTCAAGGCCGCGGCGGACGGGGACATGATCGGCCTCATCGTCTTCTCGCTCATCTTCGGCCTGGGCGTGGCCCTCACGCCCACCGAGGGCGTGCAGCGCCTGAAGGAGACCATCCAGGGCCTCTACGACGTGATGATGAAGCTCATCGACGGCGTGCTGAGGCTGGCCCCCTACGGCGTCGGCGCGCTGCTGTTCGCCATGACGGCCAGGCTGGGGCTGGGCATCCTCCAGCAGCTGGCGGCATACGTGGGCACGGTGCTGCTGGCGCTGTCGGTCCACATGTTCATCGTCTACTCGCTGTCGGTGCGCTTCTTGGGCGGGCGCAATCCCCTCGAGTTCTTCCGCGACTGCCGGCTCGCCATCGTCACCGCGTTCTCCACGTCCTCCTCCAGCGCCACGCTGCCCACCGCGCTCAAGGTCGCCGAGGAGAACCTCAAGCTGCCCCCCAACGTGTCGCGCTTCGTGCTGACAGCCGGCTCGGCGATGAACCAGAACGGCACCGCGCTGTTCGAGGGCGTCACCGTGCTCTTCCTCGCGCAGGTCTACGAGGTGCCGCTGGATTTGTCGCAGCAGGCGCTCATCATGTTCATCTGCATCCTGGCGGGAATCGGGACGGCGGGCGTGCCCGCGGGCTCCATCCCCGTCATCGCGATGATCCTCACCATGTTCAAGATTCCGGTGGAGGGCCTGGGCCTGGTGCTGGGCGTGGACCGCTTCCTGGACATGTGCCGCACCACGCTCAA
This sequence comes from Myxococcus fulvus, assembly GCF_900111765.1. The sequence continues at coordinate 116,447 of NZ_FOIB01000008.1, forward strand.
CGTCACCGGGGACCTGGCCGCCGCGGTGTACGTGGCGCGCGGAGAGCCGCCTGCTCGCACGGACGTGGAGCGGGCAGCGGGGCCTTCCGCCTCCTGACATCGGGATGAACCCATCCCATCCTTCCCCCCGTAGTCGTCCCACCGTCGCACCCAAGGAGCCCGCATGAGGGTCGCCAAGGATTCAATCGTCTCGCTCGAGTACCGGCTGCACCTCGGTGATGGTCAGGTCATCGACCAGAGCGAGCCCGGCCAGCCGCTCGCCTATCTGCACGGGCACCGTCAAATCGTCCCCGGCCTGGAGGGTGCGCTGGAGGGCCTGTCCACCGGCGACAGCAAGCAGGTGGTGGTGCAGCCCGCACAGGGCTACGGCGAGCACGACCCCGAGGGCGTTCGCGTGGTGCCTCGCGCCATGCTCCCCGCCGGCTTCGTGCCCCAGCCCGGCCAGACGCTGATGGCCCAGACGGACCAGGGTGACATCCCCCTGCGCATCTCCGAGGTCCGGGGCGACGACGTGGTCATCGACCTGAACCACCCGCTCGCCGGCAAGACGCTCCACTTCGACGTCACCGTGAAGGAGGTCCGCCAGGCCTCCACCGACGAGCTCTCCCACGGCCACGTCCACGGGCCGGGCGGGCACGACCACGGCTGACCTCGGGGCGTGACGCCCCGCGGCGACGAGCGAGGGGGCGGGGCAGGAGTACCCCGCCCCTTTTGCTTGCCTGCTGGAGTCCGTGCTTCGTGACAGCGGGGGCCGTGCACTATCTTTTCGCCCCCAATGAGCCAGTCCCCGTCCCAACCGACACCGAGCCCCACGGGGCTCCGCCTCCAGCCCACCGACGCCAACGCCGACGAGCCCGGGGCGTCCGCGGAGAAGGACCCGGAGCTGTACTGGCTCAAGCATGTCTACCAGGGTGGCTCGCGGCAGCTCACCGTGCGTGCCGTCATCGCGGGCATGTTGATTGGCGCGGTGATGTGTCTGTCCAACCTGTACGTCATCCTCAAGACGGGTTGGAGCCTGGGCGTCACCATCACCGCGTGCATCCTGGCCTTCGCGGTGTTCAGCACGCTGCGCTCGCTGCGCGTGTTGAAGAACGACTTCACGGACCTGGAGAACAACGCCATGGGCTCGGTGGCCTCGGCGGCCGGGTACATGACGGGCGGCGGCAACATGGCCGCGGTGCCCGCGCTGCTGATGCTCACCGGCACGCTGCCGCCCGCGGGCTGGCTGGTGGTGTGGTTCGCGGTCATCTCCGCGCTGGGCGTCTTCGCGGCCATCCCCATCAAGCGCCAGCTCATCAACATCGAGGCGCTGCCGTTCCCCACCGGTACCGCCACCGCGGAGACCATCCGCGCGCTGCACGGCCATGGTGAGGTGGCGCGGCGCAAGTCGCGGCTGCTCACGGTCGCGGGCGTCATCGGCGCGCTGCTGGTGATGGTGCGTGACGCGCGCTTCTCGTGGCTGACCAACATCCCGGAGAAGGTGAGCCTGCCCTTCACGATGCTGGGCAAGAAGGCCTCGGCGTGGACGCTGTCGCTCGACTTCAGCCTGCTCCTGGTGGGCGCGGGCGCGCTGGTGAGCTTCCGCACCGGCTGGTCCATGTTCCTGGGCGCGGTGCTGTCGTACGGCTTCCTGGCCCCGGCCATGGTGACGCAGGGCTCCATCCCCGAAATCACCTACAAGGCCATCAACAGCTGGATGGTGTGGACGGGCTCGGCGCTCCTGGTGTCGTCGGGCCTCTTGGCGTTCGCCTTCCAGTGGCGCAGCGTGGCGCGCTCGTTCAAGGCGCTGTCGGGGCTGTTCCGGGGCAAGGGCGCCGAGCAGGAGGAGACGGACCCGCTGGCCGGCATCGAGTGTCCGCCGTCGTGGTTCCCGCTGGGCTTCGCGGTGCTGGGGCCCATCGCCATCTTCCTGATGGCGTACCTGTTCCAGATTCCGTGGTGGGCGGGCGTGCTGGCCATGCCGCTGGCGGTGGTGATGGGCGTGGTCGCCAGCCGCGTCACCGGCGAGACGGACACCACGCCCACCAAGGCGCTCGGCCCCGTCACCCAGCTCATCTTCGGAGGACTTGCGCCGGGGAACATCCCCGCCAACGTGATGAGCGCGAACGCCACCGGCGGCGTGGGTCTGCACTCGGCGGACCTGTTGACGGACCTGAAGTCCGGGTGGCTGTTGGGTGCCAACCCGCGTCAACAGTTCGTCGCGCAGCTGTTCGGCGTGGTGGCGGGCGCGGCGGTGGTGGTGCCGGTGTTCAACCTGCTGATTCCCAACGCGGACGCGCTGGGCACCGAGGAGTTCCCCGCGCCGGCCACCATGGTGTGGGCGGGCGTGTCCAAGCTCCTGGCCACGGGCGTCTCCGCGATGCCCGTCACCGCGCGCTGGGGGGCGCTGTGCGGCGCGACGCTGGGCATCTGCATGGTGCTGCTGGAGCGCTGGGCGCCCGCGAAGCTGAAGGGCTACATCCCCTCGCCCGCGGGCTTCGGGCTGGCCATCGTCATCCCGGCCTCCAGCTCCATCGCCTTCTTCATTGGCTCGGCCATCGCCGAGGTGCTGCGCCGCAAGAAGCCCAAGCTGGCCGAGGACATGGTCCTCCCGGTCTCCTCGGGCTTCATCGCGGGTGAGAGCCTGTTGGGCATCGCCATCGCCATGGCGAAGGCCTTCGGCGTGATGCCCAAGTAGTCGTCAGTCCACGCGGCCGGTGGCGAACGACGCCCCGGCCACGAAGCGGAAGGTGGGCGTGTCCAGGCCCGCGCCCACGCCCGGGCCGCCCATCACGAACAGGTCCATCCAGGACGTGGTGTGGCGGCGGATGGCCACCAGCAGCTCCGCGCCCGCCTGCCCGCCCTGCAGCGGCACGCCGACGAGCATGCTGATCTCCCCGCGCGTGAGGTCTCCGGCGCGCGACGTCACGGTGCCGCCCAGCCGCAGCTCGTTGCCCACCACGTCCACGCTGGTGCCGGACAGCGGGCCCAGGTCCTGCTTGTCGCGCAGGAGGATTCCAGTCTCCAGGCCCAGCTGCCACGTCTCCGCCAGGAAGCCGAGCTGGAGGCTGGGGTGCACCGCGTACTGGTCCCTGGCGAGCAGCGCCTTGCTGCCCACCGGAATCGCCGCGGACACATCCAGCGCCACCTGGAAGCCGAAGTCCGGCCGCACGAGCGCCGCGCGCGCGCCCACCCACGGCGAGCCCAGCCCCTGGCCCTCGGGGGCGCTCACGCCCAGGTGCTTCGAGCCACCCTGCGTGACGATGAAGGGCACCTCCGCGTCCACCTGGAGCCAGTCCGTCACGCCGATGGCGGCGGTGAGGTCCATGGTGAACTTGTTCTCCACCAGGCCCATGCCACCGCCCGGCTCCCAGCGCGTCTGGAAGTGCAGGGGGAGCTGCTCGTAGTGACCCTGGACGCCCACGCGCACCAGGCCCGCGGGCAGCGTGCGACCGGTGCTCACCACCAGCGAGCCGAGCCCCGCCGGGTCCAGCTCCATCCGCTGCAGATTGAAGGTCGGCAGCGTCTTCGCCTGGGCGGAGGCGGTGGAGGGGAGCACCAGGGCGAGAGTGAACAGCGCCGACAGCAACGCGAACGCGGGCCGGAACGACACGACGACTCCTTGAAGGATGGAATGACAGCTCACACGTGAGCCGTGAGCTCCAAAGACGAACGAGTCGCATGGCGCCGAGGGGAAGCGCAAGCTCACGCCCAGGTGCCTCATCCCGGGAAAGTATCCCTGAGCCTCCGCGTGGAACGACTTGACGCGCGATTCGTCCCGATTCTCCGGGGCTTGCAGTGAAGTCCCAATCCCGCGCAGTCGTATCCCAATCATGGGAAAGCAAAACACCGTGCAATCGCAGGCGTCGTCCGGGCGTAGGATTTCTCATTCTCGCCCAAGGAGTCAGCCGTGGCCGTCCTTCTCGAGGATCTCCTTTACGCCGTCCGGTTGCTCTTCAAGAATCGGGGGTTCACCGCCGTCTCGCTGCTGACGCTCGCGCTGGCCATCGGCGCGAACACGGCCATCTTCAGCGTCGTGCATGGCGTGCTGCTGCGGCCGCTGCCCTATCCGCGCTCCGAGCAGCTGGTGCGGGTGGACGCGCGGGACGCGGACGGGCCCAACACGACGTTGGCCATCGCCCATTACGCCTGGCTGACGTCGGAGGGCTCGCCCTTCTCCCAGGTCTCCGCGTCGGAGATGTTGCCCTCGGGCTTCAACCTCGTGGGGGACGGGCTTCCGGAGCGGCTGGCGGGGGTCCGGGTGACGGGGAATTTCTTCGAGACGTTCGGCGTGAGGCCTCAGCTGGGGCGCGGCTTCCTTCCGGAGGAGGACGTGCCGGGGGGCCCGCGCGTGGTGGTGCTCGGCCAGGGGCTGTGGAAGCGCCGCTTCGGCGGGGCGCCGGACGTCGTGGGGCGCACGCTCACGCTCAACGACGAGCCCTACACGGTGGTGGGCGTGGCGGCGGAGTCGTTCCGCTTCCCGCCGGAGGCGCAGCTATGGACGCCGCTGCAACTGGACATGACGAACAACGAGGCCTCCAACTTCCTGTTCGTCACCGGGCGGGTGCGTGACGGGCTGTCGCCCCAGGGCGTGGAGGCCGCGTTGAAGACGCTGAGCGCGCGCCTGACGGCGGAGAAGCCGCACCTGATGCGCGCCCACGAGTTCTTCGGCGCGGTGGACCTGCGGGCGGCGCTCGCGGGGGATTTGCGCCTGGCGCTCTGGGTGCTGCTGGGCGCGGTGGGGCTGGTGCTGCTCATCGCGTGCGTCAACCTGGCGAACCTGCAGCTCGCGCGCTCGGCGGCGAGGCAGCGGGAGCTGGTGGTGCGCGCGGCGCTCGGTGCCGCGCCCCGGCGGCTGGTGCGCCAGCTCTTGACGGAGAGCCTGCTCTTGTCGCTCGTGGGCGGCGGGCTGGGGGTGCTCCTGGCGTCGAGCGCGCTGCCGGCGCTGCTGGCGCTGGCGCCGCCGGAGCTGCTCACGCCGGGGACGCAGGTGGAGCTGGAGGGCACGGTGCTGCTGTTCTCCCTGGGGCTGTCGGTGGTGACGGGCCTGCTCTTCGGGCTCCTGCCGGCGTGGCAGGCCTCGCGGCCCAGGCTCCAGGACGCGCTGCGCGAGGGGGCCCAGCGGGCGACGGCGGGGGCGGGGGCGGGGCGCACGCGCAAGGTGCTGGTGGTGGGGCAGGTGGCGCTCGCGGTGGTGCTGCTGGTGGGGGCCGGGCTGCTCATCCGGAGCTTCGGCGCGCTCCAGCAAGTGCAGCCCGGCTTCGACGCGACGGACGTGCACGTGTTGCGGCTGTCCCTGCCGGAGGGCCGCTACGGCGAGCCGGAGGCGGTGGAGCGCTTCCTGCGCCAGGTGGAGGAGCGGGTGCGCGCGCTGCCCGGCGTGGTGGAGGTGGGCTCCACGCCGACGCTGCCGATGGAGATGGGCTCCAGCATGGGCTTCGCCATCGAGGGCAAGTACGAGGGCCGCGAGGACGGTCCCGGGGTGGGCTTCGGCCAGTACCGCACGGTGTCGCCGGGCTACGCGCGGACGTTGGGGCTGGGGGTGGTGGGAGGACGGTGGCTGGAGGAGACGGACACGTCGCGCTCGGCGCCGGTGGTGGTCATCAACGAGGCGGCCGCGCGCAAGTACTGGCCGGGCGAGGACCCCCTGGGCAAGTCCATCCGGGTGGCGCACGCGGTGCCATCGCTCCGGGACGACACACCGCGCCGGGTGGTGGGCGTGGTGCGTGACGTGCGCGAGCGGGGGTTGGACCAGGAGGCGCCCGCGGTGCTGTACGTGCCGACGGGGCAGGTGACGCGCAGGCTCAATGAGCTGCTCGTGCGGATGTTGCCGCGCAACCTGGTGGTGAAGGCGACGGGGAGCCACGCGGCGGTGGTGGCGGCCGTGCAGAAGGAGCTGTGGGCGGTGGACCCGCGGCAGCCCGTGTCGGAGACGTTGATGCTGGACGCGCACGTGGCGCGCACGCTGGGCTCCGAGCGCTTCAACATGGTGCTGCTGGGGTTGATGGCGGCGCTGGCGCTGGGGCTGGCGGCCGTGGGCATCTACGGCGTGCTGTCGTACCTGGTGAGCCAGCGCACGCGGGAGATGGGCGTGCGCCTGGCGCTGGGGGCCACGCGCGGCGAGGTGGTGCGGCTGGTGTTCCTCCAGGGCCTGGGCTCGGTGGGCGCGGGCGTGGGGCTGGGCTTCGTGGGCGCGCTGGCGCTGACGCGGGTGGTGTCCGGGCTGGTGCACGGGGTGAGCGCGTTGGACCCGTGGGCCTTCGTCCTCGCGCCCCTGGCGCTGCTCGCCGTGGGCCTGCTCGCCACGTGGCTGCCCGCGCGCAGGGCCTCGCGCGTGGACCCCATCATCGCGCTCCGGTACGACTGAGCGGAAGGACAGGGCCCACGTCCACCTCGACGTGGGCCCCTCAGGTCTCATCAGCGGATGGCGAAGCCCCAGGTGTAGGGCGTGCCCCGGTAGCTGCAGGTGGAGCCGTTGCTCCAGGCCCAGGTGAAGTCGAGCCGTCCTCCGGCGCAGTACTCGCCGGCGTAGTCCGCCAGGTGCCCCCGGGCACCGCCCACGCGGTCATTGTCGCAGGCGAACTCCGGGGTGACGCCACCCGCCGCGGGGTAGCCGTAGCCCACGCAGCCCATCATGATTTGCGAGGCGGGCGGGCCATAGGTGCCCTGCTTGAACGCCGTGCCATTCGTGCCGAGGGCCATGTTGACGGTGGTGTGGCTCCACGTCTGCGCCGCGTAGCCCTGGACGAAGCCGTCGTTGAAGGTGCGGTTGAAGACGCGAATCTCGGTGAAGGGGATGCAGGTGAGGCTTCGAGACCAGTCCTCGCTCCCCGGCGTGCCACGCGAGCTGACGCCCAGGCTCGTCTTCGCCGACGCGGACTGCCAGCCGGCGACGGTCCATCCACCCCCGCCCGTGCTCATGTCGCAGTAGTGCTGCGTGACGCCGGTGCCGCAGGGGTTCAGCGCGTACACGCCGCTGGGCAGGGCGGGGCAGTACTGGTGCAAGAGCTGGCAGGAGGCGGGCGCGGCGGTGGGGGACTCGGGGCAGGGCTTCTCGGGGATGCTCGGGCCCGACGGGTCCGTGCCCGTCACGGGGTTGCTGGTGACGGAGATGATGAGGTCGGAGAAGTTGTTGTTGGCCTGCTCGTGCGCGCGGTCGAAGTCCTCGAAGGCCAGCACGCGCCGCTGCGCCCCCGGGTGGTAGAGCGAGACCAGGTGCCGGCGCTGCGAGGGCAGGGGCTCCGGGTTGAGCGCGTCCAGCGAGTAGTAGGTCGTCCGGGTGTCGTCGACCTGGCCCCAATCCCAGCCATTGGAGACCAGGAAGAAGCCGATGCGCGTGCCCGCGGGGAAGCGCCCCAGGTGCATGCGGTCCCCGGGTGTCAGCGCGCCTCCGGAGCCCCAGGCGGACGCGTTGCCGAAGATGAGGTGCTTCTGCAGGCCCACCGTCGTGGTGGGCGGACTGCCCTCCGGATAGGTGAAGTAGCCCAGCGCGTTCAGGAACGTCGCGGCCTCCGACACGAAGGTCACCCAGACATCCGACTCCGCGAGGACTCGCACGTTGGGGTCGAAGCTCGACGACAGGTACTCCGGATGGTGCACCAGGACGGACTGTCCCTCGGGGAGCGCCGCCTGGATGTCCTGGAGGAAGTCCGCGGGGAGGCTCTCCGGTGGGGCCTCCTCCACCTTCGCGCGAGCGGTGGCGAGCGAGGCCGTCGTCGGGCCCGCCTCCTCCGGATGACAGCCCCACGCCAACAGCAGACACAACGGTGACAACACCCGGTGCACCGGGCGGCACGAAATGAATGACATGTCAGGGACTCCCTGGGAGGGAAGGAATGGCTCCGCACGGGAGCCCCTGGATTCAAGGGCGGACTTCTCGCGCCGGCAAATGGGGTGACTAGGCCCCAGTGCCCGCGAGGTCCTGGAGGACCTGCCACCGGGTGTAGAGCCGGTCCACCTCGGCGACGGCGGCGTCCAGTTCCTTCTGGACCTCCGCCACCTTGCCACTCTTGCTGTAGATGGTCGGGTCGGCCAGCTGCGCCTCCAGCTCCGCCTTGCGCGTCTCGGCCGCTTCGATGGCGGCCTCCATGCCGTCCAGCTCGCGCTGGTCCTTGTAGGAGAGCTTGCCCGGCTTCTTCGCGGCCTTCGGCGCAGCCGGGGCAGGGGAGGCGGGCTCGGCCTTCTTCGGCGCGGCCTTGGCGGCCTCCGCGGCGGCCATCGCGTCCGACTGCTCCTTGAGCTGCCGGTACATCGTGTAGTTGCCCTCGTAGCGCGTGACGCGGCCGTTGCCGTCGAACGTCACGATGCTCGTGGCCACCTTGTCGAGGAAGTACCGGTCGTGCGTCACGAGCAGCGTGCTGCCGCCGAAGTCCAGCAGCAGCCGCTCCAGCACGTTGAGCGTGACGATGTCCAGGTCGTTCGTCGGCTCGTCGAGTACCAGCACGTTGGCGCCCTCCAGGAACAGCCGCGCCAGCAGCAGCCGGTTGCGCTCGCCGCCCGACAGCGCCTTCACCCGCATCCGCTGCATGGGCACCGGGAAGAGCAGGTCGTCCAGGTAGTCGCGCAGCGCGACCTTCTGGTCTCCCAGGTCCACCCAGTCCTCGCCCTGCGAGGCCGCGTCGTACACCGTCATCTCCGGGTCCAGCTGCGCCCGGTTCTGGTCGTAGTACGCCACCTTCGTGTTCTTCCCGATGACCAGCTTGCCGCTGTCCGGGGGCAGCTCGCCCAACAGCACGCGCAGGAAGGTCGTCTTGCCCACGCCGTTGGGGCCGACCAGGCCCACGCGCTCGCCGCGCTGCAGCCGGAAGTCCACGCCGTCGAGCACCTTGCGCTCGCCGAAGGCCTTGGTGAGCCCCTCGGACTCGATGACGGTGTGGCCCAGCCGGGGCGCGGAGATGACCCGCAGGTCCGCCACCTTGGGGCGCTGGAAGCCCTTCTCCGCCATCAGCTTCTGCGCCCGCTCGATGCGCGCCTTGCTCTTGGTGCGCCGTGCCTCCGGCCCGCGGCGCAGCCACGCCACTTCCTGGGCAATCCACCGCTCGCGCTTGTGCTGGGCGACCTCGGCGTTCTCCTGCGCCACCAGCTTCTGCTCCAGGTACGCCTGGTAGTTGCCCGGGTAGGTCGTGACGCCCGCGCCCGGCTGGATTTCGACGATGCGGTCCACCAGCCCGTCCAGGAAGTACCGGTCGTGCGTGACGAGCAGCAGCGCCCCGGGCAGCTTGTCCAGCTCCTCCTCCAGCCAGTCCACCGTGTCCGCGTCCAGGTGGTTGGTGGGCTCGTCGAGCAGCAGCATGTCCGGGCGCGTGAGCAGCGCCCGGGCGATGGCCACGCGCTTGCGCAGACCGCCCGACAGCTGCGCCACCGGCCGGTCCCAATCCTTCACGCCCAGCCGGTCCAGCAGCGTCTTCGCGTGGTGCTCGGTGTCCCATCCGCCCAGCTGCTCGATGCGGTCCGACAGCACGGACAGCTGCTCCATCAGCTTCTCGTGGGCCTCCGGGGGCGAGGCCTCCAGCTTCTTCGCCAGCTCCGCCTGGGCCGCCAGCGCCTCGCGCAGCGGGCCCTGGGCCACGGACAGCTCCGAGGCCACCGTGGCGCCCTCGGCGAACTCCGGCTCCTGGGGCAGGTAGGTGACGCGGGCGCCCCGGCGCAGCTGCAGCTCACCGGTGTCCGGCCTGGCCGCGCCCGCCAGTATCTTCATCAGCGACGTCTTGCCCGAGCCGTTGACGCCGACCAGGCCCACCCGCTCACCCTCCTCGATGGTGACGGTGAGTCCTTCGAACACGGTGCGGCTGCCGAAGCTGAGCTGGACGTTGGCGGCACGGAGCAGCGTCACGGTGAGTCTCCCGAAAAGGCGAAAGGCGCCCCTCACTGATGAGGAGCGCCTTCCTTACAACCTGGACGCCTGGGAGGCGCGGACTACTTGCGCGCCGCCTGCTCGGCCGCGAGCTTCTCCTTGTACGCGGCCATCAGGGCCTCGGACTCGTTGCGCGGCACCGGCGTGTACTTGGCGAACTCCATCGTGAACTCGCCCTTGCCCTGCGTCGCGGAGCGAAGGTCCGTGGAGTAGCCGAACATCGTGTTCAGCGGAACCTCGGCCACCGCCGTCACGTAGCCCTCGGCGGTCTCCGTGGAGAGGATGGTGCCGCGGCGCTGGTTGAGCTGGCCGACGACGGAGCCCTGGAAGTCCTCGGGCGCCGTGACTTCGACCTTCATCATCGGCTCGAGGATGATGGGCTTGGCGGCGGCGTAGCCCTCACGGAAGCCCATGATGGAGGCCGTCTTGAACGCCATTTCGGACGAGTCGACCGCGTGGAACGCGCCGTCGTTGATGACCACGCGCACACCGACGACGGGGAAGCCGATGAGGCTGCCCTTCTTGACGGCCTCGGCGAAGCCCTTGTCGCACGCGGGGATGAACTCGCGCGGAATCGAGCCACCGACGATGTCGTCCACGAACTCGTACTGCTGCACCGCGTCCGAGGGCAGGGGCTCGATGTAGCCGCACACGCGCGCGAACTGACCGGAACCACCGGTCTGCTTCTTGTGCGTGTAGGCGAACTCGCCCTTCTGGCTGATGGTCTCGCGGTACGCCACCTGGGGCTTACCGGCCTTCACCTCGCACTGGTACTCGCGCTTCATGCGCTCGATGTAGATCTCCAGGTGCAGCTCACCCATGCCGCGGATGATGGTCTGCCCGGACTCCTCATCGCGGTGCACGCGGAAGGTGGGGTCTTCCTTCGTGAAGCGGTTGAGCGCCTTGGAGAAGTTCTGCAGCGCCGAGCGGTCCTTGGGCTCCACGGCGAGCGAAATCACCGCGTCCGGGACGTGCATGGACGTCATCGTGTAGCTCACCGAGCCGTCGGTGAACGTGTCGCCGGAGGCGCACTCGATGCCGAACAGCGCGACGATGTCGCCGGCCGTCGCGTCGTTGATGTCGTCCATCTTGTTGGAGTTCATCCGGACGATGCGCGGAACCTTGACCTTCTTCTGGTTCACCTGGTTGACGATGAAGTCACCCTTGCTGACGCGGCCCTGGTAGACGCGCATGTACGTCAGCTGGCCGTAGCGGCCGTCCTCCAGCTTGAACGCCAGACCGACGAAGGGCTTCTCCGGGTCGGACTCGAGGATGACCTTCGCCTCGTTGTTCTTCTGGTCCAGCGCCTCGTTGGTCGCCTCCTTGGGGTTCGGGAGGTAGTTACAGACGGCGTTCAGGAGCAGCTGCACGCCCTTGTTCTTGTACGCGGAGCCGCACATGACGGGCGTCATCTTCAGGCCGATGGTGGCCCGGCGGATGGCCGCGGTGATGGCGTCGTTCGGGATGGCGGCGTCCGACAGGAACAGCTCACCCAGCTGGTCGTCGACCTCGGCCACGCCCTCGATCATCTGCTGACGGCGCGCCTTGGCCTCGTCCAGCATGTCCGCGGGAATCTCCTCCTCGCGGACCTGCTCGCCGTTCTCACCGTCGAAGTAGAACGCCTTCATCTGGATGAGGTCGACCAGGCCCTTGAAGCGGTCCTCGCCGCCGATGGGCAGCTGCAGCTTGACGGGGTGGTGCGACAGCTTCTCCTTCAGCTGCGCGGCCACGCGGTCATAGTTCGCGCCGGCGCGGTCCATCTTGTTGACGAACGCGATGCGCGGAACGCGGTAGCGCTTCATCTGCCGGTCGACCGTGATCGACTGCGACTGCACGCCGGACACGGAGCAGAGCACCAGGATGGCGCCGTCCAGCACGCGCAGGGAGCGCTCCACCTCGATGGTGAAGTCCACGTGTCCCGGCGTGTCGATGAGGTTGATGTTGTACTCGCCCCACATCGCGTACGTGGCGGCCGACTGGATGGTGATGCCCTTCTCACGCTCCAGGTCCATCGAGTCCATGACCGCGCCCACGCCGTCCTTGCCGCGGACCTCGTGGATCTCATGGATCTTGCCCGTATAGAACAGGATGCGCTCGGAGAGCGTCGTCTTGCCCGAGTCGATGTGGGCGGAGATACCGATGTTACGAATCTTCTCGATGGGTGCGTTGGCGGCCACGATCCGGTCCTTCTTTTCTTGAATGTGCCTGACGGAACAGAGCAGGCGGGGCCCTTACTTCCCACGGGACTTGGTTTCCAGCCAAATCCGCATGACGGTGGAGTCCAATACTCGCACCTTCTCCTACAATCTGGGCCCTACCTTATATAAGAGGCGGCTTGGACTCTCGCTGTCGAGAGACTGTCACCGAATTCTTCCGAGGGTTTCTGAACCATGAGCGCGAGCGAAAACTTCTCCGTGGCCCGAGCCTGGCTGGCCGCCTTCAACGCCCATGACGTGGAGGGGCTGGTGGCGCTGTACGCCGAGGACTGCACCCACACCTCGCCCAAGATCAGGGTCCTGCACCCGGAGACGGGCGGGAAGCTGGTGGGCCGGCCGGCCCTGGCGAAGTGGTGGCGGGAGGCCATCGCCCGGCTGCCTGGGCTGCGCTACGAGGAGACGGCGCTGACGGCGGACGGCGAGCGCGTCTTCATGGAGTACCTGCGGCACGCGCCCGGCGAGGAGCCCATGCCGGTGGCGGAGGTGCTGGAGGTGAAGGGCGGACGCATCGTCGCGTCGCGCGTGTACCACGGCTGAAGACCGGGATAGGGTGAGCGCATGGCGACGAACCCCAGCGCCTTCGACAAGGACTTCGGCTACCTGCTCCCGTTCCTGGACAAGGTGGCCGCCGCGGCGGCGGGCCTCGAGGACCCCCAGGCCCGCGAGGAGCTGACGCGGCTGATGGCGGAGGAGAAGGTCCGCTGGGAGCGCGCGCGGGAGCTCTTGCGCGGCGCCAGTGGCAAGGGCGGCGGGCGCTCCGACGACCGGGCGTCCCCCGAGTCCGCGCTGGCCCGGGCGTCGGCGGATGACGTCCACCGCACGGCGCCGAGCCCCTCGGGCCTCACCGTGGGCAGCCTGAAGAGTGACGGGGCGGCGCCGAAGTCCCGGCGCCCCTGAACGCCCTCAGACGAGGCCGCGCTTGAGGCGGTCCATCGCGTCGAACGTGGCCGACTTGTAGGCCTCCGACAGCGTCGGGTAGTTGAAGCACGTCTCCAGGAAGAGCCGCGCGGTGGAGCCGGTGAGCATGGCCACGAGGCCGATGTGCACCAGCTCCGAGGCCTGCTCGCCGAGGACGTGCACGCCCAGCAGCTTGAGGCTCTCGCGGTGGAAGAGCAGCTTCAGGAGGCCGTGCGTCTCGCCGATGATCTGCCCGCGCGGGTTGGTGGCGAAGCGGGCGCGGCCGGCCACGTAGGGGATGGCCTTGGCGCGCAGCCCCTCCTCCGTCTCGCCGGCCGTGGAGACCTCGGGGATGGTGTAGATGCCGTAGGGCAGCACGGTGGCGATGGACAAGGGGCCGCCCAGGCAGAAGGCGTGCTCCACCGCGACGCGCGCCTGGTCCATGGAGGTGGAGGCCAGCGCGGGGAAGCCGATGACGTCTCCCACCGCGTAGATGTGCGGCACGGCCGTCTGGAAGCCGGGGCCCACCTCCACCTGTCCGCGTGCGCCCAGCTTCACGCCCAGCTCCGCCAGCCCCAGGCCGTCCGTGTTCGCCGAGCGGCCCGAGGCCACCAGCACCTGGTCCGCGGAGACCTCCTCACCAGAGGACAGCGTCAGGCGGATGGGCACCTCGCACGCGGCGGGCACGTCCACCTTCTCCACCGTCTGGCCGAAGCGCAGGCGGATGCCGAGCGCCTCCATGCGCTGGGCGAGCAGCGCGGAGAACTCGTCGTCGAGGAAGGACAAGAGCTCCGCCTTCACCTCCACCAGTGTCACGGGGATGCCGAGCGCGGCGAACATGCACGCGTACTCGCACCCGATGACGCCGCCGCCCACCACGACGAGCGACTTGGGCAGCTGGCCGATCTCCAGCACCTCGTCCGAGTCGTGCACGCGCACGTCGCCGAAGGGGTACAGCGGCGGCCGGTAGGGCTTGGAGCCGGTGGCGACGAGGATGAAGGCGCCGGTGAGGCGCACGTCGTCGGCACCCGCGCGGCGCACCACGACGGTGTGCTCGTCCAGGAGCGTGCCGCTGCCCTGGAACACCTGGATGCCGTGGTGCTCCAGGTTGTGGGCGATGCGCTCGCGCTCCATGCCCTTCACGCGGCGCTCGCGGTAGAGGAAGTCGGAGACGGTGGCCTCGTGGCGCAGCGTCGTCTCCACGCTGTAGAGGCCGCGCGCCTTGAGGCCGGACAGGTGCAGCGACGTCTCCCGCAACGTCTTGGACGGCAGCGTCCCGGTGTTGGCCGCGGTTCCACCCAGCACGGGCTCACGCTCCACCACCGCCACGCGCTTGCCCGCCAGCGCCGCCTGCACCGCCCCCCACTCACCGGCCGGGCCGGAGCCAATCACCACCAGGTCGAAGTCCCTCATAGGACCCCAAACTACGCGACCCCACGCACCCTTTGAAGCGAACTCACCGTGTCAGGTGCTCCTCGAGGAAGAGAGCGGTCTGCCGCATCATCTCCCGGGAGCTCTCGACGTCGTCCGTCAGCTCGAAGCCGTGGTGGCCCTCGGGCAGCTCCAGCAGCGTGAGGGGCGCACCTCGCGTCCGGGCCTCCTTCACGAAGTCGTCGAGCGCGGCGTTGAGCGCCGGTGCGTCCTGGCCCGCGCGCAGCACGAGCAGGGGCGGCACCTTCTTCGCGTTGCCGGCCTTCAGGGCGGCGATCGGCGAGGGGCTCACGCCCGGCGCGTCGAGCAAGGGGTACCACGCCACCGCGCAGCGCAGCCAGGCGGGAGGCTCCTTGCGCAGCGCGGGCGACAGGCCCCAGAGCCCGCCCGCGGACATCGTCATCAGGCAGACGCGGCTCGCGTCGAGCTTCTCGGTGGCGGCCTGCTTGCGCACGAAGGCCAGCGCCGAGTCCAGACGCTTCTGGAGGTCCGCGACGCGCGTGTACCACTGGGCCGGCTGTGCGCCGGTAGCCGGTGAGCCGAGCTCCACCAGCGCCACCGCGTAGCCGTGTGCTGCCACCCAGCGCGCCTGGCCGGCGAACGCGGGCAGGTCCCTCACGAAGGGCGTGAGGCCCGGGTGCATCATCCCGTGGGCCAGCACGACGACGGGGACGGGGCCTTGGGAGATGGCGTCCGGGATGTAGAGGTCCAGCTTGTAGTCGCGGTTGCCCACGCGCGTGTACGTCAGGCCCCGGCGCACCTGGACCTCCTCCATGCCGGGGATGGTGAGGACGGGGCGGGCCTTGGCCCACTCGGGCAGCGGCGTGTCCAGGGACGCGGGCAGCGTCGGCGCGGAGAACATGGGCGGGCCGTAGGCGGGCACGTCGCCGAAGCCCAGGTGCATGCGCAGCCACTGGGCCCTGTCCCTTCGCGCGGCGTCGCCCAGCTCGTGGGCGCCTTCGTAGAACCGGGCGAGCTTGGGCTCGGTGCCCGCGTCGATGAAGGCGCGGACCTGCTCGGGGGTGACCCATGGGTCCGAGCGACCGTACTGGAAGAGCAGGGCGCGGGGGCTCGCGGCGCCCACGCCCACCACGCCGTCGAGGGCGGCCATCCTCCTGGCGAACACGGCGAAGTCCTGCTCGGACATCGCGTCGGCGAGCTTCTTCTCGTTCTCGCGCTCCAGCGTGAGGATGCTCTTGGAGTAGTCGCCCACGCCGTTCATCAGCACGAAGGCGCGCACGCGGGATTCGACACCGGCCAGCGCTCCACCCACCATGGCGCCCATGCTGTGGCCCACGAAGCCGAGCCGGTTCGCGTCGACCTCGGGGCGGCTGACGAGCAGGTCCACGCCGCGCCGCATGTCGAGCAGCGTCTGGAGGTGCGTGGGGTACAGCGCCGCGCCCCGGAGCGAGCCGCGCCAGGGCTCGGGACGCACGTGCGGCGCATCGACGAGCAGCGACACCACGCCGGAGCGCGCGAGGGAGAGCGCCTCGTCGAGGAACTCGTTCTTCGAGCCCTGCCCCCAGTGCAGGAACACGAGCCCCGCGAAGGGACCTGGACCCGGTGGGGTGACGAGGAAGGCTGGGACGCGTCCGCCCCTGGGGCTGGCGTAGGTCAGCTCCGTCACCGTGACGTCTCCGCGCTTCTGCTCGCGGACCTTCTTCACGTCGAGTGGCGCGTTGGCGTCATGCTTCGTCACCTCGCGCAGCTCGGCGAGCAGCGTGGCCGGCTCCGGCGCGGGCGCGGCCGCGACGGGGAGCGTGACGAAGAGGGCCAGCAGGAAGATGCGCTGACACGACGACGGGCGGGACCCGGGCATGGAACGCCTCGACTGTGAGAGGACCCCGTGAAGGGTGGGGCCCTCGCGAGTCTGAGCGCTCCTGGCGCGAGCGCAAGTCCTCAGGGGCGCGGGCCGTAGGTGGGGATGGGGGCGCCGACCTCCAGGGCGCCGAGGTCCGGGGCCGAGCCAGCGAAGCCGTCCGTGATGTTGTCGAGCGGCGTGCCGGCGTTCTCCACGGTGGAGCCCGCGCGAGGACGCAGGTCGGGTGCGGCATACAGCGTCATGGGGGACGCGGGGTAGGCGACCGTCGCCGCGAAGACCCCGAGGTCCACCTGGACAGCGTGCTTCTCGGTGGTGTTGGCGCGCAGGTCGTTCAGGCTGGTGAGGCGCGTGCCGCCCCAGTTGACGTTGAAGGTGCCGGAGGTGGAGCCGAAGCCGTCGTGGTCCAGGTCGGCGTTCGCCGTGGTGAGCGAGGGGAGGTGGAGGACGCTGCCCTGGGCGCTGCCGCTGCTGTAGCCGTTGAACGTTCCTCCGGGCCCGCCGATGAACAGGTTGTTGCGCGCGTGGAGGTGGGCCACGGGCGTGGTCGCGGTGATGCCGAAGGCGTCACCGTGCTTCACCACGGTGTTGTGCAGGAGCACGTCGCCCGAGCTGCCCCGGTAGAGTTTGAAGGCGATGTGCACCGCGTTGTAGACGGTGTTGCGGACGAAGTACGTCGGCCCGCCCAGGCTCGGCTGGGACGACAGGGCGATGAAGTTGTTGGTGAGGCGGTTGCCGACGATGCGGCAGTTGTGGGCGCAGAAGTCCGCCTCGACGCCGTCGTCCGCGTTGCCGATGAGGTCATTGTCGAGGACATCGATGCTGTACTGGTCCACCGCGGCGTCGTCCTCCATGAAGGAGATGCCGTCGCGAAAGCCGGTGACGCGGTTGTTCTGGATGACGTGTCCGGGCCCGGTGACGCAGATGCCCTCGCCCTGGTTGTTGCCGTTGACGCCGAGCGAGGACTCCGCCCAGGTGGTGATGCCCGTCACGACGTTGTCGGCGATGTACGCGTTCTCCGCGCGCAGGAAGGTGACGACCGCGTCGCCGCCGTTCGCGGAGGTGGCGTTGATGGTGGAGCGGGTGAGGGAGAAGTTCTTCGTCCCGTTGAAGCGCAGGCGGCCGTTGAGGGTGAGCCGGTCGAAGTGAACGTGGTTCTGGTTGAACAGGTTGACGGGGCCGTTGATGACGGTGCCCGACGTGCCTCGCAGGACGATGGGCTTGCCCTCCGTGCCGCTGCGCGACCAGTCGAAGCCGCTGTATGTCCCGCTGCCGAGCTCGAGCAGGTCTCCGGGCTGGGCGCTCGCCGCGATGCTGGCGAAGTTGGCGGGCGTCACGGCCTTGACAGGAGCGTTCGCCATGGGGGCGGGGACCGCGCGCGTGGTGGCCGTCGCGGTGCGCACGGTGCCGCCACCATCCGGGTCGACGAGCGTGAGCTCCACGTCGTACGGCGTCGCGGGCTGGAGCCCGAAGATGCTGCCGGAGTGACGCTGGGCCCAGGAGAAGCCTTCGTTGCTCCCGGCGGGGATACGGCGCAGGGGCAGGGCCTTGCGCCAGGTGCTGGAGCCCGCGGGGCGGAAGCGCACGGTGACGGTGCCGTTGGCGTTGGCGTCGCCGGTGAAGGCCCACTCCACCGTCAGGTGTTGCAGCGTCGGGAAGGGGAGGGTGACGGCGCCGGGGACGGTGGCGTTGGGGCCACCGCTCGGGCCTCCATCCGGGGAGGCGTTCGTCCCGCCATCCTCTTCGGGCGCTCCGCTGTCGGGAGTACCAGCGTCCGGGGTGGGCACGGAGCCGTCAGGGGTGTTCGTCCCCGCGTCGTCTCGGGTGTCGTCGTTACCGTTGTCACCACAGGCCACGCTGAGAAACAGCGCGGCGGCACCACACCACGTCCGGAGGATGCGAGGGCTCATGCGCGGATTGTGCGCCGAGGGGCAGACATCCCGCGAGCTTTGGTGTGTCTATTCCGGTGAGTCGGTACGTCCCGTGTAGCGCAGGCCCTCACGGACCTCGTCGTCGGTGAGGAGTCGGAAGGTCCCCTCGGGGATGTCGAGCTCGATGCCGCCCACGGCTTCACGGTGGAGGGCGCGCACGGGGAGGCCGACGACGCCGAGCATCCGCTTCACCTGGTGGTGACGGCCCTCGGTGAGGGTGACCTCCACGGTCTTCTCGTCGCGCACGCGGACGGTGGCGGGGCGGGCGGGGCCGTCGTCGAGGACCATGCCCTTGCGCAGCGGCTCCACGCGTTCGTCATCCGCGGTGCTGAAGACGGTGGCCACGTAGCGCTTGGGCAGTTGGGTGTCCGGTGACGTGGCGTGGGCGACGAGCTTGTCGTCATTGGTGAAGAGCAAGAGGCCCGTGGAGTCCACGTCGAGCCGGCCCACCGCGTGCCACGTGTAGCCAGCGAGGTCGGGAGGCAGCTGGCGCAGGAGGACCTCGAACACGGTGCCGGTGCGGTGCTGGGAGACGGTGGAGGACAGCACGCCCGCGGGCTTGTGGAACGCGAGCACCCGGGTGGCGGGGGCGGACAGCGGGACGACTCTCCCGTCGACGCGCACGGTGGCGCCCGGGGGGACGGGGGCCAGGGCCATCTTGGCGACGCGGCCGTTGATGGTGACGCGGCCGGCGTTGATGGCGTCCTCGGCTTCCTTCTGGGGGAACACGCCCGCGCGTGCGAGGGCTCGAGACAGCCAGTCCGGCTTCTCCTTGCCCTCCCATCGTTGGTGCTGCGGGGGCTTGGTCTTGTCGGGCTTGCGCGGCATGGGCTTCCAGAGGGGACGATGGAGTCGGGCGTCATATCATCGTCACCTGGAGCGCGTGATGACTCTGGCGAGGGTGGGGAAGGCGTAGAGTCGGGGACATGACCGCTCGTGCCGGGAATCCGTCTGTCCGGGATGAATCACGGATGCATCCGCTGGATGCGTTCATGGCCGCCCTGGCCAGTCGCCGGCTGTTCTGTGATGGCTGGGGGGATGAGGAGACGTTCGCGGGGGCGCCGTTGTCGGGGCGGCTCGCGGCGACGGTGTTGCCGCTGGAGGTCCGCTGGGGCGCGGAGCAGGCGGCGGGGCGGCGACGGTTCCGGGATGGTGCGTTCGATTCGCCGTGGGTGGCGTTGCCGTCTGAGGTGCGGTTGGGCTCGGTGCGGTGGATGACGTCCGAGCGGGGTCGGGGGCGGGACGCGTGTGTGGTGCTCGCGGCGTCGCGGGACGAGGGGTTCCGGCTGCGGAGCTGGTTGTTCGCGCCGTTGGTGGAGGAGGGGGTGGATTTGTTCCTGCTGGAGAACCCCTATTACGGGACGCGGCGGGCTTTGGGGCAGAAGGGGCCGCACATCCGCACGGTGAGCGAGCAGCTCCAGATGAACATCGCGTCCATCGAGGAGGCGAGGGCGCTGGTGGCGCACGCACGGCGGGAGGGCTACGAGCGCGTCGCGGTCGCGGGCTACAGCATGGGGGGCTACATGGCGGCGTTGACGGCGGCGACGATTCCGGAGCCGGTGGGCGTCGCGGCGCTCGCGGCGGGGGCCTCGCCGGCGCCGGTGTTCACGAAGGGCGTGCACTCACGCTCCATCGACTTCAGGAGGCTGGCGGGTTCTCCGGACGAGACGGAAGCGAGGACGCGGCTCGCGACCATTTTGGATGCGGCGAGCGCGCGCCTGTTGCCGCCGCCCGTGAAGCCGAGCGCCGCCGTCATCCTGGCGTGCGCGAGGGACGCCTTCGTTCCCTTGGCGGAGGCACGCGCGCTCCATGCGCACTGGCCCGGAAGTGAGCTGCGCATCGTGGACGCGGGACATATCTCCGCGGTGATTACGTCAGGTGCCGCGCTTCGAGGCGCCATCCGGGACGCGGTGCACCGCGCGGGGACGTGAGTTGGGGGCGCGCTCCTCGCGCGCCTGTGCGAAGTCACGGAGCCACGACGGGGACTTGGCGCGAGTCTCAGCATCGCGAGGCAATGCCCCGCGCGAACTGGGAGGAGTCCATGCCCTGGCAAGGAGCGTGATCGCCTCACGCGTGGGCGGGGGCGCGCATCCTTGACGGAGAATCGGCACCAGGCCCTGCGATGCAGGGGATGTCTCGCGCCGTTCGGAGCAAGTCTCGCGAGGTCATGGTACGTGTCCCCGAGTCATAAGCCCTGGCTTCGGGACTCCTGCTCCATGTCGTTTGCGCGCGCGCTCGGACTCTTCATCCTCACGGCCCTGGCTGAGATCATCGGCTGCTATCTGCCGTATCTCTGGCTGCGACAGGGGCGCTCGGTGTGGTGGCTGGTCCCCGCGGTCGCGAGCCTCGCGCTCTTCGCGTGGCTGCTGACGCTGCATCCGACAGGCGCCGCGCGGACGTACGCCGCCTATGGAGGCGTCTACATCGCCGTGGCGCTCGCGTGGCTCTGGCTCGTCGAGGGAGAGCGGCCCACTCCCTGGGATGTCGTGGGCGCGCTCGTCGCCATCGCTGGCATGGCCATCATCATCCTGGCCCCTCGTCGTTAGCGGCCGTGTCCACGTGAACGTGGACTCTCCCTACCTCCGCGGAGCCGGGTCCTCGCCCTCGGCGCTCCCAGGCGTCTTCCCGGGCTCCTCCTGAGGCATCCGGCGCTCCTCCTCGAGCCCACCCGCCTCCGCCGACTTGGGCGTCCGTCCCGGCGCCTCCTCCTCGGGAGAACTCTGCCGCCGGCCGTTCTGTCCCGGCTCCTCGTCACCGACCTCCATCGACTCATAAGGCATGTGGTCCATGCTGCGTCCTCCTCTCGCGGGTTCAGGACTTCCTCGAAGGTAAGGCCGCCGCCGCGCCCCATGCCGCGTCGGGCCTTGCGGTCGCACGCCCCCTCGCTCAGCCTGCGCCCCTCCTCCGTGGGAGTCCCCGCATGTCCCGACTCGCCCTCTGCCTCGCGCTCCTGTCCCTCCACGCCGTGGCCGCCGAGCCCTCCACCGTGCCGCGCCGTCCCGTGAACACCTACTCCATCGTCGCCCGAGATCCGGCGACAGGGGACCTGGGTGTCGCCGTGCAATCCCACTGGTTCTCCGTGGGCGCCACCGTGCCCTGGGCCGAGGCGGGCGTGGGCGCCGTCGCCACCCAGTCCTTCGTCGACCCGTCCTACGGCCGTCTCGGTCTGGACCTCATGCGCGCGGGCCGCTCGGCCCCCGATGCGCTCAAGGGCCTGCTCGCCGCCGACTCCGCCAGTCAGGTGCGCCAGGTCGCCATGGTGGACGCCCAGGGCCGCGTCTCCGCGCACACGGGCTCGAATTGCATCGCCGCCGCCGGACACGTCGTGGGCGAGGGCTTCTCCGTCCAGGCCAACATGATGCAGAAGGACACCGTCTGGCCCGCCATGGCCAAGGCCTACCGCGCCTCCAAGGGGGACCTCGCCGAGCGCATGCTCGCCGCGCTCGAGGCCGCCGAAGCCCAAGGCGGAGACCTGCGCGGCAAGCAATCCGCCGCCCTCATCATCGTCTCCGCGAAGCCCTCGGGCCGCCCCTGGATGGACCGCCGCTTCGACCTGCGCGTCGACGACCACCCCGAGCCCCTCAAGGAACTGCGCCGCCTCGTCACCCTCCAGCGCGCCTACAACTTCATGAACGAAGGCGACCTCGCCCTGGAGCACAAGGACACCGACGCCGCCCTCGCCGCCTACTCCTCCGCGGAGAAGCTCGCGCCGGGCAACGCGGAGATGACCTTCTGGCACGCCATCTCCCTCGTGGGCGTGGGCCGCGTGGACCAGGCCCTGCCGCTCCTCCAGCGCGCCTACGCCGCCGACCCGCGCTGGCGCGAGCTCCTCACCCGCCTGCCCGCCGCGGGCCTGCTCCCCGATGACCCCAAGCTCCTCGCGCGCTTGAAGAGCGCGAAATAGCCCCGAGCCCACCGAGCGGGGACCCGAGCGGTGGGCACGCCACCTCGCGGACACGGCGAGCCCCACCGCTTGTAGCGGCCCACGAGGATGGAGAGGTTACCTGGACGAGGATGCCCATGAGCGACCCCCAGTCCGCACTTGCCGCATTGACCGTCCCGCTCCTCGCGCTGGCGCAGGTGCCCCAGGAGGTGTCCGTCTCTCCCGAGGGCGCCACGGGGCACAGCTACTGGTACTGGGTGGCGCTGCTCGTGCTGGCCGCGGCCGTCTTCGCGTGGGTCGCCGTGGCGCTGGCCCGCAAGCGCAAGGCCCCGCCCCCCAGGTCCACGCGCACCACCCCCCGCTATCGCCGCCCCGTCTAGCCTCGCTTGCGCAGCGTGTGCAGCGCGGCCAGCCACAGCCGCGCCTCCTTGCGCGTCAGCCGTGAGCGCCGCAGCGGCGCGAACAAGTCCCGCAAGCCCGTGCGTCCCGGCTGCTCGTCGATGAGGAACCCCCCCGACGTCAGCACCCCCTCCAGCGTCGACTCCACCTGCGCCAGCTCCGTGTCCGTCGCCGCCACCGGCAGGGGCCCGGGCGGCGGCGCGTGCGCCTCCAGCGTGGCCACGCGGACCTCATAGGCGTACAGCAACACCGCCTGCGCCAGGTTGATGGAGGGCTGCTCCGGCGCGGTGGGCACCGCGGACAGGTCATGGCACCGCTCCACCTCCGCGTTGGTGAGCCCGCTGCGCTCATCCCCGAAGACCACGGCCACCGTGCCCTGTGTCGAGCGCGACACCCACTCCTCCGCCACCGCGCGCGGAGCCAGGCGCCGCTTGCCCTCCACCTTGCGGGAGCTGGTCCCCACCACCCACACGCAGTCGGAGATGGCCTCCTCCAACGTGTCCGCGCGACGCGCGCCGTCGAGAACGTCCTCGGCATGGACCGCCAGCCGGCGCGCGGGCGTCAAATCCTCCACCTCGGGCGTCACCCAGACCCAATCCGACAGGCCGCAGTTCTTCAGCGCCCGAGCAGCGGCACCCAGGTTCTCCGCGTTGCGCGGACGCATCAGGACGAAACGGACGGGCAGCACCATGCCAGACCACCATACCCGCTTCCCTGGGGACGTTGACCCCGATGCGTGGCCCTCCTATAGCGTGACGCCATCGACCGCTGGGTGCGTGCTCGGAGGCCACCTGGAGTGTGGCTCCGCGTACACCCTGTGGGCCCGAGGACGCGTGGGGGACGCGTGCGGGCCGTGGGCGTTCGACCGCACTCCCCAAGCTTCCAGGCGTGTGCGCCGTCGGCACGTCGCATGAAGAACAGCAGGCACCTTCGGAGGAAACATGGGTCCGCAGTCCGTCGTCTCCATTTCGCCACCGCGCGCCAGACGCGCCGGCTGGCTCGTCGCCGCGCTGCTCCTGGGCGTCTCGCTCTCCGGCTGCAAGAAGGACGAGCAGCAGCCCGCCACCCCCTCGCCGAGCACCCCGGATACCACCTCGGCGTCACCCGCCGTCTCCAGCGGTGACGCGGGGACGACCGCCGCCGTCGTGAAGGTGCCGCCCAAGCCGGAGGCCGTCACCCCCATCATCCGCCCGCAGGGCGCGGTGGGCGTGCTGCCCCAGTCCATCGTCATCGAGCTGGCGCGGCCGCTGCGCCCCGATGACCACGAGGTGAAGCCGGGCACCGTCGTCTCCATCTCGCCGCAGGTGCCTGGGAACCTGACCTGGAGCGGGCCCTCCACGCTGACGTTCAACACCTCGTCCGGTCAGGCCTTCGCCTTCGGCACCGAGTACACCGTCAAGGTCGTCTCGCTGGAGACCGACGCGGGCGTGGTGAAGGCGCCCTCCGACGACGCCTGGAAGCACGTCTTCAAGACGCCGGCCTTCCAGTTCCTCCGCATCCAGCCCAAGCAACTGGACCTGGCCAAGAGCCGCATCGAGATGGACGTCGTCTTCTCCGGCCCGGTGTCCCCCAACGCCATGCGCGGCAAGGGCACGTTCCTGGTGGGCACCCAGCCCGTCTCCGACGTGAAGTGGCGCTCCGTCGCCGGCGTGTCGAACGCCGTCACCGCGGAGCTCGCCAACCCCGGCCTCAAGCCCTCCGCCACGGTGCGCTTCGCCCTCAAGCAGGGCCTGGCCGCCGCGTCCGACGCGAAGGCGCTCGCCCCCGCGGCCGAGGCCACCTTCGTCCTGCACGGCGGCCAGCGCATGGACATCACCGGCATCAACCGGAAGGAGGGCAGCAGCGGGCACTACCTCGAGGTGGCCTGCCGCGACGTGGCGGCGGAGGCGCCGGCCAGCCCCCGCTACTATCAGGAGTACGATTCGTACTACTGGGAGTCGGGCAACAAGGGCTGCGTGCTGGACGACGCCACGGCGGAGGCCTCCATCCACGTGACGCCCCCGGTGAAGGTCTCCGTGGCGCCCACGCGGCAGGGCTTCCGCATCTTCGGCGACTTCAAGCGCGGCACGTACACGCTGCGCATCGACGCGGGCACCACGTCCGTGGGCGGCGGCACGCTGCTGGCGAACTTCGAGCAGGAGCTGTCCATCCCCGCGCGCCAGTCGCAGCTCTCCTTCACCTCCGCCGGGCGCTACCTGCCGCGCGGCGCGTGGCGCAACCTGCCCCTGCAGCACCTCAACCTGGACTCCGTGGAGCTCACCGTCCGCAACGTCCCGCCGGAGAACCTCATCTTCTGGATGAGCGATGACCAGCGCGAGACGGCGGACGAGCGCACGTCCAACCTCGTGGTGAAGAAGACGCTGCCGCTCCAGTCGGCCTCGGACACGCTCACCACCACGTACCTGGACGTCGCGAGCCTGGTGCCCGCGTCGACGCGGGGCCTGGTGGAGGTCTCCGTCCGGCGCAACGAGCAGTCGGCCGCCACGCGCGTGCTGCTCACGGAGTTGAGCCTCGTGGCCAAGCGCGGTGGACCGGCGCCGGGCTCGAAGGACGCGGGCGAGGTGTGGGTCTGGGCGCTCGGCATCGAGAGCACGGACCCGGTGTCCGGCGTGGAGGTGTCGCTGGTGAAGAAGAGCGGCCAGGCCGTCAGTCGCTGCGTCACCAAGGGCGCGGACGGGTGCGTGCTCAACGTGCCCCCGGCCGGCGCGGATGACAGCCAGCCCTTCGCGCTCATCGCGCGCCAGGGCGACGAGATGACGTACCTCAAGTACAACGAGCTCAAGACGGAGATCGCCAACTCCGACGTGCAGGGAGAGCCGTACCGCTCCGAGAAGGCCTACCGCGCCTCGCTCTGGTCCGACCGCGGCGTGTACCGCCCCGGCGACACCGCGCACATCGCCGCCGTGCTGCGCGGCCAGGATGACCTGGCGCCGCCCACGGGCATGCCGGTGGAGCTGGTGGTGGTGGACCCGCGCGAGCGCGAGCTCAAGAAGGTGCCGCTGAAGACGAACGACGCGGGCCTGGTCTCGCTCGACGTGCCCTTCGAGGCGTTCCAGGACACGGGCCACTACCGCGTCATGTTGAAGGTCGCCGACCGCGAGGTGGCGTCCTACGGCCTCAACGTGGAGGAGTTCGTCCCCGAGCGCATGAAGGTGACGGCCACCGCGGAGGCCCCGGGCTACGTGCAGGGCGTGGAGATTCCCGTCGCCGTGGAGGCGGCCTACCTCTTCGGCGGCTCGGCCGAGGGCAGCCCCGTGGAGCTCAACTGCCGGCTGGTGCCGTCCGACTTCAAGCCGAAGCAGAACGCGCAGTTCACCTACGGCCTGTGGCGCCAGGACGGCAAGGAGCCGCGCCCCGTCACGCTGGGCCAGGCGAAGGGCACGCTGGACGCGAAGGGCCAGGCGCTCATCAACTGCCCGGCGCTGGCGGCCATGGGCGGGCTGCGCGGGGCCGCGCGGCTGAGCGCGCTCGCGAGCGTGTTCGAGTCCGGCAGCGGCCGCTCCACGGTGAACGAGGCCAGCGTGCCCGTGCACCCGGAGCGCTACTACGTGGGCCTGCAGGCCAGCGTGGGCAAGGTGAAGGCGGGCAAGCCCTTCACGGTGAATGGCCTGGTGGTGGATTGGGACGGCAAGCCCGTCACGTCCTCGTCGCTGGCGCCGGCCACCGTGCAGGTGGAGTACGTGCGGCTGGAGGAGGAGTACGGCTACTACTACGACGAGGGCGAGGGCTATGACCGCTACCAGCGCTACCTGCGCCCCCTGCGCGAGGGCAGCGCCACGGTGAAGGTGGCGGACGGCCGCTTCAACCTCACCGTCACGCCGGGCGCGGACGCCGCGGGCTACCTGGTGCGCGTGCGCTCCGGCAACGCGCAGACGGACCTGGAGCTGGAGGGCGAGGGCCGCTACTACTGGTGGGGCGAGGGCTCGCGCGTGGACCAGACGCCGCGTCCGCTCAAGCCCACCTCGCTGGACGTGGCCGTGCCCGCGAGGGCCGTCGTCGGCAAGCCCATCAACGTGAAGCTCAAGGTGCCCTACAAGGGCCGCATCCTGTTCACCGCGGAGACCGACCGCGTCCTCGCCACCGAGTGGAAGGCCGTGGAGCCGGGCGAGGTGACGTGGAGCTTCACGCCCAAGCAGTTCGCGCCCAACGTCTACGTGAGCACCTTCCTGGTGAAGGACCCGCACCTCGAGTCCGCCGAGGCCTTCATGCCGGACCGCGCCTTCGGCGTGGCCAGCGTCGTGCTGGAGCCGGTGGACTACACGCAGCAGGTTACGCTGAACGTGCCCAAGGAGGTCCGCTCCAACGACACGCTCACCGTGGACCTGGACCTGGGCGCGCTCGAGGGCGCCACCTTCGCCACCGTGGCCGTGGTGGACGAGGGCATCCTCTCCCTCACGCGCTTCCAGAGCCCGGATCCGCTCAAGGACATCTTCACCAAGCGCGCCCTGGGCGTGGACACCTTCGAGACCATCGGCTGGACGCTGCTGGTGCCCCCGGGCGGCAGCTCGCGCTCCACCGGTGGTGACGCGGAAGGGGACGCCGCGGGCCGCGTGCAGCCCGTCAAGCCCGTGGCCCTGTGGAGCGGCGTGGTGCCGGTGCCGGCCAACGGCAAGCTGCGCCTGCCGTTCCAGCTCCCGCAGTACCGGGGCGCGGTGCGGGTGATGGCGGTGACGGCGGGGCCCAAGCGCCTGGGCCGCGCCAGCGCGCAGGTGCTGGTCAGAGACCCGCTGGTGCTCCAGACGACGCTGCCGCGCTTCCTCACGCAGAACGATGAAATCCAGGTGCCCGTCTTCGTCACCAACCTGTCCGGCAAGGCGCAGGACGTGAAGGTGACGCTGGCCGCCCAGGCGCTGCCGGTGCCCGGGCTCACCATGCCCGCGGACACCGCGTCACCGCTGCAACTGCTCGGCAAGAGCGAGGGCCGCGCGCGCGTGGAGGATGGCAAGTCCACGACGTTCGTCTTCCAGGCCCGCGCGGTGCAGTCGGTGGGCGCCGCGCGGCTGAGCGTGGTGGTGGAGGGCGGCGGCTACACATCGAAGGAGACGCTGGACGTGCCGCTGTCGCCGTCCGGTCCTCGCGAGCGCCGCGTGCAGCGCATCGAGCTGGCGCAGGGCGTGACGGACGTGTCCAAGCACCTGCAGGGGTGGGTGCCCACCACGGAGCGCTCCACGCTCTGGGTGACGGCCAATCCCTATGCGCAGTCGCTCCAGCACCTGTCGTACCTGGTGCAGTACCCGTACGGCTGCATCGAGCAGACGACGTCCTCCACGCGGCCGCTGCTCTTCGTGTCGGAGCTGGTGGACCAGGTGGACCCCACGCTGAAGAAGAACGGGGACGTGGGGGACATGGTGCTCGCGGGCATCAACCGCGTGCTGTCCATGCAGACGCCGTCGGGAGGCTTCGGCTACTGGCCGGGCGCGATGGAGCCGCAGCTGTGGGGCACCGCGTACGCGACACACATGCTCCTGGACGCGCAGAAGCAGAAGTTCCCCGTCCCGCAGGACCGGCTGGACGACGCCCTCCTGTGGATGGGCAACACGCTCAACTCCATGGAGGGCAACGCGAACGTCCGGGACTACCACGGCAACTCGGAGGCCTACATGCACTACGTGCTGGCGGTGTCCGGCAAGGGCCGCAAGGCGCGCGTGCAGAAGCTGGTGGACGGGCTCGCGGAGAGCGCGAAGAAGGCCCCGCTCAAGGGCGAGCAGCTGGAGGAGGCCTACATGCTCAAGGCGGCGCTGTGGCTCGCGGGAGACCGCCGCTACGAGAAGGAGCTGCGCAACCCGGACCTGTCGCCCGTCACCGACGAGCGGAGCAACAGCTGGTCCTTCTACTCGGACCGGCGCCGGCGCGGCTTCATGCTGAGCACCTACCAGGACCTCTTCGGCACCGACGCCGCGGGTGAGCCGCTGGCCGCCATGGTCGCCAGCGCGCTGCAGTCCAGCCCCAGCTCCTGGTACACGACGCAGGAGCTGGTCTGGGGCATCACCGGCCTGGGCAAGCGGCTCAAGGGCGCGGCCACCAGCTTCACCCCGCCGACGCTGACGGTGGATGGCAAGGAGGTGGTGGCGAAGCAGGCCAAGGACGCGCGCGCCTCGGACCGCACCTGGGCGCTGGCCCGCGCGAGCGAGCGCAAGAGCCTCCAGCTCGACCTGAAGGACAAGTCCGCGGGCACGCTGTTCCTCGTGCTGAGCAGCGAGGGCGTGCGCTCGGATGGGCCGCCGCGCGTGGGCGGCGAGGGGCTGAAGCTCAGCCGCAAGTACCGCGGCCAGGATGGCTCGGAGGTGGACCTGAAGAGCGCGCCGGTGGCGCTCGCGCAGCTGGTCTACGTGGAGCTGGAGCTGACCAACACCACGGGCGAGCGGGTGCAGAACATCGCCCTGGTCGACCGGCTGCCGGCGGGCTGGGAGATCGAGAACGCGCGGCTGGGCCGGGGCGGCTCGGTGGACTGGGTTCAGGCGGACGCGCTGTGGACCCCGGACTACGTCAACATCCGGGATGACCGCATGGAGGTCTTCGGCGCGCTGGGGGCTCGCGAGTCGAAGAAGATTGTCTACGCGGTGCGAGCGGTGACGGCGGGTGCCTTCACGCTGCCCACGGCGGAGGCCGAGGCGATGTACGACCCGCGCCTGTGGGCCCGCGAGGCGGGCGGCACGGTGCAGGTGTCCGGCCCGTGGAAGGACAACCTCCTCTGACATGCGCCGCGTCCGTCCACTCCTGAAGAAGCTCCTCTGGACCGCCGCGGGGCTCTTGCTCCTCGCGGCGGCGGGAGTGGCGGCGGCGTGGTCCGTGCCGCTGCCGTCACGGCTCTCCGCTCCACCCTCGGTGGTGATGGAGTACCGCGACGGCACCCCGGCCCACGTCTTCCTCGCGCCCGACGAGCGCTGGCGCATCGCCGCGCCCGTCGAGCGCATCGACCCGGCCTACCTCCGGGCGTTGTTCGCGCTGGAGGACAAGCGCTTCTACTCACATCCCGGCGTGGACCCCCTCGCCGTGGCGCGCGCCGCCGCGCTCAACGTGGCCCGGGGGCGCCGGGTGTCGGGAGCCTCCACGCTGACGATGCAGCTGGTGCGCATGCTGGAGCCCCGGCCGCGCACCTTCACCTCGAAGCTCGTGGAGTCCCTGCGCGCGGTGCAGCTGGAGCTGCGCCTGACGAAGCAGGAGGTGCTCGCGGCCTATCTCCAGTTCGTCCCCTACGGGCGCAACGTGGAGGGCGTGGAGGCCGCGGCCCTGGCGTACTTCGGCCACACCGCGGCGCACCTGAGCCCGGCCGAAATCGCCACGCTGCTGGCGGTGCCGCAGAACCCCAACCGCCGCTTCCCCACGCCGGAGAACCGCGAGCGGCTGCGCTCGGCGCGCGACGACGTGGCCCGCAGGCTGCTGGAGGCCGACGCGCTCCCTCGCGGACCGGAGGAGGCGAGGGTGCCCGCCGCGCAGGTGCTCGCCGACGTGCGCGCCTCGGACGTTCCGGGAGGGCTCAAGGCGTTTCCCCGCGAGGCGCCGCATGTGGCCGTGTGGCTCAGGGCCCAGCGCCCCGGCCAGACGCGGCTGTCCACCACGCTGGATGGGGGCACGCAGCGCCTGGTGGAGCGGGTGATGCGCGACGCGGCCCGGGAGCTGAAGTCCAAGGGCATCCACAACGGCACGGCGGTGGTGGTGGAGCGGGAGCAGGGCGCGGTGCTCGCGCTGGTGGGCAACTTCGACTTCTTCGACGCGGAGCACGGCGGGCAGATTGTCGGCTTCGCCACGCCGCGCTCGCCGGGCTCGGCGCTCAAGCCGCTGCTCTACGCCATGGGCATCGACCAGGGACTCACCGGCCCCGAGCAGCTCGTGGCGGACATCCCCACGACGTACGGCGGCTATGCGCCGCGCAACTTCGACGGCCGCTTCCTGGGGCTCGTGCGGCTGGAGTACGCGCTGTCCCAGTCCCTCAACATGCCCTTCGTGCGGCTGCTCGAGCGCGTGGGCGTGGAGCGCTTCCTGTCCGCGCTGAGGACCTCGGGTGTCACCAGCCTGGTGCCGGACCCGGGCCACTACGGCCTGTCCGCGGCCGTGGGTGGCATCGAGCTGACGCCCATGGAGCTCGCCGGGCTCTACGTGGCCATCGCGGGGGATGGCCGCGCCCGTCCGCTGCGCCTGCTCGACGAGGGCCAGGCGCCGGAGGCCCCGGTGGAGGTCATGTCCCCGGGCGCCGCGTGGCTGACGCGCAAGGCGCTGGCGCTGAGAGATCGGCCGGACTTCCCGGAGCGACGACGGCTGACGGGCCTGCCCGCGCGGGTGCACTGGAAGACGGGCACGAGCTTCGGCCACCGCGACGCGTGGGCCGCGGGCTCCGGTCCCCGGCACACCGCCGTCGTGTGGCTGGGCAACTTCAACCACGCGCCGAGCGTGCACCTGGTGGGCGCGGACGCGGCGGGCCCGGTGCTGTTCGACATCCTGGAGGGCGTGGGGCCCCGGGGCCGCTCGCTGCCCGAGGACGAGACGGTGGTGCCGGAGGACCTGATGCGGGTGGAGGTCTGCGCGTACTCGGGACACCTGCCGACGGAGGCGTGCACCCAGCGCAAGCAGGTCCACGCGCGCCGCTCGGCCGTTCCCACCGCGGTGTGTCCGTATCACCAGCGCGTGGAGGTGGACGTGGCCACGGGCCTGTCCGTGGGCCCCACGTGCAGCGCGGGGCGCAAGACGGAGTCGCGCGTCTTCGTCACGTGGCCGGCGACGATTCGCCGCTGGCTGGAAGAGCAGCACCGCCGGCTGCCCGAGCCTCCCGCGCCCGCTCCGGGGTGTGAGCCCGGCGGCGCCCGGGCGGCGCCCTCCATCGTCTCACCGGCCCCTGGCCACGTCGCGCTGCTGATTCCGGGCGTGCCCGCCGCCCAGCAGGAGGTGCCGCTGGAGGCGGAGGCCTCACACGAGCGCGCGCTCACCTGGTTCGTGGACGGCGCGCTGCTCGGCTCGGCTCGCGCGGACGAGCGGGTGTGGTGGACGCCGTCGGTGGGCTCGCACGAAATCCTCGTCACCGATGACCGGGGCCTCACCGCCCGTCGCACGCTCGTCGTCCGTGAGCGGCGTTAGGCCCCGGCCGAGGACTCCGCTTCAGCGGGCCTCCCAGCCCGCCTCGCCGCGCTGGTACTGCTGGCCCGAGGGCAGCGCGCCGTAGAAGAGGAAGTCCTTCACGCCCACCACGGACTTGCCGTCGAACAGGCCCAGCTCGCCCTTGGGCGCCAGCTGGATGCCCAGCTCGGACACCTTCAGCCGCACCTTCGCGCCCGGGGCCACGGTGAGCGCCGGGAGCACCGCGCCCATGGGCGGGTGCACCTGCGTCGGCGGGTGGTCGCTCTGCGCCAGGCTCACCCGCAGGTTGGTGGTCAGCACCATGCCCTGGAGCGACACGGCCGTGGTGCCGTGGTTGGCCACGTCCACCCAGCCCTCCACCGGGTCGAACGCGTCGAACACCAGCGTGGAGCGCTGCGCCTTGAGCCGCGCCCAGTCCTTCTCCACGAAGGCCCGCCGCTCCCGGACGTAGCGCTTCATGTAGTCGCGGCTCGCGCGGAAGCGCTCGTAGTCGATGTACGGGGCCGTGCGCATGTGCGAGTCGATGAGCGCGTGCACCGCGTCGATGTACGGGTTGAGCACCTCGGGCTTGAAGAGCTCGTCCAGCGCCTTCTCCAACCGCTCATCCAGCCGCCCGCGCAGCTCCGGATTCATCAGCACGCGCGTGGCCAGGTTGGAGAACACGGGCAGGTAGCCCGGGTAGGACTGCGACTCCTTCTTGCGCTGCAGGTACATCTTCTCCGTCCACGCGTCGAACAGCGTGAAGTTGAACAGCGGGTGGCGCATGCTGTTGGTGCTCGTGGCCATGTCGGGCACCGGGTTCAGGTACCACCAGCGCGCGTCCACGTTGTTGAGGTCCCACGGCACGTAGGACCACTTCGCCACGGCCCGGTCGTAGATGAAGTAGCTCTCCGAGTCCTCGACGAAGTTGTTGGACATCAGCGCGTCCATCACCATGGAGCGCAGGTAGTGCTCCAGCTGGAGATGCTTGCCCAGCTTCTCGGCGAACTCGGGCTCCGGCGAGTGGTTGATGACGTCCATCATCGCGACGAGCGCGTCGTCCGGCTGCCGCTCGTTCGTCTTCTTCGTCCAGTCGCCCTGGTAGGGCACCTTCCACGTCTTCATCTCGCAGTCCTTCCACCCGCATCGGTAGATGGTCGCGTCGTCATCCGCGAAGGCGTGGGCCTTGAGGAAGGCCTTGTTCACCTGCTCGATTTCCAGGAACACGCCCTGGGGACTGCCGTTGACCGTGAGCAGCACGTACGTCGCCTTGGACGCGGGCACGCGCATCGCCTCCAGCAGGTCGAAGGCCATCTTCTCCGCCAGCATGGACGCGTCGGCGAACTCGGCCACCAGGTTGAGCGACGTGCGCCCTTCGAAGCGGGTGCCGTCCGCGAAGCTCACGTTCCAGCTCTTCTTGTCGAAGAACCGCGCGGACGCGCCGCGCAGCCGCACCTTCACCGGGTACGTCATCCCCTTGGCCTTGAAGACGGCGTCCTGCTCGGGCGTCCACACGTCCTCGGCGAACTTCTTCATCGCCTCCGGAGGGATGATGAGCTCGTACTCGGGCACGCTCGTCTGCAGCTTCGGCATCACGTAGGGCCGCTGGGCCTCGGGTGTCACCGGTGGAGGTGGTGGAGGTGGCGGGTCCACCGGGTCTGGGTCCACGGGCGTCGGATTCGGCGTCGGGTCCACGGGCGTCGGATTCGACGGCGTCGGGTCCTCGATGACGGGTGGCGGCTGCGTCGGCGGAGACGGGGCCTCGGAACCACAAGCCCACATCCACATCACTGGAAGACAGAGCAAGAGTCGTGAGCGAGTCATCGACCGGGGTTGAGCAAGGCGCGTGCCTCATGAAGGCGGAGGTGCGCTGCCCGGTAGTGGACGAATCCACTGCGCCTTGGGGTCATGGGGTGGGAAGTCGATGAAAGGGATTTCCCATCCTGGTCCGGTCAATCGCCCCACCCTGGAGGGCAGAGGACCCGTCGCGCCGCGTGTCGTCTCCTGGGTCGGAGCGGGAGCGGCCCCCTCGGACGCGGGCCCTCTGGCGGGGCAGGCAAGCAGTCAGGGAAGCCACTTCTCTTCCCACCCGGCGCTGTTCCCGACGCGCCGTGGCGCCCCTAGCTTCATCAAGAAGAGGGGAGCGCCGCGACAGGGAGACGCCCGCGATGGAGACCTGGAACCAGTCGTCTGATTCCGCCCGCAGCCACACGCCGCTGATGGTGAACCGTCGTATCGACGAGCACGTGGAGGCGTGCGTGCGGCACATGGCGACCCACGCCGACCGCCCGGAGATGAGCCGCTACCTCCAGACGCTGGAGCGCGAGTGGGACCTCAACCGTGCCGTCATGGTGGGCACCGCCGTGGCCGGTGCGCTGGGCCTCTTGCTGGGCAGGCGGGACGGCGGCGGCTGGCGGTGGCTCAGCGCGGTGGCCGCCGGAGTGCTCCTCCAACATGGTGCCCTGGGCTTCGGTCCCCTGTCCGCTCCCTTGCGCGCGCTGGGCATCCGCACGCGCCGGGAGATTGACCTGGAGAAGTTCGCCATCAAGGCGCTGCGCGGTGACTTCGAGCGCATCCCCAATGACGGCGGCCCCATGGCCCGCGCCAACGCGGCGCTCGTGGCCGCGCAGTCCTGAGCCACCGGAGACTCGAGCCGGACTTCAAGGCTCGATGCGCAGGAGGTGGACCTGCGACTCGCGTGTGACTCCCACGAGCCTGTCCCCCATGAAGGCCATGTGATGGAAGTGGTGGTCATCGCGCACCACGCCGATGTGGGTTCCCTCGTCATCGACGATGACGAGGTCGTCCACGTACCAGTCGGAGAGCCACGTCTCTCCCGTCCGGTACGCGATGCCCCCGGCGCGGTGGGCACTCCGCTGGATGAAGGGACTGGGGAGGACACTCACCGAACCCCCGGTGGATGGGTCGAGCCGCTCGATGTATCCCCAGCCCCGCTGCTTGTTGGCGCTCGACACCAGGTGGGTCCCGGTCCACGCGAGGGCTTCCACGGTCTCGGCGAGGAGGAACTCCCGTGTAGGGGCTCCCGTGGCGGGGTCGATGCGCACGAGCTTGCGCTCATGGGCCTCCAGGTAGAGCCAGAGCGACGTTCCGTCCCAGGTCAATCCCCTGGGGACCCGGTGGTCCATGAACGTCCACGCCTGGAGCACGGCCAGCGTCTGGGGGTCGAGTCGGGTCAGCGTGAGCCGGTCATCGTCGTAGAAGCCGCCCAGCTCCTCTCGATACACGAGCCAGAGTGCCTCGCCGTCATAGGCCACGCCGTGGATGGGCTGTCGCCCCGCGAAGCCGCTCTCGGGAACGAGCGTGTAGTGGCGGGTGAAGAGGGCCTCGTTGTGCCACTCGGGTGTCTTCACGTGGAGGATGTTGCTGGTGGTGACGGAGCCGTCGTCCCTGTCGACGTACAGGCGGAAGTAGAGGTCCGTGGCCGCCGCGACGAGGGGACTGCCCGCGAGGATGACGCCCGCCAGGTTGAAGTCCGCCCTGGCCACGTCGTCCCCCTCGTGGATGAGCAGGCCGTTCGTCGCGCTGACCGTGGGGAAGTGCTGCAGGGCGTAGAGCCTGTATCGACGGAAGCCGCGCGCATGGCTTCGCTGCCACGCGAGGTGCACCGACGAGGTCGTCACTTCGAGCGGCGCGAGCAATCGGACAGGACGCGCCAGGTGGATGACGGCCTCCTCGCTCGGAGGCCCCTCGAAGGCCTGCGTCACCTGGGCGAACTCACCATCCTCCCGGGCGTGACGCAGCTCGAGTTGGAACGGTCCGGAGGGGAGCGCCAGGGCCAGCTTGCCCGCGGAGTCCGTCTTCCCCTGCTCGACTCCATCGAGGAGGACCAGGATGCCCTCCGCGGGCTGCTCGTCGTCATAGGCCACGCGCAGAATGGGCCGGGTCTCTGGGGCGGGCACTTCGGGCACTTCGGGCACTTCGGGCGCCGGCCGCGAGGGCGCTGGGGCGCGTTCGCAAGCCAGCAACAGGCTGAGGCCCAGCAATCCGAGCCAGGACTTTCCAGAAGACATGTCTCGACCTCCTCGCATGCGTCGTCGCGTCCTGCTCAGGGTTCGATGTTCAGCACATGGACCTGGGACTCCTGGGTGACGCCCACGAGGCGGTCTCCCATGAAGGCCATGTAGACGAAGGGGTGTGACGACGTCGTCACGCCGATGTGCGCTCCCGTGTCATCCATGATGACGATGGCCGAGTCGACCGGGGAGGCGAGCCACGTCTCTCCCGCACGATGGGCAATGCCTCCTGAACCGGGTGAGGCCCGTTGGTTGAAGGGGCTGGGCCAGGCGTCCGTGATGGCGCCCGTGACGGGGTGGACCGCGGTGACGGAGGGCGAAGGGCCGTTGGTGCTCAGCAGCAGGTGGGTGCCTGACCAGGCCAGCGAGGTCGCCGCGCCGCCCGCCACGAACTCGAAGTCACGCGCGCCTGTGGTCGGATTGAAGCGCGCGAGCTTGCGGTCATTCGCCTCCAGATACAGCCAGAGTGACGTGCCGTCCCAGGTCAATCCCCTGGGCTGTCGGTGGTCCCAGAAGGTCCATGACTGGAGGACCGCCAGTGTCTGGGGGTCGAGTCGGGCCAGCGTGAGCCGGTCCTCGTCGTAGAATCCACCACCCGATTCCTCGCGATACAGGAACCAGAGCGCGCTGCCGTCATAGGCCACCCCACGGATGGGCAATGTCCCCGCGAAGTTGCGCTCGGGCTCGAGCGTGTAGTGCCGGGTGAAGCGGGCCTCGTCGGCCCACTCGGGTGTCTTCACGTGGAGGATGTTGCTGCCGGAGAGCGAGCCGTCGTCCTTCTGGACATAGACTCGGAAGTGGAGGTGCTGGTTGGCGGTGACGAAGGGCGCGCCGCCTTCGTACCCGGCCCCCACCACGAAGCTCGTGTGGGAGATGTCCGTCCCGACGAAGAGGAGGACGGCGTTCGACTCGTCGAGCGCCGATGCGTTCCGGTGCCCGTAGACCCTGTACTCACGGAAGGCGCGCTCATGGCTGCGTTGCCACGCGAGCTGCACCCGCGTGGTCGTCACCTCGAGTGGCGCGAGCAACTGGACGGGACGTGGCAGGTGGATGGCCACGTCGTCCCACGCCTCCGGGTCGTCACCGTCCTGGTCCTGGAAGGTTCGGGTGAACGAGCCGTCCAGCGCCGTGATGCTCAGCTCGAGTCGGAAGGGTCCCGAGGGGAGGGTCAGCTCGAGCCTTCCGTCGACATCCGTCTGACCCTGCTCGGCGTCATTGACCCGCACGCTCGCGCCCGCGGCCGGCTGCCCGTCCTCGTAGGTGACCCGGATGGAGGG
Source organism: Myxococcus fulvus (assembly GCF_900111765.1). The sequence goes on from NZ_FOIB01000008.1 coordinate 153,214, forward strand.
CCTTCGCTTCGAGGGGAGCTCTTCCGAGCTCAGGGGCGCGGCACAGGACACCACCAGCCCGACCCACAGGAACAGGAGCCAGGGACCGCTTCGAGGCATGGTCACACCGCCAGATGACGCGAGCCGGCCGCTCGCGGGACGTCCAGGATACGCAACGAGCCCACGTTCCTGGCTGTGGGCCCGGCTCCGAAGAGGCCTGCCCCCGCTCACGAAGGCGTGCGAGCGGGGGCGGGTGCCTCGACGACGCTCAGTGCCGGGGCGAGGTGTAGCCGCCACCCAGCGCCGGCATCAGCGCGGGCGAGGAAGGCTGCGGCGCGCTGTTCTTGGCGCCCGTGTCGGCCGTGTCGAAGAAGCCGTTGAGGCCGGCGATGCCCAGCGAGAAGTTCGTCACCCAGCCCGAGTCCGGCTTGCCCGCGGCCGCGTTGATGTCGAGCGGCCGGGCGAAGTGCAGGCGCATCAGGAGCGGCCCCAGCGCCACGTTGAGGCCGATGGCGGCGTCCAGCACGCGGTGGTCCCACAAGTCGCGTGAGCTGTTGCCCACGCCGCCCACGTCGATGCCGGCGACCGCCTCCAGGTCACTGAGGAAGGCCACCCGGACGATGTCGTTGAGCGGCAGCTGCAGCTCCAGCGTGGAGTAGACGAAGTTGCGGCCCAACAGCCACCGCTCGTCGCCGAAGTTCACGCCGCGCAGGGTGTCGAACGAGGACAGGAAGTAGGAGCGCGCGTAGCGTCCGCCCAGCGTGGTGCCCGCGCCGCCGCGCAGGAACAGGTGCGTGCGGCCGTAGATGGGGAAGTAGCGCTCGGCGTCGACGCGCACGTTGCCGTAGGCCTCGGAGTTGAAGGGCTGCACGCCCACCGTCGTCTCGAGCAGCGCGGAGCTGCCCGACAGCGGGCCCGTGGCGTAGTGGTACTTGAGGCTGTCGTAGCCGATCTGCCCGCTCAGCTCGGTCTGGAAGCGGATGGAGCCGTTCTTCTGGTTCCACAGCGACAAGAGCTCCCGGTTGGCCTCGTTGCGGTCCGGGAAGAAGAGGCGGAACTCCGTGTCGTCGTCGAGGAAGTACTTGGTGCCACCCACGCTCAAATCACCCTGGATGAACAGGAAGGTGCTCAGCGGGTAGCGCAGGCTGCCGAGCGCGCCGAAGTAGCGCTCCGCCGACGTGAAGAAGACGGGCAGGTCGTCGAACGTCTGGTCCACGCGGAAGCGCAGCGACTGAAAGAGGCCGCCGCCCCACGTCGTGCGCCGCTCGTCGTTGATGTAGAGCATGTAGCCGTCGGTGAGGTCGAAGCTGCCGTAGACCGCCAGCGTGAGGATGAACTGGTGGTCCCGCATGCGGTCGCTCGCCGCGGCGAAGAGCTGACCGACGAAGCCGCCGCCACCCGCGCCGGCGAAGCCGAAGATGGGGCCGAACTCCAGGTTCTGCCGGGCGAAGGGCCGGTAGGGCGTGGCGTCCGTGAGCGGGCGCACCGCGAGCGGGTTGGGCGGCTCGGGCGGCGGCTCGGCCGGCACGTCGAGCGCGAGCATGCGCGGCGGCCGGAGCACCGCGGGCTTCCGCTCGCCGGAGACGTGGAAGAGCATCCACAGGCTGCCCTCGGGACCGGGGCCCGGCTCGAACACGCCCGTGGTCAGGTCCGTGCGCCGGACGATGCGGCCGTCCGCCATCAGCTCGTGCAAATCCGAGCTGCTGTTGTTGAAGGCGGTGAAGAACACGCGCCCGTCCGCCAGCGCCACCGGGTCCGCGTGGTCGCGGTCCTCGCTCGTCAGCCGCTCCACCTGGCGGGGCGCGTCCACCTTCACGCGGAAGAGGTTGAACTTGCGGTGCGACGTCGCATCCGACGTGAAGACGATTCCCGAGGGGCCCCACGTCACCTGGCGCTCGGAGAACACGTCGTCGGTGAGCCGCAGCGGCTTGGCGTCGGGGCTGGCGTTCAGGTCGATGACGTACACGTCCCGCAGGCCCTCGTCCTGGATGCCGATGAAGGCCACCCAGCGGCCGTCCGGGGAGATGGCCGGCGAGTACGCGGCGAGCAGCCCGTGCTTGTCGATGCGGTACGCCTTGCGGTCCCCCAGCTCCAGGTTCACCGACGTGCCCACCTCCCGGTCGATGCCGGTGCGGATGGGGTTGCGGCGCACCAGCACGTCCTGGGAGCGCTTCTCCACGGTGTGCTTGTAGTCCTGCACGTAGATGACGTCGCGCCCGGTGATTTCCGCGACGAACGCCAGCTTGTCCTTGGACAGCGCGAAGTTGCGGCCGGAGATGGGGTGCAGGGACTCCACGCCCGGCATGCCGTCGCTGGCCACCCGCACGTTCTTGTCCGGCGCGCGCGGGTCCATCATGTACAGCCGGCTCTCGCCCGTCTCCGGGACGATGGTGCGCATGGCCAGCACCGAGCCGTCCGGGGAGCTGGTGAACGCGGTGATGTAGCCGGGCGCCTTGTCGAGCAGATCCAACGCGGGCGCGGACTGCTCCGAGCCCAGGTAGGTCTTGTACGCCCGGCGCTTCAGCCAGTTCTCGAACCGCGCCGACAGCCGCTTCGGGTCATCACCCGTCAGCCGCTCCAGCAGCTCCTCGAACTTGAGCGACGGCGTGTCCTTGGCGCCGCCCACCAGCCGGGGCGACTCCTCCAGCACGCGCTGGATGAAGCCCTTGCCGTACTCCTCCTCGAGGAAGGCCACGCGCACCTGGCCGACCTTGTAGATCCACAGGTAGCCGTAGGGCCCGGGGGAGAAGAAGTCGAGGAACGCGTAGCCCTTGTAGAGGTCCGGGTTCACGAGCAGGTCCCTGACCAGCATCTCCGCCTCGGGGTCCATGCCCCGCTTGGCGTAGAACTCGGCGAGGCCTTCGATGAACCACAGGGGGATGGCCTGGAGCGGCTCGCCGAACACCTTCGCCTGCTCCGTCACGGTGCGCACCTTCTGGATGGTGAACTGGTGCGCGAGCTCGTGCGTGCTGACCTCCTCGAAGAGCCGGTGGTCACCCAGGTACGGCAGGGTGAGCTTCAGGTCACCCTCGGTGCTGGTGACACCCAGGGTGCCCTCGGACAGCGGGAAGAGGTTGGTCTGCAGGAACTCCTGGTAGCTGCTGTAGAGGATGTACGGGAAGGTCTCCGTGGGGACGTACTGGAACGTGTCCACCAGGTAGCGGTAGGCCTCCTCGATGAGCGGCGCGGCGCGCTCGGCGACGATGCGCTCACGCTCGTAGAAGTAGAAGCGCACCCCGCCGGCCTTCGCCCCCAGCGACCTCGCGTAGGTGTAGTTGAAGCCGCCATCCGGTGAGCCGCCCAGCGCGGGGCCCCCCAACGCGGGCGCGCCGAGCGCGGTGCCTCCGTCGGGGTCTCCGACGGCGGTGCCTCCGTCGGGGGCCCCGAGCGCGGCGGTGCTCAGGGGCGTGCCGCCGTCCTCGTTGGAGGCGACGGGGCCCGGAGGGGGCGGGGTGCCGGCGTCCTCGGTCTGGACCAGCTCGGGTGCGGGGCTGGGCGACAGCGTCGTGGACGGGTCGGTCGGCGCGGCCGGGCTGGTAGGCGGGGATTTCGTGTCTCCGGCCTCGGCGTTGGCGGCGGGGACGTCCGGGTTGGCGCCACCCTGGACTCCGGGGGGCTGCTCGTGCGCCGTCCTGTCCGGGGGCTTGGCCTCTTCGCCCGTGGCCTGGGGGCCGACGAGGATGTCGACGTGCCGCCACTCGAACTCGTAGCTGTTCACCGGCGTCTTGCCCGGGCGACGAGGCACGACGAAGACCTGGGCCAGCGCCAGCTCCGGCAGGAGCAGGGCCAGCGCGGCGGCAGCGAGGAGACGGGGGTTCACGAACACCTCTTGGGTGGGGTACTGGCGAGACAGGGGCTTCCTGGGAGGCTCGCTCTCAGGAGCGAGCCTATACAAGGGCCTCGTTTATTTCTTTCCGTTTACTTGCCCGACGGCGGGCGTCCCGCATCCCTTGGGGAGAGTGAGGGAGGGGCTTTCGTTGTGTGGCATGGCCCGGTATGCATACGGGTCATGAGACGCCTCTTCGTACTGAGCAGCACGCTGGTCCTTGCCCTGGGTTGCGGCAAGGACGGGGACTCCAAGAACAAGGCGGAGTGTCACCTTGCCGCCATCAACCTGTCGTCCTGTCAGCGTTCAAGCCTCGCGACCCTGCAACCCGCGGGCGTGTGGAACGTCAATGTCGAACTGAACGATGGATCGGGTTCGGCGGGCGCGCTGCGTCTGTCGGGTGCGGACGGCGCGAAGGTGCTGGGCTTCACCGTGACGGAGCAGCAGCACACGGAGGACTCGTACTACCTGGCCGCGGACGTGGTCGACCCGTTCCAGCGCACGGTGCGGTACGCCTTCGCCGGCTGCGAGGCGAGCTCGGCGACGCGCATGAAGGGCACCTTCCGTCGCTGCGTGGACGGAGAGCTGGACCTGCAGGGCACGTTCGAGGCGGCGCGCCTGCAGCGCAAGGCGGATGAGGTCGAGGGCTCCGGGGTGGAGCTGGTGCGCGAGATTCCCCTCGGCGAGGCGCTGGTCCCCAAGGAGCTGACGGTGGTGGGCGGCCGCGCCTACGTCACGCTCGGCAAGGATGGCTTCGCCATCTACGACGTGAGCGTCCCGTCGGAGACGCGGAAGCTGTCGGGGCCCAAGCCGTCGAGTGACGTCTACAACGACCTGGTGGTGCACGGCACGCTGGCGTACGTGGCCAGCCAGAAGAGCGGCCTGGTCATCTACGACGTGGCGAACCCGGAGCAGCCCACGCTGCTGCGCTCGTTGACGGACCCGTCGGTGGAGGTGGGCTCCCTGGCGTTGAACGGCAACCTGCTGTTCGCGGCGTCGCCCGCGCCCAACGGCGAGGTGTTGGTGTTCGATGTGACGACGCCGCTGCAGCCGAAGCTGCTGGACCGCTACTTCATCGAGGGCGCCGAGCCGCTGAACGGCGAGGTTCCGTTCGACGTGATGTCGGTGGGGAACCGGCTCTACGTGAGCAACTGGACGTTCGGCGTCTCGGTGTCGGACATCACGACGCCCTCGGCGCCGAAGCTGCTGGGGCGCTTCGGGGGCACCGCGTCGCGTTCGTTGGCGGTGGGCTCGGTGAATGAGCGGCCGTTGGTGTTCTCGGGTGGCGAGGACTGGGGGTCGTTCGTCAGCGTGCTGGACGTATCCAATCCGGCGAGCACCCTCCAGGTGGGCGAGTTCCGGGTCCGGCCGGAGACCTCCGTCCGCGCGATGGCGTTGTCGGGGACGAAGCTCTATGTCGCGCACTACCAGGATGGTCTGCGGGTGGCGGACGTGAGCAACCCCGCTGCTCCTCGGCAGGTGGCGTACTTCAACACCTACCGTGAGACGGACGCGGGCCGCGGCCTGTCGTTCTTCGAGGGGCTCAACGCCATCGCGGTCCCGGGTGACGGGTACATCTACACGACGGAGTCGTCGCGGGGGCTGCTCATCTTCCGCGAGACGCCGGCGCCCTGAGTCCGGCGTGACTTCCGGTGAGGCGCCTCATGCAGGAGGCGCCTCACGCGGTCGGGGTGGTGTGTCGGGCGTCGAGGCGTGAAGCCAGGCTCCCTCCCGAAGCAGGGAGGGTCATGCTTAGCTGCGTAGGCGGGTCGCTGTGACTAGGGAGTCAGCAGCGAGTTGCCCGTTCCGCTCCGACCGAGGCTGGCGCCGCGTGCGAGGTTGAGCTCGACGCCGGCTTCCTGGAGCGCGAGCCGCGCTGCGTAACCGTCGCTGCGTCCTGCCGCGTCACGAGCGAGGTTGAGCAGCGCTCGGGCGCGGTCCGCGTGGACGATGACGTTGCCCTGACCGAACGAAGCGGCGCTCTCACGAATCTCCGCGAAGGCGCTGTCGGCGATATCGAGGGCATCGTCGACGTCATCCTCGCCCTGCTGGATGGCGGCGTCGGCGGCCATCATCCATTCGCCGGCACTCTGGAGCGCGGAGAGCCGCTGCTGGCGTGACTGCTCGGTCTCGACGGCGCGCTCGCCGAACGTGTCGACCTGCTGCTGGGTGGCGACGGCGTTCTGCTCGATCTCCGCGTCGCGAGCCCGGAGCTCTTCCTCGAGCTCGTCGAGACGGGCGCGCCGCTGCGCGACCTCCGTGTCGTTAGCCGCGGGGGGATTCGAGGTCGCCGACGTCTGCTGCTGTCCGGACGTGGTGGACTGGGTGGTGTTGTTCTGGGGCACGGAGGTGCCCTGCGTGTCGGTGGATTGCGGCACGGTGTTCGAGCCCGAGCCACCGGTGCCGTTCGGGGAGACGGGCGCAGTGTTCGGGGTGTTCTGCCCACCGCCTTGCTCGGCTTCAGTGGGACCGAAGCCGCCCAGCGAGTCTTGAGTCTCGGGCTGCGCGCCTGAACCGCCCGTGCCCGTCTGCGTCGAGGGTTGAGTCGTCGTGCCAGTCCCGACGCCACTCGAGTCGTTCGGAACCGAGGTCTGCGGAGTCGTGCTGGTCCCGACGCCACTCTGGTCATTCGGAACAGAGGTTTGAGGCGTCGTGCCGGAGCCACCGATTCCACTCGGATCATTCGGAACAGAGGTCTGCGGAGTGGTGCCCGAACCACCGATGCCGCTTTGGTCATTCGGAATCGAAGTCTGTGGCGTCGTGCCGGAGCCACCGATTCCACTCGGATCATTCGGAACCGAGGTCTGCGGAGTGATGCCAGAGCCACCGATGCCACCCTGGTCGTTCGGAACCGAGGTCTGCGGAGTCGTACCAGAGCCACCCGTGCCGTCGACCTGGCCACTCGACTCCGAGCCCTGCGGGGCCACGGTGCCGTAGTCCCCCGAGCCGCCGGTGGAGTCCTGTCCGCCCAGCGGAGCGGGGGCGGGCTGTGGCAGCGCGGACGTATTCGAACCACCCGGTTGATTCACCCGAGCATCGCCCCCTTCATCGCCCACAGCACCCGAACCGCTGACGCCCAGGTCCGTATCGGACACGGTCGGGCCCACGTTCTCCTCAGTACCGCTTCCACCCGTGCCCTCCTGCACCTGCGCGGGGATGGGTACATAACTCTGATACGTCTCGTCGACGGCGACCTCGCTGGGCGTCGCCGGAGCACGCCCATCCGGGAGAGCGGGCGTCACCACATACCCGCCATATGGCGTCGTCCCGTCGGTGGTCGGCTGCTGGATGACGTAGTTCGGGGGAATCCACGCGCCATCCGCCTCCTCGGCGGCCTGCTCGTTCGCGTCGCGCAGGGCCTCCGCGGCTGGGTCGCGGACGTTCGGGTCCATGGGAGAGGGGTAGCGCGTCTCGCTCTGTCCCTGAGCGACGCTCAACCCCGCGGCGAGGGCGATCCACAGGTTCATGTCGCCAAAGTGTTCACTGCTCGAATTCTCCGGCACCTCGGCGGCCCGCTATCCCCTCGCTCGCATGCCCGACGTGCGACCGCGCCGCCGCCCGCTGAGGAAAGTCGAAGGGCCGTGTCCCTACCCAGGAACACGGCCCCTCGAATCCATCCACGGACCACCCACTCAGATGCTGATGCGCAGTCCCGCGCCCAGCTCGAAGGTGGGCACGTTGAACGTGATGGGAGGATTGGGGTCCTGGCCCTCGGGCACCTCGGCACCAGGAATCGTGAACCCACCGAAGCGGAACTCGCCGCCCTTGTGGCCGTAGTGGACCGCACCGTACGCCTCGACCGTCAGATAGCTGAGCGCGCGGTGCGTGACGTTGAGCCGGCTGATGTACGACTTGTCCGAGAGGTTGCTCAACGTGAACAGGTTGAACGACGTGCGCTCGAGCGAGCCAGGACGGTCCAGGAAGAGGTACGCGGAGCCGTAGTGGCGCCCCGTGTACAGCGGCTGGAAGGCCTGCTTGTAGATCAGGAACGGGTACCCGAACGAGCTCGTATAGCCCGTCGAGTTGTAGAAGTACTCCACGCCCAACACGGCGATGTCGTTCTCCCCGTACGCGAAGCTGTAGTTCGCGCCGCCCGTCACCTGGGGCGTGAGCCCCGAGGGGAAGTATTCCTCGACGAGGTTGGGATTGAGGAACACATCCTCCGCCGTGGTCCCCGGAGGAACCCGGTACAGCGGCTGCTCCGTGCTCTTCTTCAGCGCCAGCTCGCCATACACATCGATGGGCCCCAGCGCGGACGACACATCGAGGCCGAAGCGAGGCTTGCGCCCCCGCTGCGCCACCGTGCTCAGGCCCACCTCGGCGGGCCCCAGCACAACCTCCGCGCGCAGCGCGCCACCGATGCGGCTCAGGCTGTTGACGGGCTCGGACACACCCGCGCGAGGCACGCCGCCGGTGTTGTCCGTGAGCACGCCGGTGTCGGTGCCCAAATCATCCATCACCGCGAGCGCATAGAAGTTCCAGCCCCGAGCCTCCCAGGGGACATGGACCTTCAGCATCGACACACCGGTGCGCAGGTCGACGAAGGCCAGCGGGTTGCGCCGCTGTGGGGACAGGAAGTCGGTGGGGTTCCAGATCTGCCCCGTGCCCCACTTCACGTGCTGCTTGCCGACGGTGAGGAACACCGTCCGCTCGATGTCGAAGCGCAGCCACGCCTGGTCCAACAGGACGCGAGGGTTCGCCGGCGCGCCCGCGACCCCCGACTGCGTGGACACGGTGGGGTCGTAGCTCAACCGGCCCACCACGAAGCCTCGCAGGCGGTCCATGGGCCGCGCGTCGAAGTACCCATCCACCAGCGTGGGCGCGGAGAACGACGTGTCGCCGAACGACGTGCCCTGCGACGCGGCCGCGAAGCCGCGCAGGTAGAACTGTCCGCCAATCTTCAGCGGATCATCCACCGCCTCCTCGGAGTCGAACGCGCTGCGCGTCGCCGGCCCGGAGAGCGAGCGCGAGTCCCGGTCTCCAGGTTCCGGCGGAGCCTCCGTCAGCGGCCGCTGGCGCTCGGTCGCGTCGCCCGTGTTGCTGGCATCCGCGCCCGCCGAGGGCTCCGAGTCCCCGCCGAACAGGGCATCCTCGCTCGGACGCTCCGATGACGGAGCCTCCGAGGGTGGCGTCGAGGACGGGTCCGCCTGAGCGGGCGTGTCGTCCCCTCCGCCGAACAAGGCATCGTCGTCCCGCTGCGCCGACTGGCCGAGCGCGGTGGGAGCAACGAGGGCCACGGACAGCGCCGTGGCCAGGGTGAGGGCGCGAGGGCTCATCGGCTCTTGCTCTCGAGCCAGGCCTTGGTGAAGAGGTTGGCCTCCAGCGAGCGCAGGTCCACCGACTTGATGAGGATGATGGTGGAGTTGGCCTTCTCCACCTCGTCGTAGATGCGGATCTCCTCGGGGAACCAGACGTCGGCGCCCTTGGACTCGCTGAAGATCTTCTTCCAGCGCGGGTAGAGCGCGGTGCGCATCAGCCGGCCGGACAGCGCGTACTCCTCGCGCTTGAGGATGTTGGTGGAGTCCTTGTCCACCCACAGCTTCACGACGGGGTAGGCCACGTCGATGTTGGGCTTCACCTTGAGCGACAGCTTGTGCGCCGTGTACTTGCCCAGCTTGGCCTCGCCCTCGTACGTCGGGTCGAACTCCTCGGCCAGGCGGGACTCGTCGAAGTCGGCGCGGCGGCTGTCGGTGCCGGCGATGCGCTCGCGCTCCGTGCGACGCTCCCACTTGCCCACGTTGGGGTCGTAGCTCCAGAGGTTCTTGTCCATGCGGAGGTAGCCCTTGCCGGCCTCCGTCTTGGGCTTGCTGAAGAGGATCATCAGCTTGTCGTCCGCGTCGCGTCGGTACACGAACGCCTCGCGCACGTTGTCCGTCTTGTCCTTCTCCTTCTGCTCCAGATAGATGAGCGCCTTGTAGTCGCCACCATTGCGCTGGCGATCATCGATGGTCGCCAGCATCTGCGTCATGACGGCCGGCTCCAGGGCCAGGGCCACGGGCGCGGACAGCAGGGCCACGGTGACGACCGCGGCGGACAGCAGGCTCTTGAGGCTCATGGAAATCACCCGATGTGGTGCATCGCCGTCACCGGCTTGAGCCGCGCGGCGAGGAAGGAGGGAATCAACGAGATGAGCGTGGTGCAGGTCGTGATGAACACCATGGCGCCCACCACCGCGCCCGCGTCCACCACCAGGTTCAGCCGCTCGGACATGATGAACATCGCCACCACCTCGGGGACGCTCACGTGCGCGGCCGTCACGCCCAGGCACACCGCCAGGCCGAGCAGCGCCCCCACCAGCGTGCCCAGCGCCCCGAGCGTCATCGCCTCGAAGAGGAACATCGCCACCACGCGCGTCCTCTGCATGCCGATCGCGCGCAGCGTCCCAATCTCCCGGGTGCGCTCGCGGATGGCGATCCACAGCGTGTTCATGATGCCCACGCCGATGATGACCAGCAGCACGAAGATGAGCACACCCGTCAGTCCGTTGAGCGCGGTGAGCGTCCAGGTGATGAAGGACAGCTCGTCCTCCCAGTTGGTGATGTCCAGCTTCTGGCCCGTCCACGCCTCGCGATTGACGACGTCGAACTTGAACCAGAACGCGCGCGGGTCGTTGTCCATCACGGTGAAGCCGGCCTTGGCCAGCACATCGCGCAGGCGCGCCTGGACCTGCGGCACCTGCGAGACGTCCTTCAGGTACAGGTAGAGCGCGCCGGTGGTGTCATCGCGCAGCTGGTAGAGCGAGCGCAGGGTGGAGGCTTCGACGTAGATGTTGAAGTCGCTCATCATCCCCATGTCGCCGGCGATGGCCGCCACGCGCACGTCCACCGTGTTGTTGGTGCCGCGCATGGTGGGCGCGGAGATGGTGATGGTGTCGCCCACCTTCACCTCCAGCCGCTTGGCCTGCTTCTCGAACAGCAGCGCCGTGCCTGACTCCGACAGCCCGTCGAGCGAGCCCTCGCGAATCTGGAGGACCTTGTGGAGGCCGGGCTCGTTCTTCACGTCGACGCCGCCGATGCCCACCTGCATGGAGCTCTTCTCGCTGACGATCTTCGCCCAGCCGCGCCCGCGCTGGACGGCGTAGTCGAGCTCCGGAATCTCCTTCCGGACCAGCTCCATGACCTTCGGGTAGGACGTCACCACGGGGGCGGCCTGCCCGGCGGTGACCTTGTAGAAGCCGCCCACGTTGACGTGGCCGGTGGACAGGATGGTGGCCGAGCGCAGCAGCGTCTCCTTCATGCCCGTGGACAGGCCCATGAGGATGACGAGCAGCGCGGTGACACCCGCGATGGCCCCGCCGAGCAGCAGCGTGCGCCGCCGGTGGGTGCCGAGGTTACGGAATGCGATGAGGAAGAGCTGGAACATGGGTCACTCGTCCGTCTGCATCGCCTGGAGGGGCGAGACGCGCGTCGCGAGGAACGCGGGGTAGAGGGTGGAGATGGCGGAGACCAACAGGACGATGACGAACGCCGCGATGAGGTTGCCGGCGCTCAACGTCGGGTAGAGGCGGGGACCGGAGAAGAAGAAGTACAGCGCCTCGTTGCCGGCGGGGATGCCCGCGCTGCCCAGCGCGCTCATGATGCCGCTGCCCACCAGCGCGCCGCCCAGGCCGAACACCGCCCCGAGCAGCACCGTCTCGATGAGCACCATGCTCAGCACGAAGGAGCGCTGCGCGCCGATGGCCCGCATCGTCCCCACCTCGCGCACCCGCTGCAGCGTCGCCATCATCATCGCGTTGTTGATGATGACCAGCGCCACCACGAAGATGATGAACACCGCGAAGTACAGCACCAGCTTCGCCATCAGCACGAACTGGCCGATGATGCCCGCGGCCTGCTGCCAGGACACCACGCGCAGCTTGAGCCCCGCGGCCTTGGTCGACTCGCGCAGCTCCTCCATCGTCCGGTCCAACTGCTCCGGGTCCTTCAGGATGACCGCCGCGCTGAGCGCCTCGCCCTGTTCGATCTCCTGCTGCGAGTAGACGCGCGCCACCAGGTCCTCGCGGGCCAGCGCGCCCAGGCCACCCTCGAACACCTTGGACTCCTCGATGAGTCCGGGCGTGGCGTCCGCCACCAGCGTGTTGCCGCTGTCCTCGCCGAAGAGCGCCTCCTCCGCGCTGCCCCGGTCCAGCTCCTTCAGGCCGCTGCCCTTCTGCAGCTCGGTGATCTCCGCCTTGCGCTCCGGGCTCAGGTAGCCGTAGAGGTCGCGGAAGGTCATCAGGTCCATCAGGTTGATGGCGCCCGCCATGAAGGACTTCTCCAGGCCCTTGAACTGGTAGGTGCCGTAGACCTTCACGTTGATGCTCTGCACGTAGCCGGTGCGCGTGAAGGCGGTGATGGTGAGCGAGTCCCCCATGCGCAGCCGGTACAAGTCGAGCAGCGGCGCCAGCTCCGCGTAGAACTGCTGGTAGCGCGTGTCGAAGTTGTCGTCGGTGGTGGTGAAGAACTCCGACAGGAGCTTCTCCAGGGACGGCTCCTGGCTTCCGAGCACCTTCTGCAGCCGCTCCACCGCCTGACGCGTCTTCACCGGATCCAACTGGAAGAGGATTTCACGCGTCTGGGTCTGGTTCTCCTTCACCCAGCGCTGCAGGGTCGGGTCGGCGTCGATGCGCTTCTGGTTGACGTCCCGCTCCTGCTTGATGTTGTCCATGCGCAGCGCGGACTTCAGCTTGAGGAAGTTCTCGTAATAGAACTTGGACATCAGCATGCCGCGCTTGCCCGCGGGCACCGCCTGTCCGTCCACGACCTCCATGCGGTCGAACGACTTCTGGAACGCGTCCAGGTCCGTGCCCACGTAGCGCAGGTCCAGCAGGTCGCCGTCCGGCAGCTGCGGGGCGATGCGGTTCTCCAGGAACTCGAGCGAGCCGAACGGGTCCTCCTCGAAGGCGTTCCAGAACGCGTCGGTGCGAGCGCGCGCGAGCGCCTCCACCTCCACGGGGTCCTGGGCGGCCTCGGTGAGCAGCTCGCGGCTCTTGGCCCGCTGCTCCTCCATCAGCGCCACCATCTGCCGCACGTGGCCCTTGACGCTGTCGATGTTCTCGCGAAGGGCAGGGGACTCGCCCTCCGTCTGGCGCTTCTTGTAGAGGTCGCGCAGCCGCGCGAGCGTCAGGTCCACCGTGTTGCCGGAGGTGATGAGCGCGCCGCTGGTGCCCATGGGCACCACCGTCTTCACGTTGGGGTGCTTCTCCAGCACGGGCTTGATGCGGCTGAAGTCGTCCACCACCGCCAGGTCCGGCTCGCCGCTCATGCCGCCGTACAGGCTCAGCTCGTCCTTGGAGTCGTCCGAGTAGACCTGGATGTGGCCCGCGACGCTGCCGATGATGCTGCGGCTCATCGCGCTGTCCATGCTGTCGAGCAGCGCGCCGCCCACGACCACCAGCAGGGTGCCGAAGAAGATGATGCCGCCGATGAGGATGTTGATCTTGCTGGTGAACAGGTTGCGGAACGCCACCTGCAGCAGCAACCGGAGCTGCCCCATGTCAGTGACCCTCCGCGCCCGCGGCCATGGCCCGCTTCGCCTCGGCGGGGGTGAGCCTGTCGAGGATCTTCCCGTCCGCCAGGCGCACCACCGCGTTGGCGTGGTTCATCACCTTGGCGTCGTGCGTGGAGAAGATGAAGGTGGTGCCCTCCTTCTGGTTGAGCTCCTTCATCAGGTCGATGATGTGCTGGCCCGTCACCGAGTCCAGGTTCGCCGTGGGCTCGTCGGCGAGCACCAGCTGCGGCCGGGTGACGAGCGCGCGCGCCACCGCCACGCGCTGACGCTGGCCGCCGGACAGCTCGTTGGGGCGGTGCTTCGAGTGGTCGGCCAGGCCCACCTGCTCCAGCAGCTGCATCACCCGCTCCTTGCGCTGGTTCTTGTCCAGCTTGCGCTGCAGGAGCAGGGGGAACTCCACGTTCTGGAAGACGCTGAGCACCGACACCAGGTTGAAGGACTGGAAGATGAAGCCGATGGTGTGCAGTCGCAGGTGCGTGAGCTGACGCTCGCTGAGCTGCTTGGTGTCCTGACCCGCGACGCTGACCACGCCCGAGGTGGCGGTGTCCACGCAGCCGATGAGGTTGAGCAGCGTCGTCTTGCCGCTGCCGGACGGGCCGGCGATGGAGATGAACTCCCCGGGGTGCACCAGCAGGTCCACGCCCCTCAACGCTGGGACCACCACCTTGCCCAGGGTGTAGTCCTTGGTCACCTGGGTGATGGAGACGATGGGAGACTGCGCGACAGCGCCATTCATGCGGTGCGTCCTTTCGAAGCCTTGGAAGTGCGGGGTGTGGGGCGGGCGGCGCGCGAGGCTCGCCACCGCTCGGCGATACCGGCCATCTCGGCAAGGTAGAAGTCACAGAAGTCCGCCGCCTCGCGCAGGTGGTGCTTGTTCGCGAGCTGCGGCACGGAGAGGGCTTCCTGGCACACGCGGACGAACGCCTTGACGCTGTCCTCGGCGGTGCGGAGCCGGCTCTCCCAGCCATTGCCATTGACGACGTAGTAGTGCTGCCGGTCTCCCGGCACGCTGACGGGCTCCACCAGTCCAATCGCCATGCTGGCACGGATGTTGGTGGACACGGAGGCCGCGCTCACCTTGAGCACGCGCGCGAGCTGCTGCAGCGACAAGGGTTCGTCCGTCAGCATCAACAGCGCGTGGATGCGCCCGCCGATGCGCGTGCCGCCCTGCCGCTCGAAGTACAGCCCCATCGACTCGATGAAGCGCTGCTCCGCGACGCCCAGCTCCTTCATGCACGGCCTCCGTCCCACCCGCGTGGGGGCCGCGCGCGACGCGCTTCCGCCGGGGCCCAGGGTGGCGCCCGGCATCTAGTTCGTTCAGACCATTCAGTCAATACTGAATGAAGTGAATGGGCCGCCCCGGCGCGTCGAGCGGGGCGGGTGAAGCAAAGGCCCACGACCGTGAGTGGTCGTGGGCCTTGGATTCCCTCTGGGAAGAGGGCGTCACGCGGGCGTGTGCCCGGTGTCGTTAGTACGTGTCGGGGCTGGTGCTCTTGTCACCGCTGGTGTCGCCGCCCATGTCCCGGTTCTTGCTCGAGTCCATGCCGGAGCCGCCGGTGCCCGGCTCATCCAGGGTGTCGCCCGTGTCCAGGGTGCCGTTGTCCTGCGGCTGCGTGCCCTGGTTGATGGAGGAGTCCGGCGTCATGACGTCCGTGCCCGCGCCGCCGGTGCCCGACAGCGAGATGCTCTTGGCCATGTTCTTCGTCTCCTTCACCTCGAAGGAGGCGCGGATCTCCTGGCCCTCCTTGAGGTCCTTGGCCTTCTTCAGGGTCGGGTCGGTGAACATGGTGCTCTTGTCGATGTCGAGCGGCACCACCGCGCCCTGCGCGTCCTGCACGAAGACCTTGCTGCTCTCGGTCTTCACCACCTTGCCGCTCAGCTCCTTCTGGCCCATGGCATTGGAGCCCATGGTGGAGCCCGAGCCGCCCACGGAGCTGCCGGGCTGCATCGTGCTGTCCTGGGGCATGCTGGTGCTACCTGAGGTGCCCGAGCCGCCCTGCGCCGAGGTGTCCGTCTGGGGCTTGTTCTTGTCGTCGCCCGCCAAGGCCGTGCCAGAACCGACCAGCGCCAGCGCCGCGAAAATCCCGATCAGCTTCTTCATGGGAGAGTCTCCTGTGTGAGTGCGACGGGGGGCGTTGCGTGGTGCGTCATCCCCCGCTGTTCCAAAAGCTAGGTGCGGATGTGGAAGGGGACAGGGCTGGGGGGGCAAGGCTGGCGCGTGCCCGGTTCCTCCCCTGCCGGTGGGCCTGGGGCCAGCCAATCCCATGGGGCAGGGTGGAAGGCGGCTTGAAGCAGGGGCCGCTTTTCCCCTAGCGTCCCGTCGGCAAGCGTCCCGCGGCCCTGGTGCCGTGGGCCCGACAGGAGACCCCCTCCGCGATGCCCCCGTCCGCCAAGCCGTCGTCCGCCCCCCCGCCGCAGGAGCTTCCGGCGCCCTCGTACCCCGCAATCGAGTCGCTGCTGGAGGCGACCCCCGCGGAGGACGTCCGGGCCCTGTTCGCCCCGGTGAAGGAGGGCCTGGCCGGCCTCAAGGGCCCCAAGGTGGAGGTGGGCAAGAAGGCCCAGGTCGCGCTGGCCCACGCCGAGCAGCTGCTGGAGCTGCTGGTGGACACCCGCGAGCGGCTGATCGCCGAGGCCAAGGGGGCCAAGGGTCGGAAATGACGGGCTTTTACCCGTTCGTCACGGTTTTTAGCTCCGGGCAGGCAACTGGCGGAGCGCCGGGACGATAATGGGAGAAAGAGCACTGGATCATCCGGGAGCTCTGTCTACTTCTTCTCGCAGCGCCTGGAGGATGAAATGGCGAACATCAACAGCATGCAGGGCCCCAGCATCCGGCTCTCTACCCACGTCACGACGGCGCGCCAGACCCCTGAGACGGGCTTCGGCGCTCGGCTCCACAACGGGCTGAACAGCGCGGCGGGCGCGGTGGGCACGGGCGTCGGCGCGGTCGCCGGCATGATTCCCGGTGGGCAGATCGTCTCCGCGGCGGTCTCCTCCGTGCACACGCTGTCCAACACGAGCGGCTCGGGCGCTGGCCCCTACGCCGGCGTGATGAGCACCGCGGTGGGCGTGGGCGGCGGCAGCGTCGGCGGCGCCTCCGTGGGCGGCGCGGCGGTCGGCATCAGCGGCGTGGCCGGTGGCATCGGCGGCGGCGTGGCCGGTCCGGGCACGGGCGCGCTGGGCACCAGCACGTCGGACACCGTCGGCGGCAACTTCTCCCTGAACCAGATGGCGGCGGAGAACTCCAAGCTGCTCAACCTGCAGGCGGCCATCCAGCAGGAGTCGCAGACGTTCACGGCGATTTCCAACGTGATGAAGTCGCGGCACGATTGCATCAAGAACTCCATCAGCAACGTCCGCTAGGCCCGTAGGGCCTGGGTCGGGCCGAAGCACGGCGGGGAGGGGAGCGGCGCCGCTTCCCTCCTGGCCGGGCGCGGAAAGGAAGAGCGAAGTCCATGGCGGAGAGCGTCTCGGAGATCTCGAACAGCCTGGTCCCCCTGGGGCGCCAGCAGGCCATGGTGTTGCTGGAGGCCGGCTACCTGTGGCTGGACATGGGACAGTTCGACAAGGCGAAGGAGATCTTCGCCGGGGCCGCGGCGCTGATGCCCAAGAGCGAGGTGCCGCAGCTGGGTCTGGGCGCCGTGGAGTTCGCGCAGGGCCGTCACGACAAGGCGCTCCAGGCCTACCGCTCCGCGCAGCGGCTGGCCCCGCAGGCGTCGCTGCCGCGCGCGCATGTGGGCGAGGCGCTCCTGTTCCTGGGCAAGGTGCCGGAGGCGCTCAAGGAGCTCAAGGCGGCCATCGACCTGGAGCCGGAAGGTGACGGGGCGCGTCTTGCGCAGGCGCTCCTCCAGGCGAAGGATGCGGGAGTCCTGCCTCCCGCGAAGAAGTAGGGGCAGGGGAGGTTCACCCATGGCTGTCGGTGGCGTTGGACGCGGAGGAGGGAAGGGGCGCGCCGGTGGCGCGAAGGGGCCGTCGTCCGCGGCGCCCACGGGTGGGGCTTTCGGCGCCCGGGTGGACAAGGCCGAGTCTCTCGTCGGAGTCTCCGGTCTGGTAGGCTCCAGCAACGTCCAGGGCCCCCAGGCCGCGGATCCGGTCGCCGCGCAGGCGATGGCGATTGCCCGCGGGTTGAAGAACGGGGGCTTCAAGAGCAAGGAAGAGGCGACGCGGGCGTTGGTCGCCGAGGTCCTGAAGGAGAAGCTGCGCATGAAGTCCTCCTCCCTCACCACGAAGATTGCGGACGCACTGCAGGATGACCCGCGGCTGAACCAGGTTCTCGAGCGGCTGTGGTCCAAGGCCGAGTGAGCAGCGCTTGCCACTGGGCGACGACAGACAGGCCATCCTCACGAAGTACGGCCCCTACGTTCGGTCCCTCGCGGCGACCGTGCGCAAGCAGTTCAACGCCCAGCTGGAGCTGGACGAGCTGGTGGCGTACGGACAGATAGGCCTGCTGGAGGCCGCCGAGCGCTTCGACCCGAAGGTGGGCGCCAACTTCCTCACCTTCGCCCACTACCGCATCAAGGGCGCCATCTTCGATGGGCTCCGGAAGATGGGCATCCTGCGGGGCTCGGATGCCCGGGCGGCGTATGTCGGGGAGCGGGCGGCGGCGTATCTGGGGAATTTGTCGGACCGCGAGTCGGGCTCAAGCAACCGCGGCAGCTCATTCGACGATGATGTCAGTGACATCTCGGATGCTGTGCAGGGGCTGGCGATGGTGTTCGCCTCCAGCCTCGAGGGTGCGGACAGCGCGGGCTACACCGACGAGTCCCTGCCGGTGGACATCCGGCTGGAGCAGGAGCAGCTGAAGACGCGGGTGCGGGCGGCGATAGAGAAGCTCCCGGAGAAGGAGCGAAAGCTTCTTCAGGGGTACTACTTCCAGGGCAGGACGCTGGAAGAGGCGGGGGCGGAAATCGGGCAGTCGAAGAGTTGGGCGTCTCGGCTTCATGCGCGCGCCATCGACCGGCTCAAGGAACTCTTGAACGAGGAGGAGGAACTTCCTCCCACCTCGACGGATGCAAGGAGGCTGTCACATGGCGGGTCCGATGGCGGGCATCTCCGCGGCACAGGTGGCGCAGCAAAAGCTGCAGGATCAGGGCGCTCAGCAGACGACGAAGCAGGGCGCGTCGAAGTTCGACGGAGTTCTCGCTGACAAGGCGCAGGGCGCCGGTCAGGTGGACGCCGCGCAGGGCGTGAACAAGGCCCAGGCGACGCAGAAGACGGACATGGTCCGGCAGGTGGAGACGGTCAACAAGACGGAGAAGGCGGGCCTGAACAAGGTCAACGCCAACGCCGCCCAGCCCGTGTCCGCGAAGGCGGCCGAGCCCGTCGCCGCGAAGACGGAGACCGGCAAGACGGCCAAGGCCACCGACATGATGGAGCAGGTGCTCGGTGACCTGGAGAAGGGCCAGGGCAACCTGGAGAAGATCATCTCCCAGGCCGCCAGCGGCAAGCAGTTCTCCAACGCGGAGCTGCTCTCCCTGCAGGCGTCCATGTATCAGTACACCCAGCAGCTGGACCTGACGAGCAAGGTGGTGGAGAAGGCGACCACCGGTCTCAAGGACGTCGTCAAGACGCAGGTCTGAGTCCGTCCACCGTCCTTGGTGGCGCTTGACGAAGGGCGGCTCCTCCTGGTTGGAGGGGGCGCCCTTCCGCGTTTTCCGAGGCCCTAGTAAGCTCCCCGTGCCCATGATTCGCCGACCGCAAGCGTTTGTCGCCCCGCTCCTCGCCCTCGTGCTCGTGACGGGCTGTCACATCGAGCTCCAGCACGACCTGAGTGAGGCGGACGCCAACGAAATCTACGTCCTGCTCAGCAAGAACGGCATCAACGCGAAGAAGGAGAAGGAGGAGGGCGGCAACGAGGTCCGGTTCATGATCACCGTGCCCAAGACGGATGCCGCCGAGGCCGCGGAGCTGCTCAAGCTCAACTCGCTTCCGCGTCCGGTGGAGAAGGGCCTGTCCCACTTCGCCAAGGGAAGCATGGTGCCCACCGCCACGGAGGAGCGAGCCATGCTCCTCAAGGCGATGGGCGGCGAGGTCTCCAACGCGCTCAATCAGATCGACGGCGTGTTGGAAGCACGCGCCATCGTCAGCGTCCCGGAGAACAACGACCTGACGCAGCCGGAGAACAAGCCGATGCCGTCCGCGTCGGTGTTCATCAAGTTCCGGCCTGGCGCGGAGGGCAAGCCGCCCATCGACGTCAGCGCGGTGAAGTCGTTCGTCGCCACGGCGGTTCCGGAGATGAAGCCGGACGCGGTGACGGTGCTGATGACGCCCGCGCTGGGGCCCAAGGCGGAGAAGACCGACGAGAACCGGCAGCAGGACGTGCTGGGCCTGCGCATGACGGCCTCCAGCGCCAGCCAGTTCAAGGTGATGATCGCCGGCGCCTTCGCGCTCATCCTGGGGATGATGGGCGTCACGGCGTGGTCCATCATGCGCGGTGGTGGAGGCAATGCCCCCACGGCGCGTGGCCCCCGCCCCCGGGTCCGCCCGCCCGAGGCCTGACCGGTTCCGCGCCCCCTTCGAGGGGGCGCCTTCTTTCCTCCCAGCGGGCGTCGGTGGGGCCCGCGAGGTGACGTTTGGACTCGTTCTTCACCTCGCTCAACAAGCGCCAGAGCATGCTGCTGCTGACCGCCGTGACGTTCGGCGGGCAGGAGAGCCTGGGCGCGATGGAGCACCTCCCGACGGAGGAAGGTGAGCTCTTGCGCCACCGTGCGCAGGAGATCCTCCAGATTCCTCGCGACAAGCGCATCCCGGCGCTGGTCCAGGAGATCAAGCGGCTGGTGAAGGACCGCCGCGGGCAGCTGTGGACCGCGGAGCCGGAGCGGCTGGCGGCGCTGCTGCAGCGCGAGCGTGGGGCGCTGGTGGAGATCGTCCTGCGCGCGCTGCCCGCGCCCCTGGCCGAGGCCGTGCGCGGCCACCTGCCGCCGCCCCGGGTGAAGCTGACGCGCGAGGTCCGGCCGCAGGTGCTGGACATCGTCCGGTGGAAGCTCGAGGAGGCGCTGGCGCGCGAGACGGGCGACTCGCAGTCCGCGGGGTTCAAGTTCTCCGACGTGCTCCTGCTGACGCAGCGCGAGCTGTTCACGGTGTGCGACCGGTTGGGCGCGCGCGTGCTGGGGCCGGCGCTGGCGGGGCTTCCCGACGCGGAGCGCGAGGCCCTGTTCGAGCCGCTGCCTCCGGACCTGAAGCTGCTCGCCTCCAAGTCGGTGGCGGCGAACGCGCCGCGCAAGCTGCCCGAGGAGGACGCTCGCGCGCAGTTGGAGCAGCACGACGCGCTGAGGAATCCGGCGGGCTCCATCCGCAGCGCGGGCGTGCAGCGCCTGGTGCGCGCGTGCGTGGCCCAGTCCGCGGAGTTCGCCGCGCGCATGGTGGAGAAGTACCGGGGCGAGTTCGGCGGGCTCATCGCGAAGTGGCTGCGCGAGGAGCGAAACCGGCAACCGGCGCGGGGTGACGGTGGCCGCACGGACATCGTCATGGACCTGGAGCGGCTTGCCTCGCGAGGGCTCATCGAGCGCCCGGTGCGCCTGGCCACGCCCCCGCCGCCGCGTCAGTCCGCGGTGCTGCCGCCTCCGCCCGGTGCGCGCAAGGCCGCCGCGGCCGCCGCCGCTGCACGTCCCGCCGTGCCTCCCGCGGGTCGGGAGGCGGCGCCTCCCTCGGGGCGGGATGTCGCGAGTCCTCCTCCTCGTGAGCCCGCCGCCGCGCGCCCCGCGCCGGGGGCTCCCAAGGCCGCGGCCGGACAGGGTGGGACGGTCTCCCGTCGTCCCCCTGGCGCGGAGCCCGCAGCCCGGCGCGACTTCATGGCCGAGCGCGCCGCGAGGAACGCGGGCGCCATGTCCAGCCGCGAGGGCTCGCCTGTCGCGCGCCCCAAGGACGGGGCCTCGGATGGCTCGGCGATGCATCGGGTTCCGCCTCGTCGCGACCCTGGGGCCTCCCCGGAGGTGTCGGGTGGGGCGCGGGACGCCCGGCGAGACCCCGCGGCCCCGGTGGCCCGCAGGGACCCGTCTGGAGCGGAGCCCCGGTCCGCGCGTCCCGGACGGGTGGATCCGGAAGGGGCCCGCATTGGACCGCCTCCGTCTCGCCTGGGGCAGGGTGGGGCTCGTCCCCGTCCGTCGAGCGCGGCAGCGGGCGCGCCCGAGGCTCCGGCACGTGCTCGCATCGGACCGCCTCCTTCGCGGCTGGGTGGCCCTCGTCCGTCGAGCGCGGCCGCCGGTGAGCCCATGCCTCCTGGCGCCCGAGAGCGTTCCCGTGTGGCCCCCGACGCCGATGGTTCGCGGATAGGGCCCGCGGGTGATGGCTCCCGTGTAGCGCCGGCCGCCGGGGGCTCACGCGTGGCTCCCGCCGGTGATGGTTCGCGCGTGGGGCCCGCCGGTGATGGTTCGCGCGTGGCACCGGCCGCCGGAGGCTCCCGCGTGGCTCCCGCTGCGGATGGCTCGCGAGTGGCTCCCGCCGGTGATGGTTCGCGTGTGGCACCGGCCGCCGGAGGCTCCCGCGTGGCTCCCGCCGGTGATGGTTCGCGTGTGGGGCCCGCCGGGGGCTCCCGGGTAGCGCCTGCCGGTGATGGTTCCCGTGTGGGACCCGCCGGGGGCTCTCGGGTAGCGCCTGCCGGTGACGGCTCCCGAGTGGCGCCTGCCGGTGATGGCTCTCGCGTGGCACCCGCTGGTGATGGCTCCCGTGTGGGGCCCGCCGGTGCCTCCCGGGTAGCGCCCGCGGCCGATGGCTCCCGGGTAGCGCCCGCGGCTGGGGGCTCTCGCATCCAGCGTCCCCCCGAGGCAGGGTCGCGCGTGCGGCCTCGCCCGGAAGCCTCCGCGTCCCAGGACGCTCCGGAGGTCTCGCGTGTGTTCCGCTCGCGCTCGTCGGTCTCCATCGCGGCGGTGCGCCCCGAGCCTCCCCGTGAGGGTGGGGCGGAGCGGCCTCCTCGGGTGCTGGCCGGGCGGGCTGGCACCTCCGCGGGGTCGGCCCCCGCGGGCGGGCAGGAGGGGACCGCCGTGCAGCGCAGGCCGCGTTCACCGTCCGGGACGGACGACTCTTCGTCCTCGGGCTCGGGCGGGCGTGGACCTCGCGGCGGAACGCGCTAGCATCCGGCCCGCAAGGAGCGGCGCATGGCGATCGGCAAGGTGATCAAGGGAGACGGGACGGCCGAGCCGTCCGTCGTGTCGGAGCGGCCGGTGTTGCGGCCTCCGCGCGCGGGGGTGATGAACGCCGAGGTCTTCGAGGCGCGCCAGGGCGCCCAGGGCATCCTCGAGGAGGCGCAGCGCGAGAAGGAGCGCATCCTCGCGGAGGCGCAGCGTGAGCGTGAGGCGCTCCTCGTGAAGACCCGCGAGGAGGGACGCCAGGAGGGACTCGCCCAGGCCACGGAGATCATCCTCCGGGCGAAGATGCAGGCGGGCGAGATCCTCGCCACCTACGAGCAGGACGTCATCGCCCTGGGGCTGCGCGTCGGGGAGAAGATCATCGGCCGGAGCCTGGAGAAGGACCCGGACCTGATGCTGGAGCTGTGCGCGTCGGCCATCGACAACCTGCGCAGCGCGCGCTCCATGGTGCTGCGGGTGCATCCCAAGACGGCGGCGGTGCTGCGCGCGAAGAAGCCGGTGTTGATGGAGCTCATCGGCCGCGCGGTGGACCTGGCCATCAAGGAGGACCCCGAGGTGGCCCCGGTGGGCTGCATCGTCCAGACGGAGTTCGGCACGGTGGACGCGCAGCTGCCCACGCAGCTGGAGATGCTCCAGAGCGTGCTCTTGCCCGACCAGAACGGCCCGAAGGAAGGCCCGGCGTAGCCGGGACGGGAAGGAGCCCACGTCCATGGCCATCGACCTCTCGCGCTATCTCGACCTCATCAAGGACGCCCAGACGGTCCGCGTCCGCGGCCGCGTCACCGAGCTGACGGGCCTCATCATCAAGGCGAGCGTCCCCAACGTCCGCGTGGGCGAGCTGGTGCTCATCAAGAGCCGCGCCCGCGGCGCCGTGAAGGCCGAGGTCGTCGGCTTCCAGGGCGACGAGGTCATGCTCATGCCCCTGGGCGAGCTGTACGGCATCGGCCCGGACAGCGAGGTGGTCCCCACCGGCAGGCCCTTGAGCATCAAGTGCGGCGAGGCGCTCCTGGGCCGCGTGCTCAACGGCATCGGCGAGCCGATGGACGGCAGCCCCCTCCCAGAAGAGGGGCTCATCGACTGGTCCGTGGACCGCGACTGTCCGGACCCCTTCACCCGTCAGCGCATCGAGCGGCCGCTGCCCCTGGGCGTGCGCTGCATCGACGGACTGCTCACCGTGGGCGAGGGCCAGCGCGTGGGCCTCTTCGCAGGCTCCGGCGTCGGCAAGTCGACGCTGATGGGACAAATAGCGCGCAACACCCAGGCCGACCTGTGCGTCGTGGCGCTCATCGGCGAGCGTGGTCGCGAGGTGCGCGAGTTCATCGAGGAC
The DNA here is from genome assembly GCF_900111765.1 of Myxococcus fulvus. The sequence goes on from NZ_FOIB01000008.1 coordinate 176,915, forward strand.
GCCATGGGCGAGGAGGGCATGAAGCGCTCCGTGCTCGTGTGCGCCACGTCCGACCAGCCCAGCCTGGTGCGTCTGCGCGCCGCCTACGTCGCCACCGCCATCGCCGAGTACTTCCGCGAGCGCGGCGGCAACGTGCTCTTCATGCTCGACACGGTGACGCGTCTGGCGCGTGCCCAGCGTGAGATTGGCCTCGCGGTGGGGGAGCCCCCGGCGCGTCAGGGCTATCCGCCGAGCGTGTTCTCCATGCTGCCGCGCATCCTGGAGCGCACGGGCAACTCGCAGAAGGGCAAGTGCACCGCCATCTACACGTGCCTGGTGGCCGGCGGTGACATGGAGGAGCCCATCGCGGACGAGGTCCGCGGTATTCTCGACGGCCACTTCATCCTCAACCGCGCCCTGGGTGAGCGAAACCAGTGGCCCGCCATGGACGTGCTCGCGAGCCTCAGCCGTGTGATGAGCGGCATCGTCTCCAAGGAGCACAAGAAGGCCGCCGGCAAGCTGCGCGAGACGCTGGCCACGTACGAGAAGCAGCGCGACCTCATCCTGCTGGGCGCCTACCAGTACGGGACGGACCCCCGCACGGACTACGCCATCGACAAGTACGACGCCATCATCGACTTCCTCAAGCAGGACACCCACTCCAACTCCGGCTTCGAGGAGACGGTGGAGCAGCTGGTGGCCTTGTTCGAGGAGTGAGGTCCACCCCGGAGGGTGGGCCCCAGGCCCCCTGGCCCACTGGACAGGGGTGCACCTCCGGGAAACCGGGGTAGGATGGGGACACCATGCCCCCGTACCGGTTGCAGACCCTGCTGGACATGCGGACCCGGGCCAAGGAGGAGGCCGAGCAGGCCTTCTCCGACGCCATCAAGGCCCTGGAGCGCGAGAAGGTGGAGCTCCAGCGCCTGATGGACGAGCTGGAGCGGCGCAAGCGCGAGCGCAAGGAGAAGGTCGCCGCCTACCTCAAGGAGATCATGGCCAAGGGTGCCGGCATCAACGGCATGAACATGATGGGCCGCTTCGAGGAGCGCCTGAAGGACGAGGAGGCGCAGGTGGCGCTGGAGGTCGAGCGTCAGCGTGAAGCGGTGAAGGTGGCCGAGCGCCTGGTCGAGCAGCGGCGCCGGGAGATGGCCGAGGCGGCCAAGGAGCTCAAGGCCATCGAGAAGCACAAGGAGACCTGGCAGAAGCAGGTGAAGCACGAGCGCCAGCAGCGCGAGGAGTTGAGCCAGGAGGAGATTGGCAACGCCTTGTTCCTGGCTCGGCAGCGCAAGTAACCTGCCGCCACCCCATCCCTCGGGAAAGATGTCATGAGCCGTGTCGACGACGACCGTGAAGCAGCGCGCCTGGCCGAGCGCATCATGCAGGAGAAGAAGCTCGCCGAGGGCCAGGCCAAGAAGCGCCAGGAGGGCACGTCCGCCTTCCAGAAGCTGATGCAGCCGCAGGCGCAGCCCCAGGCGACGGCGCCCACCCAGACGCCCCAGACCCCGGGCGGTCTGGCACGTCAGGTGCTGGCCAAGGCGACCCAGCAGGGGAAGACCTTCGGCGAGCACCTCCAGCAGCCGCCCCAGATGGGCGGCAACCCCGCCTCCACGCTGGCCCAGGCGCAGCGCCGCGGCGACACGAACACCTCGGAGGCTCGCTCCGGCTCGCGCGCCTCGGACGCCAAGGAGACCCAGCGCACCTCCGAGGGGCGTGAGAAGGACCTGGACAAGGCCGACTCGGCCCTGGGGCAGGTCAGCTCCGAGCGCGGCGCGGCCATCCGCGCGGACGCGGACGCGGGCGGCAAGGGCAGCGGCGGTGGCGGTGGCAAGGAGGACAAGAAGGGCGGCGGCGGCACGGAGATGGGGGCGGGCTTCCGCTTCAACCCCGCGCTGATGGCGCCGGTGCCAGTGGCCAAGCCCAAGGACACCGCGGGCTCCGAGCGGCTGCGCGCCATGGCGAGCGAGATCGCCCAGAAGATCGTCGACCGCGTGCGCGTGGGGACGAACGCCGCGGGCCTGGCCGAGTTCCAGATTGATTTGCGTGGGGATGTGCTCAACGGCCTGTCCATCAAGGTCAGCGCGCGCAACGGGAAGATCTCCGCCACCTTCAGCGGCACCAACCGTGACGTGCTGAAGATGCTCGAGGAGCAGAGCGACGGGCTGCGCACCGCGCTCGGGGGCCGTGGGCTGAAGCTCGAGACGGTCCGCTTCGAGGCGAAGACATGAGCGTGGAGCCGGAGGACGAGTCTCCCGGCGTGCACGAGCGCACGATGCTCGTGGACCTGCGCAACCTCAAGCCCGTCAAGCCTCCTCCCGAGAAGGCCGGCGCGCCGGAGAAGGTGGAGCCGCGTCCCGAGAAGGTGGAGCGTCCCGAGAGGGTCGAGCGGAGCGCCTGGCGTCCCTTCACGTTCAAGGGGCTGGAGAAGGTGTCGCGCGCGCAGGGGCAGCTCGCCGAGCGGCTGCGCTGGCTGACGCCCAACGCGGGGACGCTGACGGGGGTGTCCGCCCGGCTCAAGGGGCTCTTCGACGCGGAGGTCGGCCTGTCGCTGGAGTCCGTGCAGGTGCGGCCCATGGCAGAGCTGCGCCGCTTCCTGGGCGACCCGACGTTCCTCGCGGTGCTGGCGCCCGGGGCGCTGCCGGGGCGGGCGGTGCTCGAGGTGGAGCTGGCGCTGGCGCACACGGCGGTGGACCTGCTGTTGGGCGGCGCGGGCGAGACGGTGGGCTTGAGGCCCCTGACGGACATCGAGGAGGGCGTGATGGGCTACGTCATCCTGGAGGCGCTGCGGGTGCTGGTGCCCGCGCTCCAGGCCGGCGTGCCTCGCCCGAGGCTGGACGGGGTCGCCCGAGGCGTGGACGAGGTGTCCGCGCGCCTGGGCGACGACGGGCCGATGTTGACGGTGCACCTGAACGCCACGCTGGGTCCGCACGGCGGCATGGTGCGGTTCGTGGTGCCGGCGGCGGTGCTGGAGGCGGCCGAGCCCGCGGTGGAGAGCGCCCAGCGGCGTGCCCGCGTGAAGGCGGACCTGGCGGCGAACGCGGGGCGGCTGTCGGCGGTGCGCGGGTGGCTGCGGGCGGAGATTGGCACGGCGGAGCTGACCACCCAGGACCTGGCGAGCCTGCGCGTCAAGGACGTGGTCCTGGTGGACGTGCTGTCGGCGCGGCCGGACCGGGGCGAGCCGGGCACGGCTCAGCTGCGGCTGGGCGCGGGGCGCTCGGGGCACGCCGAGGCCGAGGTCTTCGTCGAGGACGGGCGCTACCAGGCGCGCATCACCCGCATCATCCCCGGGGAGTCGGGGAACCCGCGCTCGGCCACCGAGGAGGGTGGGGGGCGGGACGAGGAAGAGGATTTCACCAACCCGGAGCTGGACGTTCCTCCGGAGCTCGAAGGGGCGCCCTTGGACGACGTGAACAAGCCGGACGGAAGCGACCTGCTGGGCGACGTGCCGCTGCAGATCGCCGTGGAGCTGGCGCGCATCCCGGTCACCGCCGAGCAGGTGGTGGGCATGCGGGCCGGTCAGGTCATCGAGCTGAGCCGGGGCCCCGGCGAGCCGGTGGAGTTGTCCATCAACGGCAAGGTGGTGGCCCGCGGTGAGCTGGTGGAGATGGAAGGCCAGCTCGGCGTGCGCGTCACCACGCTGGCGAGCTGAGGACCCGTGCGAGGACTGGAAGCAAGCGGGCTGCCAGACGGGGGCCCGTGGCGGTCCTCCGTCCTTTGAACTAGCCTCGCCCCCAGCCATGGCAGTCCTCCGCAACCCCCTCTCGCGCCTGACCCTGGGCGTCACGCTGCTGCTCGCGCCCGCGTCCGTGTGGGCGCAGGCGCCCGTGGCGAGTGCGCCGTCCGTTCCCGCCGCGCCCACCGGGGCCGTGGCGCCGCCGCAGACAGGGCAGGGCGCCTCGGTCGCGCCCGTCCCCGCCTCGCCTCGTGCGGCCCCAGCGCCTTCTCCGCGCGTCGCTTCCGAGTCGGCCTCGTCGCCCGCCGCGACCTCCGTGGCCGCCGGAGCCGCGGCGCCTTCCGGACGAGCCCCGGGCGATACGACGGCCCCGAGTGCGCCCACGATGGCCGCCGGCGCTGCCGCACCTTCCGGGCGCGCCACGGGCGCGATGGCCGTGCCCACGACGGCTGCGCCGGCCGCGGTGCCTGCTCCGGGTGAGTCGTCCGCCGAAAGCGCGCCCGCCGCTCCTCTCGAGAGCGCCCCCGTGAAGGCCGCCGAGGCGACGCGTCGCACGGGCGAGGCGCCCGTCTGGGAGGACCCGTCCATCGATGCGGCCGCGGCGGCGGAGGCGGAGCCGGAGAGCATGGGCTGGATGCTCGTGCGCACCCTGATGGTCCTGGGCGCGGTGGTGGCGTCCATCTACCTGACGTTGAACGTGGGCCTGCGCCGGTTGATGGGCCTGCAGTCCGCCTCCCCGGGGCGGCAGACGGTGGTCTCCGTGGTGGAGCGGCTCCCCCTGGACCCCAAGCGCGCGCTCTTCGTGGTGAAGGCCGCGGACGAATACCTGTTGGTGGGCGGCGGCGAGGCGGGCCTGCAGTTGCTGTCGAAGCTGGATGCCGAAGCCGTGGAGCGCATCCGGGCACAGCGCCCGCAGACGAACGTGGTTCCACTCAGCCCTTTCCTCCAGAAGCTCCTTTCCCGTCGCTCCGGTGGCTCGTCGTCCGAGCCCCCTGGCGCCTGATGGCCCCCTTCCCGTGAACGCCCTGACACCCGCCCTCCCTCGTCTTCCGCGCGTCGCGCCCTGGCTGTTCGCGGCCGTGGTGTCGCTGCATCCCTTCATCGCGCTCGCGCAGAAAAAGGGGCGCCCGGGCGGCATCCCCGACTCCGTCGCCAACGAAGCGGTGAGCGCGGACTCCTTCACCTCGCGCCCCCTCGTCCTCATCCTCGCGCTCGCCGCCATGGGCCTGGTGCCCTTCGCGCTGATGATGGTGACGAGCTTCGTGAAGATCTCCGTCGTCCTCTCCATCGTCCGCTCGGCGCTGGGCACCCAGCAGATTCCCCCCACCCAGGTGATTACGGGCCTGGCCGTCATCCTCACCGTCTACATCATGGCCCCCGTGGGCACCTCGATGTACCGGGCCTCCGAGGTGGACATCTGGGACACCGGCGGCGCGGGCAACTTCTCCTCCGCCAAGGTGGGCACGCTCCTGGAGGGCGCCGACCGCGCCAAGGAACCCCTGCGCGCGTGGCTGATGAAGAAGGTCACGGTGAAGGACCGCTCGCTCTTCTACAACCTCGCCAAGAAGATGCGCACGGGCGAGGACCGCGACTCGGTGAAGAGCGAGGACTTCATGGTCATCATCCCCGCCTTCGTCGTGTCCGAATTGAAGGAGGCCTTCCAGATTGGCTTCCTGCTCTTCGTCCCGTTCATCGTCATCGACATGGTGGTGGCCAACATCCTGCTCGCGCTCGGCATGCACATGCTGTCGCCGACCACCATCTCCATGCCCTTCAAGCTGCTCCTGTTCGTGCTCGTGGACGGCTGGTACCTCATCGCCAAGGGCCTGGTCGTCGGCTACCTGTAAGAGGAAGGCACCCATGAACCAGCTCACGTTCATCACCCAGGAAGCGCTGTTCCTGGTGCTCGTGGTCTCGGCCCCGCCGGTGTTGATGAGCCTGTTGGTGGGCTTCATGATCTCCCTGTTCCAGGCGACCACGCAGATCCAGGAGCAGACGCTCACCTTCGCCCCCAAGGTCATCATCGTCTTCGGGGTGCTCGCCATGACGGGCCCGTGGATCGGCAGCCAGTTGGTGCGCTTCACGTTCCACGTCTTCGACCGGTTCCCCGCCCTCATCAAATGAACGCCGCGGAACTCGTGTCCGAGCTGGCTGCCCGGACCAACTTCTCCGCCGCCATCTTCACGGTCGCCCTGCTCATGTGCCGGGTGATGCCCGTGCTCATCTTCAGCCCGTTCCTGGGCGGCGAGGTGGTGCCCACGGAGATGAAGATGGGCATCGGCCTGACGCTGGCCATCGTCCTGTATCCGTCCATCGCGCACTCGGTGACGACCATTCCCCTGAGCGCGCTGCCGTACATCGCGCTGATGGCCAAGGAGATCTTCATCGGCTTCTCCATGGCCTTCGTCGTCAACGGCGTGTTCGAGGCCGCGCGCATCGCCGGCACGCTCGCGGACACCATGTCCGGCAGCAACAACGCCCAGCTCTACGTGCCGCAGCTCGGCCAACAAGTCTCGCTCTTCTCCAACCTGAAGGTGCAGCTGTCCGTGGTGCTCTTCCTCACCCTGGACGGCCACCACCTGGTCATCCGCGCCCTGGCGGACAGCCTCACCACGGTGCCGCTGGATGGCTTCCCGCGCTTCAGCCAGGGCTCGTGGACCTTCTTCGACGTGCTCATCCGCGTCTTCGCGGACATGCTGCGCGTCAGCCTGGCCCTGGCGGCCCCCGCCACGCTGGCCGCGTTCCTCACCGACGTGGCGCTGGGCGCCATCAACCGCGTGGCGCCGCAAATCCAGGTGTTCTTCATCTCCATGGCCATCAAGCCGCTCGTCGGCGTGCTCATCACCTTCCTGGTGTTGGGGACGTTGATTGGCCGCATCCAGGACGAGCTGGCCCACATGCTGAAGGTGCTCCACGACGCCCTTCGGCTGCTGGCCTAGCGCCCACGGAAAAAGCGCGCGCCCATGTCCGACGAGAGTGGAGACAAGACAGAAGAACCGTCGCAGAAGAAGCTCGACGACTCTCGCAAGAAGGGTCAGGTCTGGAAGAGCAAGGACCTGAGCGGCGTGGCGGTGCTCGTGGTGGGCCTGGCCGCCCTGAAGGCGAGCTGGGACAACGTCGAGAAGGAGATCTCCAGCCTCTTCCTCTTCAGCTTCGACCACATGGCCCGGGGCGGGGACCTGTCCGACGCGACGGGGCAGCTGCTCTACCTGGGCGTGCGCGCGCTCTTGCTCGTGACGATGCCGGTGCTCCTGGGCGGCGCGGTGATTGGCGGACTGATGGAGTTCCTGCAGGTGGGCTCCCTGTTCACCATGGACCCGCTGATGCCCAAGCTGGACAAGCTCAACCCGCTGGGCGGGTTGAAGAACATGTTCAGCAAGAAGTCGCTGGTGGAGCTGCTCAAGAACCTCATCAAGATTTCGGTCACCGCCTACGTCGTCTACGGCGTGGTGCGCGACGCGATGCCCATGGTGCTGGAGACGGTGCGCCAGGACACGCACACCATCATGGTCATCATGGGGGAGCTGGTGACGCGCGTGGCCGCGCGCGTGGCGCTGCTCTTCGTCATCTTCGCCATCTTCGACGTCTGGTGGCAGCGCAAGTCCTTCATGAAGGACATGATGATGTCCAAGGACGAGGTGAAGAAGGAGTACAAGGAGAGCGAAGGCGACCCGCACCACAAGGCCAAGCGCAAGGAGTTCCACCAGGAGATCATGGAGGGCCAGCAGATGGAGGCCGTGCGGGACGCGGACGTCATCGTCACCAACCCCGACCACGTGGCCGTCGCCCTCAAGTATGACCGGGAGAAGGACGGCGCCCCCCGGGTCCTCGCCAAGGGCGTGGACCACAAGGCCGAGCGCATCAAGGGCATCGCCCGCGAGCAGGAAGTCCCCACGCTGCGCAACGTGCCGCTGGCGCACGCGCTCCTGCGGGTGGAGGTGGGCCACGAGGTGCCGGAGGAGCTGTACGACGCGGTCGCCGAGGTCCTCAACTTCGTCTACGAGCTGAAGAACGGCGCCCCCCAGGCCCCCGCGGCCCGCGCATGACGGGGTGGGGTGAGGCTACAATCGCCGGGACTTCGCGGAGCTGCCCATGAGTGACGACGCCGAAATCGCCATCGCGCTGAAGTACGACAAGGAGAATGACGGCGCTCCGCGCGTGGTGGCCAAGGGCCTGCGGCTCAAGGCGGAGAAGATTCGCGCCATCGCCAAGGAGCACGGCATCCCCGTGATGCGCAACGTGCCCCTGGCCAACGCGCTGTACCGGGTGGACGTGGGCCAGGAGGTGCCCGAGGAGCTGTACGACGCGGTGGCCGAGGTCCTCAACTTCATCTACGAGCTCCAGCGGGAACAGGCCGCCTCGGGCGGCAGGTAGGCGAGGGGGGCTGGACGGCCCCCCCCTGTCTGGGGTGTGCTCCGGAATCGACGATGGCCAGAATCAATAATCAGCCTCCCGGTGGACCCCAGTGGCCCTGGGGGGGACCCCGAAGCGTCCGTGAGCGGCTGGTCGACCCGTCCCAGGTCGACCGCAAGAAGCTGCGCAAGACGGGCAACCCCAAGAACCCGGCGCTCGCGTCCGCGGCGCTGCTGGACTTCATCGGTCCGGCGCACTCCTCGGAGGAGCTGCGCCTGCCCCTGCCGCCGCACCCCGGCGGACACGAGGCGGACCTGGAGGGCTTCAGTGACCGGCCCCACCTGGCCAGCGTGGCGGGGCGGGGGAGCGACGAGTCGCGCCACCTGCTGGAGCGCGGCCTGTCGCGCATCAACGCGACGCCGGACCGGCTGGAGCGACTCAAGGCCCTGCTCAACCGGGAGGCCTCCATGCTCACCCTGGTGGACCAGGTGAACGAGGAGACCAAGGAGATCATCCGCCGGATGTGGGCGGAGCAGAAGGACGAGGGTTACTAGCGCCATGCCGGAGGACCCTCAGGACGAGGCACAGCTGGCGGCCCGGCTGCAGCGTTGGGCGGATGGAAAGTCCACGCTGCGCGAGGTGCGCGGCTATTCCAACGACGAGCTCTACGCCATCGCCAAGACGGCGTACTTCTTCTTCTACCAGGGGCGCATCAACGAGGCCCGCACGCTCTTCCAGGGCCTGTACGCCGTGAACCCCACGGACGGCTACTTCGCCAAGGCCCTGGGCGTGGTGGAGATGGCCGCCGGCAACGGGCAGGGCGCCCTGGCCGCCTTCGACGTGGCCGCCAAGCTTTCCCCGCAGGACCCGTCCGTCTACGTGGGCCGCGCCGAGGTGAAACTGGCCCTGGGTCAGAAGCAGCAGGCGCTGGAGGACCTTCGCCGCGCCGCGGCGATGACGCCCCAGGATGATCCCGTGGTGCGCAAGGCCGGCGCCATGGTGACGGCGCTCACCCGGCGCTGAGTCCGGTGCGCTCCGGCGTCCGGCTCCGGCCAGACGCCGGGTAGGTGAGCCTGGAACAGTCTGCTAGGCTCGCCGGGTTCACTCACCCCAACCCTCTTTGTGGAGAGGTGGAGAGTCATTCGATGAGCACGCAGAAGGCGAAGATGGGCGCGCTGCCGCCAGAGCCCGCGGCGCTGGTGGAGAAGCGCGAGAAGCTGCTGGCGGAGCTGGAGAAGCAGTCGAAGACGGCCGAGGGCACCTTCCTCCAGGTCGTCCGCACCATGAAGATGCTGGTGTCGTCCACCACGCCCGGCGCCCCGTTCGATGAGCGGCTCTATGCCGACGTGTCCGGCGCGCTCGAGCGCTTCATGGCGGACCCCATCCTCCCCGTTCCTCCCGCGCTGGGCATGGTGGTGTCGTACCTGTCCGAGCGCCTGAACACCTACGGGATGACCATTCAGAACGCCGTCAAGGAGGCGAACCCGGAGATGCACGCGAAGCTCGCGTTCACGCCTCCGAGCGCCCCGCAGGCCCCCGCCCCGGCGGCGCCGGCCGCGGCGGCCCGCGCCCCCGCCGCCAAGGATGGCTTCGAGAGCGGCTCTTCTCGCCGGGGCCTGGCCCTGGACCCCGAGGCCAGCCCCCCTCCGCCCGCGGCGGACCCGAAGAACGAGCAGCAGAAGCTGGAGGGGTTCAAGGCCTGGATGAAGAACCCGAGCCTTGGAAAGATCAAGGGTTAGGCCTGTTTCCGGAGGGGAACCGGGACGGGCGGATAAGCCGGAAATGATCCGGATAATTCGCAGGAAACTTCTGAACCCCTCCCCCGATAATCTTTTTGTAGCCGCCGCTGCACTTCACCTCGCAGCACTCACGAATTAATCACAGGAGAACGTCCATGAGCATCTCTGCCAACTTCAACGCCGCTGCGAGCAGCATCCTGGCCGGTTCCAAGGCCTCCAACGACATGATCGCGGCGGCCCCGAAGGATCAGCAGCCGTTCCTCCGCGCGCAGGAGCAGATGCAGCGCGAGGCCAAGCTGGTGGAGCTCATCTCCAACTCGATGAAGAAGATCGAGCAGATGCAGAGCGCCATCGTCGGCAACATGCGCGGCTAGTCGTAGCCCGCAGCCTGCAGCACCCTGGCCTCGCAACAGCTCTCCGAGCTGCTGCGGGGCCGGTTCATTTTCGGGCCGGTTGCTTTCGGGCTGGGTTGGACAAGGCCCCACGCCTGTCCGAAACTTTCCACCCCCACCCCGCGAAAATCCCTTCAACCCATCTTTTTGGAGAAACCCATGGTCGCTCCTGTCAACGGCGGTTCCCGCTCCATCCCCTCGCAGAAGACCGCGTCGGAGTCCACGACCCAGACCCCGTCGGATCCGGCCGCGGAGCGGGCCAAGCAGAAGTCCACCATGGACGGCATCCGCAAGAAGGACGAGACCAAGCTGACCGGGGGAGATCGCGAGAACTACGCGAACGCCAAGGGCACGGACCTGCTGCTCGAGAACAAGCCGTTCCTCGGCTTCTTCCCCGACTCCGTGTCGGAGACCATCGCCAAGAAGATGGATGAGGACGTCGCCAGCTACCTGAAGCAGCATCCGGATGCGTCCCTGAAGGACATCGACAGCCACATCGGCGAGCGCTTCAAGACGCACATGTTCAGCGCCGTGGTCGCCCAGAAGGGCGTGGACATGGCCATCGCGAACCTCAAGAAGCAGCTGCAGAAGATCCGCGACGGCTTCGACGACTAGTGCGGTCGGCGCCTCTTGACTGGTGGGCCTGCTGGAGGCGGGCTAGACTCCAGGCCGCCTCCATGTTCCGCCCCGGGAATGAGTCCAGATGACGACGACCCAAGCCAAGGCGCCGGTCTCCGAGAATGATGTGAAGCCGTTGTCCGGCCCGGCGCTGCTGGAGCGGGCCACGCAGGGCTTCGACCTGTTCCAGGAAGGACGCTTCCAGGAGTCGCTGGCCCTCTTCGAGGAGCTGGCCGGCATGGATGGCTCGGAGGCGTACTTCCAGACCGCCCTCGGCGCCTGCCACCTGGCGCTGGAGAACCTGGACCAGGCGGAGGCCTACTTCAACCGGGCCATCGAGCTGGACCCCTCGGACCTGACGCCGTTCGTCAACCGGGGCGAGGTCCATCTGCGTCAGGGCAAGGTGATGGAGGCGGCGCGTGACTTCAACCACGCCGTCTCCCTGGACCCCGAGGGCAAGGACCCCCTGAGCGATCGCGCGCGGAAGCTGGCGGCCGCCGCGCTGGAGAGCGTGGAGGCTGCCCAGTCCGGCGCCGCCGAGCGCGACTCCGGCTCCGAGAGTCCCTGAAGCCTCCCTCCGTCTCCCCCTCTGGACGGAACACCCCCGCCCGGCTCGTGAGGCCCCCCTTGGGCCCGGGGCCGGGCGCGGACTAGGATGGGTATCCTCTGATGTCCGCCTCCAATCCGAACAGCTTCCTCTCGAAGTACTCCGACATCGTCCTGGCCATTGTCGTGGTGGCCATCGTCGGGATGATGATCGTCCCGCTGCCGCCGCTGCTGCTGGACGTGCTGCTGACGCTGAACATCAGCATCTCGGTGGTGCTGCTGCTGGTGTCGCTCTACGTGCCAGCGGCGCTGCACCTGTCGGTGTTCCCGACGCTGTTGCTCATCACCACGATGTTCCGGCTGTCGCTGACCATCTCCACCACGCGGCTCATCCTGCTGACGGGTGACCCGGGTGAGGTGGTGGTCGCCTTCGGAAACTTCGTGGTGCAGGGCAACTTCGTCGTCGGCGCCATCCTGTTCCTCATCCTCGTCATCGTGAACTTCATCGTCATCTCCAAGGGCTCGGAGCGCGTCGCCGAAGTGGCCGCGCGCTTCACCCTGGACGCGATGCCGGGCAAGCAGATGTCCATCGACGCGGACCTGCGCGCGGGCTCCATCGACCAGGACCAGGGCAAGAAGAAGCGCAGGGATTTGGAGCGCGAGAGCCAGCTGTTCGGCGCCATGGACGGCGCCATGAAGTTCGTCAAGGGCGACGCCATCGCCAGCATCATCATCACCGTCGTCAACATCGTCGGTGGTCTCATCATCGGCGTGACGCAGAAGGGCATGTCCGCGGGCGACGCCGCCCAGAAGTACACGCTGCTCACCATCGGTGACGGCCTGGTCGGCATGATTCCCGCCATCCTCATCTCCACCTGCGCCGGCATCATCGTGACGCGCGTCGGCGGTGAGGAGGAGGGCGCCCACCTGGGCAAGGACATGGGCACGCAGCTGACCGCGTACCCGAAGGCCATCGCCATCGCCGCGGGCATGCTCATCGTCCTGGGCCTGGTGCCGGGTCTGCCGAAGATTCCCTTCTTCCTGTTGGGCTTCGGCGCGGGCTTCGGCGCGTGGACGATGCTCAAGAAGCAGAAGCAGGACCAGATGGTGGAGGAGGCCGGGCCGGCCATGGAGTCGGACCTGGGCACGCCGATGTCGTCGGAGCCGGCGCCCAAGGAGCCGATGAACCCGGACTCCGAGCTCTTCATCCCCGTCGTCACGCCCATCGTCCTGGAGGTCTCCGACGCGCTGGTGCCGTACGTGGACTCGCGTCAGGACAACGGCAAGTTCCTCTTCGAGCTCATCCCGTTCATGCGCGATGGCCTCTTCGTGGAGCTGGGTGTCCGCTTCCCCGGCGTGCGCGCGCGCGGCAACTCGTCGCTGCCGCCGGGCGCGTACCAGATTCAAATCAACGAAGTGCCCGTCGTCACCGGGCAGGCCACGCTGGGCCACGTGCTCGTCAACGACACGGTGGACCGCCTGCGCCTGATGAACATCCAGGGCTTCGAGGCCATCAACCCCGCCACCCGCCAGCCGGCCGCGTGGGTGCCTGAGCAGCACCGCGACACGCTGGAGGCCGCGGGCCTGACGACGTGGGACGTGCCCGGCTACATCATCCTCCACGTGGCGGCCATCCTCCGGCGCAACGCGCGGGAGTTCGTCGGCGTGCAGGAGACGCAGACGATGCTGGAGCAGTTGGAGAAGGCCTTCCCCGCCATCGTCAAGGAGGTCATCCCCAAGGTCGTCAACGTCCTGAAGCTCACGGACATCCTCCAGCGCCTGGTGGAGGAGGAGATCTCCATCCGCGACTTGCGCGGCATCCTCCAGGCCCTGTCGGAGTACGGCCAGGTGGAGGCGGACAACGTGATGCTCACCGAGCACGTCCGCGCCTCGCAGCGCCGCTACATCTCCCACAAGTACGCGCGCGGCAGCGGCACGCTGGTCGTCTACCTGCTGGACCCCAACATCGAGGAGGCCATCCGCGGCTCCATCAAGCGCACCTCGGCGGGCGCCCACCTGGCGCTCGAGCCGGAGCTGGCGCAGGAGATCGTCCAGGCCGTGCGCTCGGAGTGTGGCCACCTGCCGCCGTCCGCCCAGCGCCCCGTCATCCTCACCGCCATGGACATCCGGCGCTACGTGCGAAAGCTGCTGGAGTACGAGTTCAACCCCTCGTTCTCCGTGCTCAGCTACCAGGAGCTGTCCCCCGAGCTGAACATCCAGCCGGTGGCCCGCATCTCCACCCGGTAGCCCCGGGGCAGGGTGGGGCGCGGGGGCGTCACTTCCGACCCGCGCCGTCGTGATCGGAATCCTCGCGTTTCAACGCAACTCGCGAGGCCGCGCACCGACAATGGAAGGAAGGCGGGAGTGCGTGCTCTTCAGCGCGGACTCCCCGAGATTCGGGAGGAAGTCATGACGAGTGTCAACCAGGCCGGCAACGCTTCCCGTACCCTCAGCACTGGCAGCACGAAGGTCGGGCTGAGCGATGCGGAGCTGACGAAGAACCTCGGTCTCATCGAGAAGACGGTGGAGAGCGCGTTCGCGGACATCGAGTCCGCGGTGAAGGCGCTGAACCAGCTCAGCGAGAACTCGTTCTCGACCGAGCAGGTCCGGGTGAGCGACCTGACCGCGAACGTGGACTCCGGGAACGTGTTCCCCACGGAGAAGCCTCTCATCGACGAGAACACCTTCCGCTCGCCGGACAAGCTGAAGGTGGACGACAAGGGCACCATCACCACGCCGGGCGGCTACAAGATCGAGCAGTTGGGCCAGTTCGAGTGGAAGATCTCCGGTCCGGACGGCAAGAGCACCCGCATCTGGGGTGACCCGCACGTCGACGAGAGCGACGGCGGCAAGTTCGACTTCAAGCGCAACACCACGTTCCAGCTGCCGGACGGGACGGAGATCAACTGCACCACCGTGCCCTGGGGCAACAACGGGATGACGGTGACGGGCAAGCTGGACATCACCAACGGCGCGGACCACATCGCCGTCACGGACATCGACAAGGGCAAGGGCAAGGTCGGTGAGCTGACCAAGGACGGCTACGAGACGACCGTCGCCTTCCAGTGGAACGACACGTTCCAGAACAACAGCCGGGACCTGCTCGTCATGGGCAAGGACTCCGACGACTGGGCCAACCAGGGCAAGGAAGTCCTGGGCGACGAGGGCGGCGGCGCCACCTTCAAGCACGGCAAGGACCTGGAGTTCCAGTACAAGGACACCCCCTCGGTGCTCAACCTGCTGCCCGAGCCGGCCAAGGACAAGAAGGACACGGCCAAGGCGGGGGACGTCACCCAGCAGCGCGACGCGCTGATGCAGAAGGTGAACGACCACATCACCCAGGCCATCGCCGTACTGGGCAAGCCGAAGGAGTCCGAGAAGGAGCAGCCCCTCGAGGACCGGTTCAAGTCCGTCGCCGACATGTTCAAGGCGCTGGATGAGATCAACTCGCTGAATGATATGGTCAAGCCGCGCAGCAACATCTTCATCTGACCCATGGCAACAAGAGGGGCCCTGGCTGACGGGCCCCTCGCGAGGTGGTCTTGAGCGGCAAACCGGAGCGCGGTGGTACGCCGGACGTGCGGATTCCGAAGGCCCTGGTGGAGAAGCTCGTCAAGGGCGACCTCCAGCTGGGGCAGTTCCTGGGAATGACACGTGAGCGGCTCTTCGAGTACGCCGCCGTGGGCCACAAGATGCTCCAGGCCGGCCGCACCCGGCTGGCCCTGGACATCTTCCAGGGCCTGACGGCGGCCGCGCCCCAGGAGCCCGCCTTCCACACCCAGCTGGCCGCCACGCTGCTGACGATGGAGCGCGTGGACGCCGCGTTCGACGCCTACCAGCGCGCGCTCGCGTTGGATGGCTCGCACGGCGACGCCCTGGTGGGCCGCGGCGAAATCCTGCTGCGCCGGGGCAATGTCCCCGAGGGCCTCAAGGACCTGAGTCGGGCCATCGAGCTGGACCCGGGCCTGAAGAAGCGCTCCACCCAGCGCGCCAAGGGCACGCTGCTCGCGCTGAAGAAGCAGGCCGAGAGCCTCAAGGCCGCCCGTCCGAAGCGCTGACGTGACGCCGTCCTCGGGGTGAGCGCGGGCAGGTCGTGCCCGCGCCCCCAGGGGACTTCAGGCGCCGGCGACCACGGCGATGAGCAGCACCAGGAACACCAGCCCCACCACGCCCATGACGACGAGCGGGACGAGCTTCTGCTTGTCCTTGAGCATCGCCATGGCGCCGCCCGGAGCGACCTCGTCCGGCACGGAGTTCTCCTGCGAGGACTGGATGGGCTCCTCGATGGGGGCGGGCTCGGGTTCCGGCTCCGGAGGCGCCGGCTCGGGCTCCGGCTCCGGAGGGGCCGGCTCGGGCTCCGGCTCCGGGGGCTTCTCCTTGCGCACCGGCGCGGGGCGCGAGGGCGACGGAGGCGGGGCCTTCTTCACGTCGGTGGCGAGCTGGACGGGCTCCTCGGCGGGCTCGGCCGGGTCGACGTAGAGGAAGCGCGTGCCGCCCACCTCCACCTCGTCGTTGTCCTTGAGCGCCTTGCGGTTCACCCGCTTCTTGTTGACCTTGATGCCGTTGCGGCTGCCCAGGTCCTCCACGTGCGTGCCGGACCAGTCGCGGCGGATCTTCGCGTGCTTGCGCGAGGTCAGGTCGTCCTTGAGGACGATGTCCACGTCCTTCTCGTCCCGGCCGATGACCAGCTCGGACGCGTCCGCGATTTCGATGCGCTCGCCCTCGCGGGGCCCGTTCATGATGCGCAGGTAGCGCTCCTCCGAGGAGGACAGCCCGCGCATCACGTCCTTCAGGTTGTCGCGCGCGATGAAGGACGTCTTCTCCGACGTGGCGTCCGCGTTGATGAGCTCCGTCACCTTGTCGAAGCGCACGTCGTACTGGGCAATCGCGATGACGTCGCCGTTGCGCAACAGGCGCTTCTCGCCCTTGGGCAGGGGCTTGCCGTTGACCTGGGTGCCATAGGCGCTGCCCAGGTCCTCCAGGAAGAAGAGCGTGCCCTCCTGACAGATGCGCGCGTGGTTGCGCGACACCGCCTGCTGGGCCAGCACCACCTGGCAGGACTTGTCGCGCCCCAGCGTGATGACTGATTCGGTGAGGACGTGCTCGGTGCCCTTGGCTCCGGCCTCGCTGCGCTGCGTGACGGTGAGACGGACGCTCATCGAGGGGGTGGTGCTTGCAGGGAACAGCGGGGCATCAGAACGTCGCGTTGCTCAGGTACTTCTCGCACGTCTGATACTCGGTGGGGAACTCTTCGGAAGTCGCATACTTCATGAAGTTCTTGCAGGCCACCTCGGCGTGCTCGTGCTTGTTGGCGTCCTGGAAGAGCTCGAAGAGGCCGAAGTGGCAGGGGGCGTACTTCCCATCCAACTTCACGCACTTCTTGTAAGTGGTCTCCTCCTCGGCCAGAAGCCCCTTCTCGCGGTAGGTGCGGGCGAGGGTGAAGAGCGAGGGGGCGGAGTTCTCCGCCTGCTGGGTGTCCTTGACCTCACGCAGGCCCGCGTCGGTGAGCGCCGCCTTGCGCTGGGCCAGGGCCAGGTTGTTGACGCAGCTGGTCATCTTGGGGTCCAGCTGGTTGCAGTTGGCGAAGGCTTCGCGCGCGTCGACGAAGCGCCCCAGCTCCATCAGCGTGTTGCCGTAGTCATGCCAGACGTCGGGGTTGTTCGGGTCCGTCGCGGCGGACTGGGCCAGGTGCTCCGCGGCCTCCTCGTACTGGTTCTCCTCGAAGGCGATGATGGCCAGGGTGTGGTGCGCGGCGGCCAGGTTGGGGTTGATGGCCAGCAGCGTCCGCAGCTCCTTCTTGGCCTCGGTGTACTTCTTCATCTTCATCATCGTGAAGGCCAGGTTGTAGCGTGTCTCCAGGTTGTCTGGATTGACCTTCAGGGCGCGGCGGAAGTTGTCGTGTGCCTTCCCGTAGGCGCCTTCCTCGTTATAGAGGTAGCCCAGGTTCTGGTACGACTGGAGGTGCTCCTGGTTGTAGCGCAGGGCCTTGATGAAGTGCTTCTTCGCGTCCTCCTTGCGGCCGGACATCATCGCGATGATGCCCTTGTTGGCCCACAGGTCCGCGTACTGGGGGGAGAACTCCAGGCCCAGGTCGCAATAGACTTCCGCCTTCACCAGGTTCTGGTTGTGCAGTTCCTGGGTGCACAGCTCATTGTTGATGAGCGCGCGCTCATGTGGCGGCGGAGTGGAAAGGCAGCCGGCGAGCGGGAGCACGCAGACCAGGGAGACCGTGGTGACGAGGCGGGCAAGGCGCATGGCCGACCGAGTGTAGGAGAGCGCCTCCTGTCGTGCAACGCCTCGGCGGGGGCTGAATCCGGGCTGATTTCGGTGGGTTGCACGATTAGAGTGGCCGTCCATGCGTACCTTGCTCTGTGCTTTCACCTTTGCGCTGGCCCTGCTCGGGGCCGCTCCGGCCCACGCCCAGTTCGCCAATCGCAGCCTCGGGTTGTCGCTGGGTTACATGGACTTCAACCGCACCAAGGGGTTGGACGACGCCTTCTTCCTGGGCATCGACGCGAGCCTCTACATCGAGAACGGCTTCGAGCTGGTGTCCCTGTCGAAGGTGGCCTTCCCCCGCGACACGACGGACCCGGCCAGGAAGCGCGTGGTGGGGCTGGCCCCGTCGCTGGGCATCCGCTACCTGCTGATGGAGGAGAGCATCCGCCCCTACGTCGGCTCCGACATCAGCTATCTCATCGTCTTCAAGGAGAGCATGAGCAACTTCGTCGGCATCGGTCCCAACGTGGGCGTGGACTTCTTCACGTCGGACTCGGTGAGCGTGGGCCTCAGGGCGCAGTACAACTTCTACATCGCGCTCAACGAGAAGACGCAGAACTCGCTGACCTTGTCGGCGGGCGTGGCGGCGTACTTCTAGCGTTGGGCAGGAGGGCCGCGGCGACGAGCAGCGTCCACTTCTCGTCGGAGAGGTGGGCCGGCTTCTCCATCGCCAGCGCGTCCTGCAGCCGCGCGCCGAGCGCGGCGAACAGGCGCAGGCGGGCCTCCATGCGCAGCTCGTCCCGGCGGAGGACGGCGGTGAGCACCAGCTCCCGCTCCTCCGTGGACAGCCGCTTCACGCGTGAGACGAAGAGCGGATCCGCCAGCAGGCCCTCCTCGCCGGAGGCGTTGATGGCGGAGGGCACCTTCAGCCGCCGCTCCCGCACGACGATGGTGCCGGCGAGCATGTCCCCCAGCCGCTGCTGCGAGCCGGAGACGAGCGCCGTCACGCCACCCACCAGGTACAGCAGGGGGAGCCGGTCCACGGGACGGGCCAGGTTGCGCAGCGCCGCGTGATAGAAGCCGATGCGCACGCCGCTCTCCTGGATGACCCGCAGGGACAGGGCGCGCTTGCCCACCGTCTGGCCGCTCCAGAGCGTCTCCAGGGTGATGCCGTAGCCCCAGTCCACCAGGAAGTAGACGACGATGCCCAGGGCGCTCGCGACGCCGGGGAAGGCGGCCATGACCAGGCTCAGCCCCAGGATGACCGCCAGGCTGATGACCACGACGATGACCGAGTCCAGCAGCCACGCCAGGAAGCGCGAGTACAGGCCCGCGAGCGTGAAGCGGAACTCCACGTACTCCGGTGTGAGCACCGTGTGGGTGCCGTCCAGCAAGGTGTCGGTGGCCGTCGTCACGGCGGGCAGTGTAGCCGGCTCTCCGGGCATGCGGGGGAGCATGGGTGGCCACGGGTATTCCCAGGTGAGCCCCGCGGGGGCCCCGCCTGGCCGGGTACCCGCCGAGAGCCCGGTGGGGGGCGCGAGCGGACGGGCGTCTGTGTTAATCATGGCTGTCGGGGTGGTGGGGTAGCCTCGCCGCCCCTCGCGCAACGTGCCCCCCTCCGCCACCTCATCCTGGAACCGCCGCCTCTTGCCGGCGGCCGCCTTTCAGTTCGCGCTCATCGCAGGGGTGACGCAGCTCAAGACGGCGGCCAACGCGCTGGTGTTGTCCCGTTTCGACTCGCAGGCGCTGCCCTACCTGTACCTGTTGGGCGCCCTCATCACCGCGGCGCTGACGGTGCTGCCGCGCTTCAAGCCGGGCTCGCCGTTCGAGTCGCCGGGTGTGCTGACGGGGCTGGGCGGCGTGGTGTCGATGGGGCTGGCGGTGGCGCTGTCGGTGGGCGTGAGCACGTCGGCGCTGGCGCTGTACCTGTTCGCGGACACGTTCTCGACCTTCGTGTCGTTCCGGTTCTGGGCGCGCATGGCGTCCGCCTTCGATGCGCGCGAGGCCCGGCGCGCCTTCACCGCGCTCAACGGCTTCGCCATGGGCGGCGGCATCGTCGGAGGTCTGCTGGTCCAGGGGCTGGCGGAGCGGCTGGGCACGCCGGCCATGGTGGTGAGCGGCGGGCTGGGGCTCCTGGTCGCGGGCGCCATCTTCCACCACCTGTATCGCGGTGAGCCTCCGCCTCCGCCCCGGGGGCGTCCGGCGCCCACGTCGTTCATGGCGTTCAGCTATCTGGCGGAGAGCCCCTACGCGCAGGTGCTCGCTGCGCTGGGCATCTCGTTCGCGGTGCTGTCGGCCTTCGTCGACTACCTGTTCCGCATCCGGCTGGAGGGCCAGCTCAGCGAGGACGCGTTGGCGGCGCTCTTCGGCTCGCTGCAGCTGTGGATTGGACTGTTCTGCGTCGCGTTCCAGCTGTTGTTGACGCAGCGGCTGCTCAAGCGGCTGGGGCTCCTGCGCTACGTGGCGCTGGTGCCGCTGGTGCTCGCGCCGCTGGCGGGCGCGACGCTGGTGACGCCCGACCTGTGGCCGGTGCACCTGTTGCGGCTGGTGGAGACGGCGGTGAGCTACTCCATCCTCCCGGTGGGCATCCAGCTGCTCTACGCGGCGGTGCCGGATGACCAGCGCGAGGGGCTGCGCGCGGCGGTGGATGGACTGCTCCGCAAGAGCGGCGTGGTGGTGGCAGGTCTGCTGCTCATCGGCGCGGGGCGCGCGGCCACGGGCATGTCGATGGCGGTGGCCGTGGTGGCCATGTGCGCGGCGCTCGCGTTGCTCCTGGTGCGGCTCAAGCCCGCCTACGTCGCGGCGCTGGGTGAGCAGGTGGGCGCGCACGAGGAAGAGGAGGTGGAGCTGGAGGGGGAGGAGGAGCAGCGCCTGTTGACGGAGGCGTTGTCGGCCCCCATGCCGGACCGCGTGCTGCGCGCCGTGGACATGATGGAGCAGGCCGAGGTGTCGCTGCGACAGCACCTGCCGGCCCTGCTGCGACATCCCCATGAGCGCGTGCTGGAGCGGGGCGTGGCCCTGGCGCTGGAGCTGGAGGCGCGCGAGCTGGCGCCGGTGCTGGAGCGGCTGGTGGAGGAGGGGCCTCGCCGGCCTCGGGACCAGGCCGTGTGGGCGCTGGCGCGGCTGTCTCCGGAGCGGGCGGAGCGGCTGTTGCCGGCGCTGCTCAACCACCCGGACGTGGGGCTGCGGTGCGCGGCCATCGGCGCCCTGGTGAAGTCGACGGGGAGCGCGGCGGCGCTGGCGTCGCTGGAGGAGCTGCTCGCGCGGGGTGAGGGGGCTCCGGTGATGGAGCGCCGTGAGGTGGCGAAGCTCCTGGGGCGGCTCCAGGACGCGCGCTTCGCGGGGCCGCTCGCGCGGTATCTGGATGATGGGGACACCACCGTGCGGCGCGTGACGCTGGCCGCGGTGGGGGAGGGCGGCTACGTGGAGCTCGCGCCCCGGCTGTTGCCCTTCCTCACGTGGCGCGAGGAGCGCAAGACGGCCCGCGAGGCGCTCATCGCGTTGGGTGACGCGGTGACGCCGCTGGTGGAGGAGCACCTCAACAACAAGAAGGCGCCGCTGGCGATGCGGCTGCAGCTGCCTCGCGTGCTGCGTGGCATCGGTACGCCCGCGGCGCTGGACGCGCTGCTGTTCTCCAACGTGCGGGACGATGCCTCGCTGCACTTCCGCATCGGCGCGCAGCTGTCGCGGCTTCGCGACGAGCACCCCGAGCATCCGGTGGATGTGGACCGCGTGCGCGAGGCGCTGGGCCGTCGGCGGGACACGTATCGGGCGCTGGTGGGGGCCTATCGCGACGTGCGCGCGGCGCTGGGGGATGGCTCGTTGCTCACCCGCGCGGTGGGCGACCGGCTGGACCAGGCGCTCGAGCTGTCGTTCTTCCTGCTGGGGTTGCTGGACTCGTCGCACCGCATGCGCGGCATCCACTACAACCTGGTGGGGCAGGATGCGCGGCGGCGGGCGCTGGCGTTGGAGTTGCTGGACAACCTGCTCTCCGAGGAGGACCGGGAGCTGGTGATGGAGCAGGTGGAGGCGCACCATCGGGAGCTGCCTCCCGGGGCGTCGGGGCGGCTGTGGCGCAGGCTGGCGGCGCTGGTGCAGAGCGAGGACGTGGTGCTGCGCGCGTGCGCCCGCCACATCGCGCGGGTGAACGGGCTGGACGTGCTCCCGCAGGAGGGTGAATTGAGCGACCGCATTGTCCAACGGATGTTCGAGCTGGAGGGCGTGAGCGTCTTCTCCCAGAGCGACGTGGATGACATCGCGGCCATCGCCGCGGTGGCCCGTGAGGGCTTCTTCCGCGCCGGTGAGCGCATCTACGCGCAAGGGGACCCGGGGGACGCGCTCTACGTCATCGTCGACGGCGCCATCGACGCGTTCCACGACGGCGAGCACGTGCTGCGCTTCCAGGGCAAGCAGGCCTTCGGCGAGGTGAGTCTGCTGGATGGCGCGCCGCGCCCCACGGACATGGTGGCCGCGGTGGACACGCGCGTGCTCATCATCGACCGGCGTGACTTCCTGGACCTGCTCGCGGATAGACCCGAGCTGCTCACGGGGTTCTTCCGCGCGGTGAGCCTGCAGCTCCAGGCGCTCATCGCGCTGCCGGACTCGCGCGAGACGGGCGAGCGACTGGAGATGACCGCGCCCGCGGCTCCCACCGCGCCGCCGCTGCCCACGGGGCCCGCGCCAGAGGGCTCGGAGCCGCCGACGATGGAGAAGCGGACCCGGGGCGGCGACGCCTGAGCGGCCCGCGCGCTTGGGTTGACGGACGGCTTCGCGCCGACGGGGTCGTGCCGCTGCCCACGAAGGCGGTGCCTGAAGACTCGGAGCTGGCGACGCGGAAGCGGGCCCGAGGCGGCGACACCTGAGTGGCTCGCCGCGCTTCGGTTTCTCTGGGACTCCATGCCGACCGCCTCGTGCGGCTGCCCGTGAGGGCGATGTCTGTGTGGCGGCGTCGTGCGTTGGGCCCAGTGACGAGGCGCTCTCTCAGGAGTCCTTGGCGGGGTGATCCTGGTCCGGGCTGGTGTGAGTGAGCCGACGGGTACGCTCGTGCTGGAGGATGTGCGCGGAGGCCACGGGGATGAGTGGCCGCACGAAGAACTTCAGCGGGGCGAAGGAGCCCACGAAGCGGACCAGGGACAGGCCCGCGTAGGCCCAAGGGTGGCGCTCCACCGAGGCCACGGGTGCGTAGACCTCGCTCGTGCGCTGGGTCCACATGGCGCCGTAGCGCTGGAGGATCCCCCACCGCAGGCCGGGCACGCGGGTGGTGAGCGTCGTCCACGCGCGCAGGAACCACGGAGGCCGACGGCCCTCCACTTCGTCCCAGGCACGGCAGCTCTTGGCGGCGGTGAACACCATCAGCCACCACATGCCCCACAGCGAGGTGATCGCCGTGATCAACGGGCCGCTCAAGCCCGTGCAGAACAAGGGCGAGACGACGAAGACCGCGGCCGGGACTCCCACCGCGAACAGGAGCATCGCGCGCACCCGACGCTGGACCTTCTTGCGCAGCCACTGCACGTTCAGTCGGACGTGCGGCGTGAAGGCCTCGTCCTCCGGCTCGATGCGCGTGAGCAGGCTCGCGTCGCGCGAGATGACGTCGTGGTAGTCGCGTGAGAGCGCGATGATGACCCACTGCGCGAGCTGCATCGCCGCGAACAGGGCGATCCAGAACGGCAGGCTGAGCAACGAGAAGCCCTTGTACGAGAGGAAGGGCAGGGCGTCCTCCTCCTCTTGAGGAGGGGGCTCGACCTTCTCTTGGGGCTTGCTCGACGAGGGGGCTCCCGCGATGCCACCGTCAGCCTGTTCTTCGGCGGCGCTCTGCTTGAGCTCTGTCGTGACTGCATCGGCGATGAGCGCTCCCAGCGCGCTCGCGAGGGACGGCCCTCCGTCGCTCTGTCCGCTCGCCGCGGCCTCGACGTCGCGAACCCGCTGCTCGAGCGCCTTGTCGCGCGCGGCCTCGGCCTCCACGGCCTGCTTCATGGCGGCGCTCGCGGCCTTGAGGCTCTCGCGCACGTCGGGCGGGAGTGAGTCCACGTCATCCAGCACGGCCTCGGTGCTCTCCGGGGCCTTGAGGGTGTCGTCCTCGATGGCGTCCGAACCGGTCGGGGGCTTGCCCGGGATGGCGGTCTCCGCGCGCCGCGTCGCCGCGGGGGCCTGGGCATCTGCTGCCTCGTCCTCGGAGGCGGAGCGTTCATCGGTCGGCTCGGAGGGCTGCGTTGCCGCCGCGAGCTTCTCGGGGGTTTGCCCCGGGTTCTCGGAGGCGGTGCGTGCATCCCTCCGCTCCGCGCGCTGCGCCGCCGCCGCGAGCTTCTCGGAGGTTTTCGCCTTGCTCTCGGAGCCTGGCTCCTGGCGCTCCGAGGTCCGCGTTTGGTCTCCCGCCTTCGCGGACTGCTCCGCCGACGCTGTCTCGGACGTTCCGGCTGGGGGCGTCGAGCCAGGCTTCTTCGCGAAGTGCGTTGGCGCCGGTGTCCCGGAGGCCTGCTCCTGTTCAGCGGCCCCTTCTTCGTCTCCCGGCGCCGTGGCCTGCTCTTCCTCGGACTCCTCGCCGTCACCCTGCTCGGCGGCCTCGGTCCCCGCGACGGCCGTGCCCGCAGTGCCTCCAGCCGTTCCCCGTGGCGCGGAGGCCTCATCCCCGGCCTGGGGGCCCGCTGCGGCCTCCTGCTTCGCTCGCTCCCTGGCGGCGATGCGTCGTCGGCGCCGCTCGCGCAGGCGCTCCATCACCTCCGGGTCGACATCCTTCGCCTTGTCCTCCGCCATGGCGTGCGCGGCCGCCTGGATGACCCGGGAGACCTCCGCCTCGACGGCCGCGTCCCGCCGCTCGTCCACCGCGTTCGCGGCCTTCTTCGCCGAGCCCATGCACGTCAGGGAGAGCGCCAGGGCCACCAGCGTCTGCATCATCCCCACACGCAGGTACCGGGAGCGCGCGGCGGAGTCCGCCAGCAAGGCCCGGGCGATGTGGAACGGCAGGCTCATCCCATGGGCGAACTGCCTCAGCCGCCCCTGCTGTCGCACCCCGGAGCCGTGCTCCTGGAAGTGGGTGGCTCCCTTTTGCAGCTCTTCCCAGAAATGCTGGGTCGAGGTACGACCGGAAGGGTTCTCCCCGCTCGCCGCGTCCTGACTCTGCTCTCCTCGGCGTGAGGGTGGGGCTTCAGGGGCCGAATGATCCGACACGCCGGCCACCGTATCACGTCCGGAGTTGTGCTAAACGGCGCTGCTGTGAACTCGACCCCCTGCTATCGCTTCCGTCCCTCTCGCCAGTCGCGCCTGTCTGGCGTGCTGGTCCTCGCGCTCGGCGCTCTGGCCGGCTGCGAGAAGAGCAGTCCTCCCCCCGCCGCGCCCGCCACCGAACAGCCGGACGCCGCTCCCGCGAAGCCCGCGGTGCCCAGCGAGGTCACGCTGCTGGTCACTGGCGGCACCTTCGGCCAGCTCCAGCCCGTCGAGGGCAAGGGCGGCGCCGCGGAGCTGCTCGGGCAATGGGTGAACAACGAGAAGCACTGTCCGGGCCCCGTGAAGGATGGCCAGGCCACGTGCGCGGACTCGGGCACCCTGGCGCTCGCCACCGGTGACCACTGGAACGGGCCCGCCCTGTCGTCCTTCTTCCTGGGCGCCCCCACCGCCGAGGTCATGGGCCGCATGGGCTACGCCGCCTCCGCCATGGGCAACCACGAGCTGGCGTTCGGCAAGGAGGCCTTCCTCAAGAACCGCGCCTCCGGCGGCTTCCCCTTCCTCGCGGCCAACCTGCGCGTGAAGGACCCGGCGCTCGCGGGTGACCTGTCCCTGCCCGCGTTCCAGGTGTTCGACCGCCGCGGCCTGAAGATCGGCGTGGTGGGCCTGGCCTCCGAGAAGACCGTGCGCACGGCGATGGCCGGCCGCGCCGAGGGGCTCGAGGTCACCGGTTACGAGGAGGCGCTCGCCAGCGCCGTCCCCGAGGCCCGCAAGGCCGGCGCGGACACCGTCGTCGTCGTCGCCGACACCTGCGTCACCGAGCTGCAGCCGGTGGTCGCCAAGCACCCCGAGTGGAAGCTGGCGCTCGTGGCCGGCGGCCGCTGCCCGGCGCAGGTGTACTCGAAGGAGAACGGCACCATCTTCGCGTCGCTGGACCGCGGCTTCTCCAAGTACCTGCGCGCGCACATCACCTTCGACCCGGCGAAGCCCGCGGGCGAGAAGGTCACCCAGTTCGAGGGCAAGCTCGTCGACGTGGCCGGTGGCACGCCCGACGCCGAGACGGCGCAGCTGGTCGCCAAGTGGAAGGCGCAGCTCGACGAGGTGCTGGGCCAGCAGATCGGCTTCACCAAGACGGGCATCACCCAGGCCTCGCCGCAGATGGCGAAGTGGATCGCGGGCGCGGTGCGCGAGTCGCTCGGCACCGACGCGGCCATCCTCAACAAGGGCGGCATCCGCGGCGACCTGCCGGCGGGCGCGGTGACTCGCGGCAGCATCTACTCGGTGATGCCGTTCGAGAACTCGGTGCTCGTCGTGAAGCTCAAGGGCGAGGACCTGGCCAAGCAGCTGTCCAACCCCAACGCGCTCATCTCCGGCTTCACCGCCGCGGGCAAGGGCAAGTTCAAGGACGCCAAGGGCAAGGCGCTGGACCCCGCGAAGGAGTACACGGTCGCCACCGTCGAGTACCTGTACTTCGGCGGTGACGGCTTCGAGTTCGAGAAGCTGGCCCCCGAGCCCACCGAGACGGGCATGGCGTGGCAGACGCCCGTGGTGGACTGGACCAAGCAGCTCGACTCCAACGAGAAGAAGCCGCTGGAGAAGCAGCTGAAGTAACCCGCGCCCACGCGCGGCTTCGCGAGGCGCCGGACGAGTCCCACCTGGGCTCTTCCGGCGCTTCGTCGTTGCGGGCTCCAGGGGTGCGTGGCCCCGGGGACCTGGGAGGTGCGACTACTCGCCGCCGATGGGCGAGGTCGCCGAGGGCGCGGCGCCGCACACGGCCTCGTAGCGGGCCAGCGTGTCGTGCACCGTCTGGCTCAGCCGCACCGGCGTGCCCTCGTAGAGGACCTCCACCGCGAGCTGCTGGGTGGCGAGCGCCTCCTGGCACCGGCCGAGCTGGAAGAGGATGGTGGAGTACGTGTCCAGCACGCTCGCGTTCCCCGGCGCCAGGGCGAGTGCCCGCTGCGCCGCCGCCAGTCCCCGCTCGGGCTGGGCCGTGCGCGCGTAGTAGCGGGCGAGCCCCTCCTGCGCGCCGACGTTGTCGGGAATCAGCTCCACCGCGCGCAGCCTCGCGGCCTCCTGTTCCTCCGTCGCGTAGCCCGCGGCGTCCAGCGCCTGGGCGAGCGCGTCCCAGGCCCGGCCGCTCTCGGGCCTGCGGCCCACCAGCTCCCGCGCGAGCGCCAGCTGCTCCTCCGGTTCGGCCGTGTTGCGGATGCGCAGCAGCGCCACGGTGAGGTTGCCCGGGTCCTCCTTCAGCGCCTGGGCCATCTCGAACTCGGCCTTCTCCAGCCGCTCCTCGGGGGTGGCGCCTCCCGGCGTCATCAGGAACAGGCGCGCGCGGATGGCGTGTACCTCCGCGGGCTCCAGGGGCCGGATGTCGATGTCCCCGGAGACGGGCAGGAGCGGCGCGGTGATGGTCGGGGAGCGCATGGGCACCGTGCCCAGGGCGTAGGCGTGGACCTGTCCGGCCAGGTCCTTCACGCCGTGGAACGCCGCATCCCAGGCGACGCGCGGGTCCTCCCCGCCCATCAACCGCTTCTGGAAGCGCTCGAAGCGCTCGGCGTGCTGGCTGATGAAGAAGTGCACCCAGAGCCACGCGGACACGTAGTACTGCTGGGACTCCGCGCTGCTCATCGGCCCGCGGCGGTCCCACTCCCACAGCTCGTCCAGCGTGCGCCAGCCCTGGCGCCGGGCGATGTCCAGGAAGGGGCCGTGCTTCGCCCCCAGCACCACCTCCTGCTTCTCCGGCTTGAGGGCGATGGTCTCCAGGTAGGTGGCCAGCCCCTCCGACAGCCAGCGGGGCTGACGCACCAGCGCGAACTGGGAGAGGTAGTGCGTCAGCTCGTGGGCCTGCGTGGAGATGTCCGCGCCCTCCTCGCTGAGCGCGTAGCTGTGACCCGCCATCACCAGCACGGGGCCCTCGGCCATCGTCGCGGAGAAGCCCTCGATGCTGACCTGGGTGAACTCGGAGAGCTCCCGGCGGTTGCGCAGGACGATGACCTCCACCGTGCCCGGCGGGTCGAAGCTGCCGCCCCAGGCCTGCAGGAGGCCCTGGCGCATCATCTCCAGGTCGCGCGCGGCCTCGGCGGACGTCTCCACGTCCAGGTTCGTCCGGACGGTGAAGTGCGGGCTCTTCACCTCCACCCAGGGACGGCCGCCCTCGAGGGGGCACAGCGCTCGCATGGAGCTGCACCCCGTCACACAGGCCAGAAGGCACCCCAGCAACGCCAGCCGACACGTCATGTTCCTGTTTTCCCACAACTGCCGTCCGTAGGGCAGGGTGGGCAACCCTCCCCGCTGGGCTAGAGTGTCGTCATGGAGATGGCGGAGTTCATCGAGTCGCGCCGGCCTCGCTGGGAGAAGCTCGAGCGGCTGCTGGACCAGTCGGAGACCCGGGGCCTCAGGGGCTTGAGCCTGGAGGACGCGCGGACGCTCGGGAAGCTCTACCGCGCCGTGTCGAGCGACCTGCTCTGGGTCCGGGCCCGAAGCGGCTCGGCGGACGTGAGCGCGTACCTCAATGATTTGGTGGGCCGGGCCTATGCGCTGACCTACCCGGGGCGGCGTCCCCGGTTCGCGGACGTGTGGGGCTTCGTGGCCCGGGGCTTTCCGGCGCTCTTCCACCGCGAGGTGCGCATGTACATCGCCGCGGTGCTGCTGTTCCTCGCGGGCGGGGGCTTCGGCTACCTGGGCATGCTGGTGGACCCGGAGGCGGCGCACTACCTGGTGCCCGCCGAGCACCTGGACCTGGACCCCGTCCAGCGCGCCGCCGACGAGGCGAAGGGCGACGGGATGACGGCCGACCAGCAGGCCCATTTCTCGTCGTACCTCTTCACGCACAACATCCAGGTGGCCTTCCTCGCCTTCGCCCTGGGGGTGACGCTGGGGCTGGGCACGGCCATCATGCTGTTCGTCAATGGACTGTTCCTGGGGGCGCTGGCGCAGGTGTACGCGGCGAAGGGCATGGCCGGCTGGTTCTGGGCGTGGATCCTCCCGCACGGAATCCCCGAGGTGACGGCCATCTGCATCGCCGGCGCGGCGGGGCTCGTCATCGCACGCGGGCTGGTGGCCCCCAAGGGCCTCACCCGGGGACAGGCGCTGCGCATGGAGGCGGTGACGGCGGTGAAGCTCCTGTTCGGGACGCTCGCGCTGTTCGTGCTCGCGGGCTTCATCGAGGGCACCGTGTCGCAAATCCATCCGCCCAAGCTGTCGGTGGCCTTCAAGGTGACGTTCGCCCTGGTGGTGGGCGCGGGCGTCTACGCGTACCTGTTCTCGGATTGGCTGAGAGACGCCCACCCGGCCGAGCCAGGCCCGGACGCTCCCCCGGTGGCCTGACGGGCATCGTGGGCGTCGGGGCCGTGCTACACGGGGCGGGTGCTGCTCCTGCCCCCGTTGCCGCCCCTGCCCGAGGTCCTCATCGAGTGCCCCCGCTTCTCGTTCGTGAAGCGGCGCGCGGATGGCTCGGTGGACTTCGTGTCGCCGGTGCCGTGTCCGTACAACTACGGCAGCATCCCGGGGCTCGTGGCGGATGATGGAGACCCGCTCGACGCGGTGGTGCTGGGCTCGCGGCTCGCTCGTGGGCAGCGGGTGCGGCTGCCGGTGGTGGGCGTGCTCGGCTTCGTCGACTCAGGCAAGGGCGACCCGAAGGTGATTCTCGGCGCGGCCCCGATGAGCGCCGCCGAGCGCGCCGGGCTGGAGTCCTTCTTCCGCGTCTACGCGCTCTTCAAGCGGGGGTTGCACCTGGTGCGCGGTAACGACACCGACACCCGCTTCACGGGGTGGCTGCCGGTGCCGTCAGTGTCTTCCGCATCCTGAGGACGCGGTAGCTCAGCTCACCCTGCGTCAGCGGTCCCACCCACGTCTCCGCCTGGAAGCCCTCGCGCGTCCAGAAGCGCAGCGCCGCCGGGTTGGGCTCGGACACGCCCACGCGCAGCACCTGCTGGCCCGAGGCGCGCAGCCAGTCCTCGTAGCCCGCGAGCAACCCCGCGCCCAGCCCGCGTCCTCGTGTCCCTGGCTCCAGGAGCAGCAGGCCGAGGTACGCCTCGCCTCGCGTCGGGAAGTCCTGGAGTCCCTCGAAGAGGCCCACCCACGCGCCCGTCGGGTCCACGAGGGCGAGCAGGTGTCCCTGCTCGGGCGTCACTCCTGGGGGCCGCTCCAGGGGCAGTTGCCGGGCCTCGTCGGCGCGCGCGGGGCGGCCGTAGCACAGGCGGAAGAAGTCCTCGCAGCGCTCCAGCAGCGGCTGGAGGCGCTCGGCCTCGGCGTCGTCGATGCGGTGCGCGGTGACGTCGCCGAGGTGGAAGAGCGGATGCACGGTTACAGGACGCCCCGGGCCTTGATGTCGAGGTAGCGGTTGACAGCCGCGAGGCTCAGGTCATCCGGCTGCACGTCGAGCATCTGCACGCCGCCCTGACTCACCCGCGCCTTGAGCATCTCTCGGTCCACGAGCAGCTCCGAGGCCACCGCGTGCTGGAACGACTCCTCGGGCCCCGGAGGCGGCGTGCGCAGGAGCTTCTGCAGCGCCGTGTCCTTGACCGACAGGCACAGGGGCACGTGCCGACGCGCGAGCCGATGGAGCGGGGCCACCATGGTGGAGGCCTGCTCCTCGTCGAGGAAGTCCGTGAAGACACACAGCAGGCTGCGCCGGGTGAGGCGGACGTTCAGCTCCTTGAAGAGGGCCAGGTAGTCCACGTACGTCAGGCTGGGCGTCGTGGAGTAGAGCGCGTCCACCATCTTCCGGTACTGGGTGCGGCCCGCGGCGGGAGGCAGGTACGTCTTCACGCCGTCCGCGAAGACGGCGAGCCCCACCCGGTCTCCGTTGCGCACGGCGACGAAGGCCAGGAAGAGCGCGGCGTTCACCGCGTGGTCCAGCTTGGTGAGTCCGTCCACCTGCGCGGCCATGGAGCGGCCCGCGTCGACGCAGATGAGGATGGACTGCGAGCGCTCCGACTCCAGCACCCGCGTCACCGGCCGTCCGCGACGGGCCGTGGCCTTCCAGTCCACGTCACGCGCGCTGTCTCCCTGCGCGTAGTCACGCAGTCGCGCGAACTCACTGCCGCGTCCGTCGCGGCGCAGCTGCCGGAGGCCCAGGTTCACCAGGTCCAGCGCGGCGCCGGACAAGAGCAGGCGGCTGGCGCCTCGCAGGTCCGGGTACACGGAGATGGTCTGCGTGGTGGGGAACACGCGCTCGTGCAGGACGAGCCCCAGCGGGCCCGACACTCGCGCGGTCACCTCCGTGAAGTCGAAGCGGCCGCGCCGGGCGGGCGTCACCCGGTACACCCAGCGCGTCTCGCTGTCCGGGGGCAGCTCCAGCGTGGCCTCGTCGGGCGCGGCGGTGAAGGACTCCGGCACGCCGTCCTTCACGCGCACCCGCGCCGTCCGGCCGCCCCGGTGCACCAGCCGCAGCTCCACCTTGTTCGGCACGCCCACGTTGAGCCGCTGCGGCAACACGCGCCGCGCCTCCAGCCGCACCGAGCGCGCCCACAGGAAGTCCACCACGGCGAGCGCCAGGGCCAGCGCGTCCAACGCCAGCACGGCGCCGCCCAGGCCCGGGAAGAACCCCGCGGCCATCATGGGCACGGCCAGCAGCGCGAACAGCGCCCAGAGGCGCCCGGTGGGAATCACCGAGGGACCTCCACCGCCTGCACCACCTCGCGAAGCACGTCCGACGGCGTGGCCCCGTCCAGCTCCGCGTCGGGCGACAGGAGCAGCCGGTGCTTCAGCACGGGCCCCGCCAGGAAGCGCACGTCATCCGGCGTGACGAAGTTGCGCCCACGCAGGGCGGCCAGCGCCTTGGACGCGAGCAGCAGGTGCACGCCCGCGCGAGGGCCCGCGCCCAGGCGGATGCGACTGGAGGTCCGCGTCGCCGCCACCAGCTTGCGGATGTAACCGAGTACCGGCGGCTCCACGTTGACCTCGTTGAGCGCGGCGCGCGCGCCCAAGAGGCCTTCCTTCGTCACCGCGGGGCGCACTCCCGCGCGCGCCAGGTCACCGGCGTCGAAGCCGCGGTGCACGGAGGCGAGGATGGCGTCCTCCTCCTCGGGCGCGGGGTAGCCCACGTCGATCTTCAGCAGGAAGCGGTCCAGCTGCGCCTCGGGCAGCGGGTACGTGCCCTCCGACTCCACCGGGTTCTGCGTGGCGAACACCGTGAAGAGGGGAGACAGCGGCAGGTTGCGGCCCTCCAGCGAGACGCCGCGCTCCTGCATGGCCTCCAGCAGCGCGGACTGCGTCTTGGCCGGGGCGCGGTTGATTTCGTCGGCCAGCAGCAGGTCCGTGAAGATGGGGCCCTTCACCAACACGAAGCCCTGGGACTTCAGGTCGAACACGCTGGTGCCCAGGATGTCCGCGGGCATCAGGTCCGGGGTGAACTGGATGCGCTTGAAGTCGGAGCCGATGCTGCGCGCCAGCGCCTTGGCCATCAGCGTCTTGGCCACGCCGGGCACACCCTCCAGCAGCACGTGGCCGCCGGCGATGAGTCCGCAGAGCATCAGCTCCAGCACCTCGTCCTGGCCCACCACGGCCTTGCGCACCTCGCGCAGCACGCCCTCGCGGATGGCATGGGCGGCCTGCACGGCGGAGCCGGTCTGGACGAGCGGGGAGGCGGGGTCGTTCGCGTTCATGGGGTACCGGAAGTGCTTCGCCGGACGGGGCCGGCGGGGTGGAGACCTTGCCGCAGCATGGCCGCGCGCGCGGTGAGCTGCTGGAGGTCGGAGTCGTTGTTCACCGTGTCGGCCCGGCCGACCACTTCGCGCAGGCCTCGCGCGAGGTCCTCCCGGCCGCGCTCCTTCAGCGCCTCCGAGACGGCCGTGGGCGCCGCGTGCGCGGGCAGGCCCGCGTGCAGCGCCAGCTCCTGGGTGAGTCCTCGGGCGACCAGCTTCGCCGCGAAGCCGTGGTGGCGCCCCTCGCGGTACAGCCGGGCCATGGCGAACAGGGCATCGGTGGCGCCTACGCGCACGGACTCGGGCGGGGGACGGGGGCGGCCGAAGCGCTTGAGCGCCACGGACCAGAGGGCCACGCCCGCGAGCAACTGGAGCACCGCGAAGTGCAGGCCGTAGCGCCTGGCGAAGTCGACGACGGAGCGCTCGTTGGTGAAGCCGTGGTGGAACTCGTCGAACTCGTAGGGGCCGGGGCCCAGCGCCGCCAGGGTGGAGAGCCAGAACTGCGCGTTGTCCGCGCGGGACAGCGCCACGTTCATCGCCAGCTCCGGCGCGCCCAGCACGAGCACCCGGCCCTGGCCGTGCGGCACCACCGCCGCCACCATGCGCCCCAGGCGCTCGTCCTCGAGGACGGGCACCGCGGTGGCCGGCAGCTCCAGGTACGCCTGCACCTTCACCTCCACCCGCTCCACGCCGAGCGTGTACGGAGAAGGGAAGGGGGGCACCAGCGTGCGCATGGGCAGCGTCGTGTCGGCCTTGATGAGCTTCACGCTCAAGGCGTCGAGCAGCGGGTTCTCCCGCGAGCCCCACGGGACGTAGACGGCGGTGCCTCCCGCGGACACCTGCGTGAGCAGCTCCGTCACCTCGCGGTCGTCGAGTGCGCTGGCGCGGAAGGTGTTGAAGCCCGTGCGCGGCACGTCCTCGTCGCCCAGGCCCGCGTCCGGCTCGGCGGCGAGCTGTGTCTGCTCGAGGTCATCCTCTCGCGAGCCCTGCACCTCCACCGCGAGCAGCACGGGTGTCGTCGAGCCCGTCGTGCCGATGCGCAGGTCCGCCATGCGGCGAGTCACCGGCAGGCCACTCTCCTCCGCCAGGAGGTACAGCGCGCGCGCGCCGTCCTCCTGCGCGCGGTAGGTGGACAGCGTGTCGGCGAACTCACCACGACGCGCGCTCGAGAGCAGCATCGAGCCGAGCACCACGGTGAGCACCAGACCGCCCACCGCCAGCAACGGGAGGCGGTCACGCACCGGTGGCCTCCTGGGGCGTGGGCGCGGCGAGCATCGGCGCGCTCAGGGCTCGGAACTCCTGGTAGCCACTGCTGCCCACCGGCGTGTTGCCGTACCACGCGAAGTCGAAGCGCAGCGTCAGCTCCCGGAAGCGGGGCTTCCACTCCATGCGCCCCTTGAACTGGCTCAGGTAGTCCCAGTTGGACAGCGTCACGTCGTAGAGAATCGCGCCGTCGCGGTGCAGACGGGACAGCAGCGCCAGGTAGAGGCTGCGCACCGCCTCGCGGTACTCCCCCTTCGCGGCCAGCTCGTCCGCGAGCTGCGCCCAGCCCTCCGGCGGACGCGACAGCGCATGGCCCGCGTCCCCCGCGAGCGTCGACGCGTCCAGGGTGGACACCTCCAGCCCCTCGCCTGCCTTGCGGTGCACGTTCTTCTTCAGCGCGCTCCAGAGCACATACAGCAGCACCGCCACCGTCAGTCCCGCGATGACCACCACCAGCGTGTTGGCCACCGCGCCACCGGACACGACGGGCGGCGTGAAGTTCCGCGTGGGCGGCGCCTCGTCCCGCTCGAAGAGCTTCTTGAGGAACTCTCCCAGCCAGGTGGTGAAGCGGCGCCACCAGTCTGGCGGCTGGGTCGGCTCGGCGGGCTCCTCGGCGGTCTTCTCCACCGGAGGCGCCACCGCGAATTCCGGCCGCGCCAGGATGTCCTTCGCCCGCGCCGAGGCCTGGCGCGCATCCACGGCCGCCTGTGCCTGCACCGTCCGCGAGCCCTGCTCCAAACCCTGCTCCAGCGTGCCGAGCGCGGAGTCACAGTCCTCGTCGTCGTAGGCCTGCCGCTCCACCGCGCGCACCAGCCGGTCCAACTTGCCGCGCTCTCCGGTCCCCAGCGCCCCCAGCTGCTCGAAGCGCGCGTCCTCCTCCGGCCCCGCGACCTCGCAGGCCACAGCCACCTGTCCCAGCCGACGCACGGCCTCGCGGCTCGACGTCACAGGCGCGCGAGGCGCGTCCTCCTGAGCCCGCGCGGGTGTCCCCGTCAGCAGGCCCAACCCCAACAACACCGCGAGCATCGCCGCGCTCCGCTGTCCCAGGGGCTTGCCCGTGGCGCGCGTGGGCAACTGCTGCGCCGCGGCCAACAGGTCCAACCCCTCCTGACGCACGCGCCCGTCGACGAGCAGCAGGGTCGCCGCCGCGGCGCGCACGGGCTCGAAGAGCGTGAAGGTGAGGGCGGCCAGGAACAGCAGCCAGGGCATGTTGTCCAGCGAGGCGTAACGCTCCGCGAACGTCAGGTCCACGCCCAACAGCTTGCGCGCCATCATCAGCAGGAAGTTCAAGCCGATGTGCAGGTTGAAGAAGACCAGCACCTGCACGGACATGAGGAAGCGCACCTTCAGCGCCGTGCCGCGCGCCGGGCCCAAGAGCCGCGAGCACTGGCCGTACAGCCGCAGCACCGAGCCGCGCCCCTCCATCACCGCCGCGTAGCCCACGCTCTGCGCCGACACGACGAAGAACGCGATGCCCAACGTCAGGTTGAACAGCAGCCAGTTGAAGACGAAGAGGTAGGCCACCGCGACGAAGACCGAGGGCAGGCGGGCCAGCACCGCCTTCAGCGAGGCCCACGTGGTGGGCTCCGCCGGCCCCAGCAACACCGCCTGCACATGGTGCGCGGCCGCGCTCTGGCCCACGCCCCGCATGAACCACGCGAGGGTGAACGCCAGCGACGGCAGCACCAGCGAGTGCCCCATGCGCATCGCCTCCGCCAGGTACAGCACGGACGCGATGACGGCGGCGCCCCCCGGCAGCGTGAGGGCCCAGACGCCCGTGCTCCGGGCGCACAGACGCAGCGCCGCGTCCATCACCGCGATGGCGTTCCGGGGCCGCAATTCGAGCGCGGAGACGGCCATGGCTCAGCCCGTCACCAAGTGCAGGGTCATGTAGACCGCACCCCAGACGAGGCCCAGCCCCGCCATGGCGAGCAGGCCGCTTCCGAGCGTCCACTCGCGCCGCTCAGCGGGGCCCTCGAGCGCCTGGAGGCGTCGCCCCAGGCAGCTCGCGCAGCGATTGATGCCCTCGAACTGCGTGGTGCACTCCCGGCAGATGACCCGCCGGCACTCCACGCAGACACCGAGGCCGGCGCGCTCCGGGTGGTAGTGGCAGCGGCCCGAGCCCTGAATCATGCCGCCACCTTAAGCAAAGCCGGGCCCGCCACACCACCCCCAGCGCACCCCTCAGAGCTCGTCGAGGAACTCGTCGTTGTAGGTGTAGCGCGAAAGCCGCTTCACCAGGGCCTCCATCGCCTCCACGGGCTTCACCGCGAAGAGCATCTGCCGCAGCTTCTTCACCTTCTCGTACTCGCGCAGGGTGAAGAGCTTCTCCTCCTTGCGCGTGCCGGACTGGGCGATGTTGACCGCGGGGAAGACGCGCTTCTCGGCGAGCAGGCGGTCCAGCGTGACTTCGGAGTTACCCGTGCCCTTGAACTCCTCGAAGATGACCTCGTCCATGCGGCTGCCGGTGTCGATGAGCGCCGTGCCGATGATGGTGAGCGAGCCCGCCTCCTCGGTCGCCCGCGCGGCGCCGAAGATGCGCTTGGGGCGCTCCAGCGCGCGGCTGTCCACGCCGCCGGACATGGTGCGGCCGGAGTTGTCGACCTCCTTGTTGAAGGCGCGCGCCAGACGCGTAATCGAGTCCAGCAGGATGACCACGTCCTTGCCCGTCTCCACCAGGCGCCGGGCGCGCTCCAGCGCCAGCTCCGCCACCTTGAGGTGGTCCCCGGTGGGCCGGTCCGAGCTGGACGCGAGCACCTCCGCCTTGATGCTGCGGCGCATGTCCGTCACTTCCTCGGGCCGCTCGTCGATGAGCACCACCATGACGTGCGCCTCCGGGTGGTTGGAGATGACCGCCTGGGCGATGCGCTGGAGCATGATGGTCTTGCCCGTCTTCGGGGGCGCGACGATGAGCGCGCGCTGTCCCTTGCCGATGGGCGAGATGAGGTCCAGCACCCGGGTCACCATCTCCTTGTGACCGTTCTCCAGCTTGAGCCGCTCGGTGGGGTCCACCGACGTCAGGTCCGCGAAGTGCGGCAGCCGGGACACGCCCTCCAGCGGGCGGCCGTCCACCGTGTCCACCTTCTGGATGATGCCCTTGTTGCCGCGCATCTGCGCGAAGGCCGTCAGGTACTGGCCCTGCCGCAGCCGCAGCTTCTGCACCAGGTTCTTGGGCAGCTCCGGGTCGTCCGGCGCCGCCAGCAGGTTGCGCTTGAGCTGGCGCAGGAACGCGTTGGGGCCCTTGGCCTCCGTGTCCAGCACGCCCTCCACCGGCGCCAGGTTGGACTGCTGCTGCGCCTGACCCTGGCCGCCATGGTGCTGGCGCTGATGCTGCTGGCCGCCGCCGTGGCCCTGCTGCTGCTGCTGCTGTTGCTGGGGCTGCTGCTGGCCCTGCTGTTGCTGCTGCGCCTGGCGCTGCTTGTACTGCTCCAGCTCCTGCGGCGTCAGGAAGACCTGGACCTGCTGGCCGTCCGGGCCCGCCGTCATGCGGTACGCCTGACCCTCCGGGGTGAAGAGCACCTGCGCGCCACGACGACGACGGCGCCGACGACGGCGGCGTCCCCCGGGCTGACCGGGCTGGCCGGGCTGGCCGCCCGACGCGGATGCGCCTCCGCCTTCGCCCTCGTCGCCACCCTCGTCGTCGCCTTCGTCGCCGTCGTCATCCGCCTCGGGAGGAGGGACGGGACGGGCAGCCGCGGGCGGCGGGGTGGCATCACGGGGGTCGCGGTTATCGGGGTTTTCGCTCATGAGGTTTCCAGACCGTGTGCGTCCCTCACGGGCCATCCCGAGGGGAGGGCGGGGGGACGCAGGGTGACTCAGGCTGTGGGACAGGAAGCCGGGCGCGGGGCCTTCGAGATACGCGAAAGGCCGAACCGCCGGTCCCTGGAACACCCTGGTGGCCCAAGGCCGACCGGGGTGCGGAGACAACACTAACAGAGGAGCCTCGCGGCGCTCCCGGTTTTTTCACCCGGTGTTGGCGGGCCGACCTCGCGGCCCGCCTGGGGGTTCCTCAGCGGACGGTGAGGGTGAAGGGCATCATCGCCTTCATCCCCGGGCGCAGCATCTCCAGGTCCACGCCCGCCTGTCGCGCCAGCTCCCGAAGGGCGGACGGGAAGGGCTCCGCGGGAGCGGGCAGCAGGGCGAGCGCCGCCTGCACGCCCGGCTCTCCGCCCAGGCTGGAGAAGAAGCCGCGCGCCTCGCCCATCAGCACCAGGTCCAGCTCCTCCGACGCCGGGACGCCCGCGTGTCGGCGGGCCGACTCCACCGCCTCCTGCAGGCCGCCCAGCCGGTCCACCAGCCCTCGCGCCAGGGCGTCGTTGCCGCTCCACACCCGGCCGCGCGCCACGGCGTCCACCTCCGCCTTGTCCTTCTTGCGCACCTTGGCCACCTCGGTGATGAACATGTCGTAGGACGTGTCCACCCACTGCTGCACCGCGGCCTGCTGCTCGGGCGTCCACGCCTTCCAGATGCCGAAGACGTCCGCCATGGGCGAGCGGGAGAGGGTCTCCTGGCTCACGCCGAGCTTCTCGCCCAACAAGCCCTCCAGCGCGGGCTTGAAGTAGAAGACGCCGATGCTGCCGGTGATCGTCGTGGGCAGCGCGAGCACCTCCGTGGCGCCCATGGCCGCGTAGTAGCCGCCAGAGGCCGCCGCGTCGCCCATGGAGGCGATGACGGGCTTCACCTTCGCCGCGTCCAGCACCGCCTGGTACATCAGGTACGAGGCCAGCACCTCGCCGCCGCCCGAGTCCACGCGCAGCACGATGGCCACCACGGACGGGTCCGACTTCGCCGCCTCCAGCGCCCGCACGACCGTCTCCGCCCCGGCGATGCGGCTGAAGCCCAGCGGGTCCTCGCGGCTCTTGCCGCCGGCAATCGTCCCCAGCACCGGCACCACCGCGACGCGGCGGCGCGTGCCCCAGCGGCCCTCGCGCTCGTCGCGCGGCGCGTACGTGGCGCTGAAGCGCCCGCCCGGCACCAGCTCGCGCACCTTGCCGTCCAGCTCCGAGGGCAGGATGAGGCCGTCCAGGAAGCCCAGCTTCAGCGCCAGCTGCGGCGTGGGCAGGCCCGCGGCCTGCAACTCGCGCAGCTTCTCCACCGGCACGTTGCGAGCCTGGGTGACGGCGCGCTCGTACCAGGCCACCTCGTTGTCCAGGTAGGCGTTCACCACCTCGCGCGAGGCCTCGCTCGGCTCGGTGAGGGTGAGCTGCTCGGGCGCCGTCTTGTACTTGCCCACGCGCGCCACGTCCCACGTCACGCCCAGCTTCTGCATCGTCCCGCCGTACGTCTGCAGCGTGGCGGCCAGGCCGTTGACGTGCAGCGACGACTCGGGGAGCGCGTAGACGCGCTCGGCGGCGGACGCGACGAAGTAGCCCAGGTCGTCCACCGACAGCAGCACCGCCATCACCCGCTTGCCGGACGCGCGCAGCCGCAGCACCGCCTGGCGCAGCTCCTCCGCCTTGCCCCAGTCCACGCCGGGCAGGCCCTCCATCTTCAGCACCACGCCCGACAGCCGCTCGTCCTTCGCCGCCAGGTCCAGCCACCGCGACAGCCTGAGGAACGGGTCCGCCTCGCTCACGCCCAACAGCGACAGCAGCGGGCTGCCGCCGCCCGCCAGCACGTCGTTGAGGTCCAGCATCGTCACCACGCCGCCGGGCGGACGCAGCGAGCGGTAGTTCTCCGTGGACAGGCGCACCTGCGCCACGTGGTTGGTGCCGTTCTCCCCGCCGCCCGCCGCGTACGTGAGCCCGAAGTGGCCGGTGTCCACCGTCACGGCCAGCTGGAGCGCCAGCGGCACCGCGTCGACGAAGCCGTGGGACACGCCGCCGCCCAGCCGCAGGCCCGGAATCACCTCCGCCTGCAGCGTGTACGTGGCCTGCCCCTGACGGAAGGCCCCTTCCGAGAAGAGCCAGTCCACGCCCAGGGTGAAGCGCTCGCCCAGCGGGCGCAGGCCCAGGCCGAAGTCGTACGCGCGCTCGATCTTGAAGGCGCCCTCCTCAGGGGCGTTGAGGTTCTTCGCCACCGCCGCCAGCGACAGGTAGCGAGCGGGCCGGGCGGTGAGGCCCACGTCGAAGGTGTCCAGCGAGTCCACGTCCTCGTCGTCCGAGCCGAACGCGTGCCAGGACGCGCCCAACTGCAGCGTGGGGGCCCCCAGGGACAGGCCCAGCGACGTGCGCCGGTAGTCCGGTCCGTGGCGGGGGCGCATCCACTCCATCGACGCGCCCAGGCCCAGGCCCAACAGCTTCGCGCCCAGGAAGACGCCGTCGGCGGTGCTGTCCTGCTCGAGGTTTCGCTCGTGCAGGTAGAACAGCTGACCTGCGCGCACGAAGCCCAGGCCCGCGGGGTTGAGCGACAGGGCCGTGGCTTCATCCACCAGCGCGGCGCCGGTGGGCGGCAACGTCAGCCCCCGTGAGGGCAGGGGGGCCTGGACGATGGAGCTCGTCTGGGCGAGCGCGAGCGACGGGAGCAGCAGGAGGGCGAGCAGGCGCATAGAGCCCCGGACTCTAGGCATCGCCCGTCCGGGGACAAGCGCCTCGTGTCACCAGTCCTCGGTTCCAGACACCCCGTCGAGCGGATCATCCCCGGGCTTCTTCGTCTTCTCCTGCTTGCGGGTCCGTCCGCCGCGGTCCTCGGCGCCCCAGTCCTCGGTGCCGCCCCGGTTGTCGAGCGGATCCGAGCTGCGCACCACCTTGTCCCCGCCGCCCTCGCTGGTGTTCACCAGCTGATTCACCATGCGCTCCATCTCCGACTTGAGCTGACCGAACTCGTCGCCCTGGAGCACCACGCGCCGGCCGCCCATCTTCCGGCCGCTGCGCAAATCGTAGTAGCCCAGGATGAGCTCGGTGCCCTCGCCGTGGCTCCTCACCGTGCCCACCATGGCCCGCTCCAGGCCCAGCGACTTGCCCAGCCCCGCGACGCCGTTGGCCTGGCTGATGCCGCGCGACACCTCGCTGGCCACCCGGTCCAGCTGCGCGTCGTAGGCCTTGTACGCGGCCGTGGGCACCAGCTCCGTGCTCACCTCCACGTCATCCGGCGTCACCTCCATGAGCTGGCCGTACTGGCGGAAGCCGGGCCGCTCGACGCGAAGCAGGTGCTTGCCCACCGTCAGCGCCGGAATCGTCACCGGCGTGTACCCGGCCAGCTCCCCGTCCACGTAGACGCGGGCGCCCGCGGGGCGCGACTTCACCGTGGCGCTGCCGCGCAGCTGCGACGTGCGCCCGGTGGCCACCTGCACGCGCAGGGCGATGAAGTCCCGGCTGAAGCGCTTGGGGTTGAGCTCGAAGGTGGGGGAGACAGCGATGAGGTCGATGAGGACCAGCTTCGCCTCCTCCACGTCACCGCGCAGGTGCAACAGCGCCGCGTACAGCGCCAGCGACTCGCACAAGGGCGAGCAGCCGCGCATGGCCGCCGGAGCGTTCTGCAGCTCCTTGAGCGTGGCGCGCACCTTCGTCTCCGCGTCGTCGTACTCCTTCTTGTCGAAGGCGGCGGCGCTCTCCGAGTAGCCCTTGCGCGCGCGCTCCATCGCGGACTGGGCGTTGGGGTCGGCGGGCAGGCCGAATATCTCCTCGGACTTGCGGACGGTGAACCCGGCGAAGTTCCCCAGCGCCTCGTTCATGTAGCCCTCCATCTTCACGCTGCCGGACTCGGCCGCGGGGTCCATGGGGATGAGGAGGCTGGTGGCGCGCCGCGCGGGTGCGGGGGACGCCGCCAGGGCGAGCGAGGGAAGCAGGGCGAGGACGAGGGCTCTCATGGGGTAACCTCAGAAACGAGCGACGCGAGCGGGCGAACCGTCATTCAACCCGGAGCTCAGAAGCCTGTTCCTCCGGTGATGGGGTTGAACGGGCGGCCCTTGTCCTGGGTCGCCACGAAGACGGCGCCCGCCGTGACCGCCGCGGCGCCTCCGACGACGGCCCAGAACCAGGGCCGCTTGAGCAGGGACTGGCCGGACGCGCCGCTCTCGGCGACGCGCGGGGAGATGGCGCCCTGGATGAAGTCGCGCGCCTGCTGGGCGGCGGCCTCCGGGCTCTGGTCGCGCTCGCGGCCCGACAGGTCGATGTCCACGCCGCGCAGCCGCGCCTGGGTGCGCACGTCCCACGCCTGGAGCTCCGCCTTGAGCCTGCCCTTCTTGTCCTGCGACACGGCGGCCACCACCACGTAGCGCGCGTCCAGCCGGTCGGCGATGGCGGCGGTGTCCGGGGGCAAGGTCTCGCTGTCGAAGGCGGCCTGGGAACCCGCGCGGGCGGAGGCGTCGCGGATGGCCGTCAGGCCCGGCCCGGGGGACAGCTCCGCCTTCACCTGCGCGCTCGCGCCGGACTTCACCTCCGTGTACTCGGCGTGGGGCGTGTGGCCCGGCAGCGTCACCACCACGGCGTGGTGGCCGGCGGGGACCGTCACGCCCCTCAGCGGCGTCACGCCCAGCTCCTGGCCGCGCACGCTCACCTTGGCGCCCGCGGGCTTGGACTCCACCACCAGCGTGCCGGCGGGGCGCGCGCTCACCTCGGCGCGGGCGTCCTCGAAGGCCTTCTGCACGTCCTGGCCGAAGAGCGCCTTGTCCGGGCGGGTGGAGGGCTCCGCCACCGCGGCGCGCACGAAGGCCGCCTTCGCGCCCGCGGCGTCGCCGTTGAGCAGCCTGGCGGCCCCCAGGAAGAGGTACGTCTCACCCAGCCGCTCCGGGCGGAAGTCGCCGGGGGACTTCTCGTAGGCCTCGGCGGCGGCGCGGAACTTCGTCTCGGCGGCCTCCGGGTCCAGGTTGTCGTACGCGGCCCGGCCCTCGTCGTAGAGGCCATCCGCCTGCGTCAGCGGCGTCGGCTCCGGGGGCGGGAAGGCCGTGCCCAGGTCCACGAACGGGATGTCCCCGCCGCGCTGCAGGTGCCGCGTCAGCTCACCCTCCAGGCGGGCGGCCGCCTCGGTGGTGGCCGGCGTGCGGGCCACCGAGAACAGCGCCACCGTGCCGGACGCCACCGCGGGGGTGTTCGCCAGCGAGGGCCGCGCGTTGGGATTGACGGGCTCGTGGGGCTTGGTCGCCGGAGGCGGCACGGGCGTGGCCACGGTGGGCTTGTCCGTGGTGACGGGCTTCTCCGGGGGGGTGGGCTGCTCGGGATCTCCGAAGACGAGCGGCTGCGGCGACTCGACGTCCTGGACGTCCGTCGGCTCGGCGGTGACCGGGGTCTTCTGGCCCTTGGTGTTGGGCTTCTTCTTCTTCGCCTTCACCACCTTGCTGGAAGGGGTGGCCTTCTTGCGCGCGGCCTTCTTGCGCGTCGTCTGGGCGTGGGCGGGGAGGAC
This sequence comes from Myxococcus fulvus, assembly GCF_900111765.1. The sequence continues at coordinate 219,777 of NZ_FOIB01000008.1, forward strand.
GGCCAACAGCAGCGTGAGCAGCAGGGCGAGTCGGCGAAAGGTGTTCACGGCGTCGGAATCTAGCCGAGCTAGAAAGGGCCGTCACGAGCCCCCGCCTCGGCCCTCGGGGCAACACCCGGGGTGGCGGGGACTCGCGGCAGGATGACGGATGGCTAGACGTCCAGCGCCTCGACCTCGCCGGCGCGCTCCATGATGAACCGGAAGCGGGCGCTCACGTCCCGGCCCATCAGGTCATTGATGACGCGGTCCGTCTCGATGGGGTTGTCGATGGTGACCCGCAGGCTCATCCGGTTCTTCACGTCCAGGGTGGTCTCCTTGAGCTCGTCGGCCGTCATCTCGCCCAGACCCTTGAACCGCATGATGTTGGGCTTGGCGTTGCCCTTGACCTTCTCGCGGATGATGCGGTCGCGGTCCGCCTCGTCCAGCGCCCAGTACGTCTCCTTGCCGATGTCCACGCGGAACAGGGGCGGCTGGGCGATGTGGATGGCGCCGCTCTCGATGAGCGGGCGCAGGTGGCGGTAGAAGAAGGTGAGCAGCAGCGTGGCGATGTGGTGGCCGTCGCTGTCGGCGTCCATCAGCAGGAACACACGGCCGTATCTCAGCTTGGAGATGTCGAAGTCCGCGCCGATGCCGCAGCCCAGGGCGCTGACGATGTCCTGGAGCTCCTTGTTGCCGGCGACCTTGTCCGTGGACGCCTGCTCCGCGTTGAGCACCTTGCCGCGCAAGGGGAGGATGGCCTGGGTGCGCCGGTCCCGCCCCTGCTTGGCGGAGCCGCCTGCGGAGTCACCCTCCACCAGGAACAGCTCGCTGACGTTGGGGTCCGTGGACGAGCAGTCCGCCAGCTTCCCCGGCAGGTTGAGCCGGTGGCTGACGGCCGTCTTGCGGCTGACGGCCTGGGACGCGGCGCGGCTGGCCTCGCGGGCGCGGGCGGCCAGGATGATGCGGGCCACCACCGCCTCGGCGATGCTCTTGTTGTCGTTGAGCCACTTCTCCAGCGCCGGACGCAGCACGCCGTCCACCTGGGCGGTGACTTCGGGGTTGTTCAGCCGCCCCTTCGTCTGCCCCTGGAACTGCGGCTCCACCACGTAGACGGAGAGGATCGCCGTGATTCCCTCGCGGATGTCCTCCGCGGTGAGCGACACGCCCTTGGGCGTCAGGTCGTGCGTCTCGATGTAGTTGCGCACCGCCTTGACGACGGCGCCGCGCAGGCCCGCCTCGTGGGTGCCGCCCATGTTGGTGGGGATGCCGTTGACGTACGAGCGGATGTGCTCGTCGGTGGCCTCCGTCCAGCACAGCGACGCCTCCAGCCGCACGCCGTTGTCGCGCGAGTGGTAGAACGTCGTGCTGCCCGCCGGCACCAGCGGCTTGGCCCGCTCGGCCACCACCTTGGTGAGGTACTCGGCGATGCCGCCGTCGTGCTTGTACGTGACGGACGTCGCGGGGCTGGCGGTCTCATCCTTCCAGACGACCGTCATCCCCTTGTGCAGGTAGCTCTTGGCCTCCAGCCGCTCGCGCACCAGCTCCGCGTCGAACTTCAGCTTCTCGCCGAAGATCTCCGGGTCCGGCTCGAAGGTGATGGCGGTGCCGGTGCCACGCGCCGCGCCGTCCACCTTGAGCTGGCTGGTGGGCTTGCCGCGCGCGTACGTCTGGACGTGCTTCTTGCCCTCGCGCTTGATTTCAATCGTCAGCTTGCGCGCGAGCGCGTTGACCACCGAGCTGCCCACGCCGTGCAGACCGCCGGAGTGGATGTAGTTGCCCTGCTCGAACTTGCCGCCCGAGTGAAGCGTCGTGAGGATGACCTCCACGGCGGGCTTCTTGAGCTTGGGCATGATGTCCACGGGGATGCCGCGCCCGTTGTCCACCACGGTGATGCTGCGGCCATCCTTGTGGAGGGTGACCTCGACGGTGGTGGCGTGGCCGTTGATGACCTCGTCCACCGAGTTGTCGAGGATCTCCCACAGCAGGTGGTGATAACCGGTGCTGTCGGTGCCGCCGATGTACATGGCCGGGCGCTTGCGCACCGGCTCCAGGCCCTCGAGGACCTGGATGTCCGCGCCTGTGTAGCTTTCCTTCTTCGTCGCCATGGCGTCCTCTGGCTAATCCTTCTTCTCGGGCAACGGGATGAAGACGACGGGCCGGGCCACGTCCTCCACCGCGTCGCGCTTGGACATCTCGTGGCCCTTGCCGCCGCGGCCCGTCACCCCGTACTTGGCGGGGGCGAGCTGCAGCTTGCGGCCCTTCTGCGTGTCGAAGTCGATCTTCGCGTCCTTCTGGTTGGGCGCGCTGACCAGGAACTCCACCACCTGGTCATCGTCATCCACCTTGATGACGGTGACGCCCTTGCCGGGGCCGGCCAGCTCGTTGACCTCCGCCACCTTGCACACCAGGGCGTTGGTCTTCTTGGTCAGCACCGCGAGCAGGTCCTTCTCTCCCGCCTCGCGCACGCCGATGATCTCATCGCCCTCGCCCGTCTTCGCGTAGCGACGGCCGGCGCGCGTGGAGACCTCCAGGTGCGGCTCCAGGAGGAAGCGCATGCCCATGCCCTGCTTCGTCACGCCGACCAGCTTCGCCGGAGCGTCGAGCCGGGCGTCCAGCGACCAGGCGGCGACCACGCGCTCGCCGTCGTCGAACTTGAACAGCTTCTGCACCGGGTCGCCGTAGCCGGTGGACGCCGGGATGTCGTTGAAGCGGGTGACGTACGCGGTGCCGAAGTTGCTGAACAGCACCAGGTTGGCCTTGAGGCTGCCGGCCAGCACCGTCATCACCGCGTCGCCCTCGCGCAGACGGGTGGAGGACGGGTCCTTCACCTCGCGCACGCGCTTGACCCAGCCGTCGCGGGTGAGGACCACGTGGGCATCCTCGTCCGCGATGAACGCGTCCGCGTTGAACTCCACTTCCTCGGAGCCCGCGCCGCCGATCTTCGTGCGGCGCTTGTCGTTGTACAGGCCCTTGATCTCCCCGAGCTCGTCCTTGACGGTGGCCCAGACCTTCTTCTTGTCCTTGAGGATGCCCTCGATGCGCTTGATCTCCGCGCGCTTCTCCTTGAGCTCCTTCTGGACGACCAGGATCTCCAAGCGGGCCAGCTTGTAGAGCTTCATCTCCAGGATGGCGTCCACCTGGAGCTCGTCCAGCTGGAAGCGCTTCATCAGCTTCTGGGCGGCGTCCTGCTTGCCCTCGGACTGACGGATGATGCGGATGATCTCATCCAGCGCGTCGTAGGCCTTCTCGAAGCCCTCGAGCAGGTGCACGCGCTTCTGCAGCTCGCCCAGCTCGTGCTGGAAGCGGCGGGTGATGACCCCGAAGCGGAAGTCCAGGAAGTGCTGGAGGATGTCCTTGAGGTTCAGCCGGCGCGGCGTGCCGACCTCCGGGTTGTCCTCGCTGGGGACCAGACACGTGAGGTTCACGCCGAACGTCGTCTGCAGCGGCGTGTGCTTGTAGAGGTACGCCATCACCAGCTCGGCGTTGGCGTCCTTCTTGAGCTCCAGGACGATGCGCACGTCCTTGGTGGACTCGTCGCGCACATCCACGATGAGCGGCAGCTTCCGCTCGCGCACCAGGTCGCCGATCTTGGAGACCAGGGTGGACTTGTTCACCGTGTACGGGATGGACGTGATGATGATCTGCGTCCCGCCGCGCTTGAGCTCCTCGGTGTCCCACTCGCCGCGGATGCGGACGCTGCCCTGGCCCGTCTCGTAGATCTCCCGCAGCTCCTTCTTGTCGTTGAGGATCTGCCCGCCGGTGGGGAAGTCCGGACCCTTGACCCACTTGAGCAGGTCCTTGGTGAGCAGCGCCGGGGTCTCGATGAGGGCCACCAGCGCGTCCACCAGCTCGCCCAGGTGGTGGGGCGGGATGTTGGTGGCCATGCCCACGGCGATGCCCGTGGTGCCGTTCATCAACAGCTGCGGCACGCGTGCGGGGATGACGATGGGCTCGTTGCGGGTGCCATCGTAGGTGGGCCGGAAGTCCACCGTCTTGCGCTCGAGCTCGCCGAGCATCTCGGTGGCGAGCTTGTCCAGGCGGCACTCGGTGTAGCGGTAGGCGGCGGCGGAGTCGCCGTCCAGCGAGCCGAAGTTGCCGTGGCCGTCCACCAGCGGGTAGCGCAGGGAGAAGTCCTGCGCCATGCGCACGAGCGCGTCGTAGATGGAGGCGTCGCCGTGCGGGTGGTAGCGACCCATGATGGCGCCGACGACCTGGGCGCACTTCTGGTACTTCGTGTCGAACGACAGGTTCAGGTCGTTCCACATGCCGTACAGGATGCGGCGCTGCACGGGCTTGAGGCCGTCGCGCACGTCCGGCAGGGCGCGCGAGGTGATGACCGACAGCGCGTAGTTGATGTACCGGCGACGCGCCTCGTCGGCCAGCGAGGCCGGGATGAACCCATCACCTCCACCACCGGAGCCCGCGGCACCACCCCCGCCGCCCGAGCCCCCCTGCTTCTTTCGCGTCTTCAATTCGGCTTCTGCGCGCATGCTCTTCGAACCCAGGTGAGAACGTCTCGTACCCGAACGCGGTGCGTGACTCGCGCACTCCGCGCCATGGACTCTGAAATCTTCAACAAAGCGGCGGGACTACCATGCCCCCCTGACAAAGGGAACGAATTCGGGGGGTTGCACGTACTCCGAGGCATCCCACCTGAATCTCCGTCCAGGCCCGCTTCAGTGTGGAACATCTCTGTAACCCCCTGAAATTCCGGCGGCCGGGGCACGCGAGACTCCCCAGCGGGCGGGACGGTGGGTGCGGGTAGGATGGGCCGTGGAGGGAGGCTTTGGACCCCATGGGGTAGGGCGGCCAGGGAACGTTCGGCCGCCCGGCTGCCCCCTGATGCACCGTGTCACGGGTGGTCGTCATGACGCGGCGCGGGCCTGCGCGTCCGGGTTCGGCAGGCGCTCGGCGGGCGTCGTCGTCTCGCCTCCGTCCCCGCGGCCCTGGCTCCCCCCGAGCACCGAGTAGAGCGCCGGCAGCACCAGCAGCGTCAGCAGGGTGGAGGACAGGACGCCGCCCACCACCACGGTGGCCAGCGGCCGTTGGACCTCCGCGCCGATGCCCGTGTTGAGCGCCATGGGGAGGAAGCCGAGCGCCGCCACCGAGGCCGTCATCAGCACCGGCCGCAGGCGGGACACGGCGGCCTCGCGGAGTGCTTCCGGGAGCGCGCGTCCCTGGCCGAGCAGCTGCCGCAGCCGGGACACCAGCACCATGTCACCGAGCACGGACACGCCGCTGACGGCGATGAAGCCCACCGCGGCGGAGATGGAGAACGGCAGCCCCCGCGCGAGCAGCGCCAGCACGCCGCCCATCAGCGCGAAGGGGACGCCCGCGAAGATTCGCAGCGTGTCCATCCAGCGGCGGTACGTGAGGTGGAGCAACAGGAGGATGAGTCCCAGCGCGATGGGCACCACGATGGCCAGCCGCGCCTGGGCCCGCTCCAGGTTCTGGAACTGACCGCCGTAGCGGATGTGGTAGCCCGGCGGCAGCTCCACCTTCGCCAGCGTGTCGCGCACGTGGGTGACGAACCCGCCCAGGTCTCCGTCGCTCACGTTGGCCTGGATGACGATGCGCCGCTGGCCCCACTCTCGCTGAAGGGTGGTGGGCCCGGACACCTCGCGAATCGTCGCCAGTCGACCCAGGGGCACGCGCTCGCCTCCGGGGGCCGTGACGGGCACGGTGGCCAGTCGCGCGGGCTCATCGCGGTACGCCTCGGCCAGCCGGACCGCCAGGTCGAAGCGGCGCTCGCCCTCGCGGACCTCGCCCACCACGCGGGTCCCCACCGCCTCCACCACATCGAGCACCTCGCGCGCGGCGATGCCATGGCGTGCGATGGCGGCCCGGTCCACGGTGACCTCCAGCACGGGCTGGCCCGTGAGCTGCTCCAGCGTCACGTCCGTGGCGCCGGGGACCGCGCGCACCAGCGCCTCCATCTCCCGCGCCTTGGCCTTGAGCACGTCCAGGTCATCGCCGAAGAGCTTGATGCCCACGTCACCGCGCACCCCGGCGATCATCTCGTTGACGCGCATCTCGATGGGCTGGAGGAACGCCATGCGCATGCCGGGCAGGTCCGCCAGCTCCGCCTTCATCTCCGCCACCAGCTCCTCCTGCGTCGCGGCGCGCTTCCACTGCTCGCGGGGATGGAGCGTGACGAAGACGTCTGACAGCTCGATGCCCATCGGGTCCGTCGCCACCTCGGCCGTCCCCGTGCGCGTCCACACGCGCGCCACCTCGTCGGGGAACCGGCTCCGGAGCACCTTCTCCACCTGCCCGCCGTAGCGCACCGACTCGGTGAGGGACACCTCGGCCAGGCGCACGGTGTTGATGACGAGGGTGCCCTCGGACAGCCTCGGGACGAACTCGCGGCCGAGCCCCGTGGCCGCCAGCCCCGTGCCCACCACCAGCAGCCCCGCGACGACGAGGACCGTGCGCGCATGGGACACGCTCCACTCCAGCAGCGGCCGATAGCCCCGCTGCAGCCAGCGCACGAGGCGAGGCTCCTGGTGCCCCCGCTTGCCTCGCTCCAGCGCGAACGACGCGAGCACCGGCATCAACGTCATCGACAGCAGCACGCTGCCCAGCAGGGCCAGGATGACGGTGAGCGCCATGGGACGGAACAGCCGCCCCTCCACGCCCTCCAGCGCGAGCACGGGCAGGTACACCACCATGATGATGAGCTCGCCGAAGAGCGTGGGCTTGCGGACCTCCACGGCCGCGTCCCGCACCACCTGTTTCAGGCTCCGTCCATCGCGAGCTTCCGTCAGGTGCCGCTCCGCGTTCTCCACGAGGATGACGGACGAGTCCACCACCAGTCCGAAGTCGATGGCGCCCAGGGACATGAGGGTGCCGGCGATGCCGAAGCGCAGCATGCCGCTGAAGGCGAACAGCAGGGACAGGGGAATGGCGGAGGCGACGATGAGCCCCGCGCGCCAGTTGCCCAGGAAGAGGAAGAGCACGGCGATGACCAGCAGCGCGCCTTCGAGCAGGTTGGTGCGCACCGTGCGCAGCACCAGGTCCACCAGCTCCGTGCGCTCGTAGACGACGTCCACCCGCACATCGTCGGGCAGGCGCTGCTTCACCTCTTCCATGCGCTCTGCGAGCGCCCGTGTGACCTTGTGCGAACTCTCGCCCATGAGCATGAAGCCCAGGCCCAGGACGACCTCACCCTCGCCATCCGCGGTGGTCGCGCCTCGACGAATCTCGTGACCCACCTCCACCTGTGCCACGTCGCGCACACGCACGGGCACGCCGTCTCGCGCGGCGACCACGACGTCGCCCACCGCCTGTCCGTCCTCCAGCACGCCGATGCCGAGCACGAGGCTGGCGCCACCGCCGCGCTCCACCACACCGCCGCCCACGTTCGCGTTGTTCGCCTCCAGGGCCCGGTACACATCGCCCAGGGACAGGTCGAACTGTTGGAGCCGTTGTGGCTCCACCACCACGTGCCACTGCTTCTCGCGGCCTCCCCACGCATTCACCTCGGCCACGCCGGGCACCGAGCGCAGCTGGGGCGCGATGACCCAGTCGTGCAGCGTGCGCAGCTCTTCGAGGCTTCGGCTCTTGCTCTTGACCAGGTAGTGGAAGACCTCGCCCAGCCCCGTCGCCACGGGCCCGAGCGTCGGTGCCTCGATTCCCGGAGGCATCTTCACGCGGCCCATCCGCTCGGAGACCTGCTGCCGCGCGAACCACACGTCCGTGCCGTCGCGGAACTGGAGCGTCACCTGCGACAGCCCGAACTTGGAGATGGAGCGCAGCTCCTCCAGATGCGGCAGGCCCGCGAGCTGCTGCTCGAGCGGAATGGTGAGCTGCCGCTCCACCTCGACGGGCGAGAGCGCGGGGGCCACCGTGTTGACCTGCACCTGCGTGGGGGTCGTGTCGGGGAAGGCATCGAGCGGCAGGGCCCGGAACGCGAGCAGCCCCGAGATGACGAGCGCCACGGTGCCCAGCAGCACCGCGCCGCGGTGCTCCAGCGACCAGTCGATGATGCGCGTGAGCATGGGCTACGGGCCTCCTTCCTCGCAGCAGCCCGCGCCGATGGAGTCCTTGAGCACCTCGGTCTTCAGCAGGAAGGCGCCCGTGGTGACGACCTCCATGCCGGGTCGCAGACCCTTGACCACCTCGACCTCGTCACGCGTGCCCGCGCCCAGCTCCACGGGGACGGGCTCGTAGAGCGTCTCGTCCTTCTTCACGAAGACGAGCACCTGTCCCTTGGCGCGCTGGATGGCGGAGTGGGGCACCATCAACGCCTCGTGTTCCTCGGCCACTTGAATCCGGGCGCGCAGGAACAGGCCGGCCTTGAGGGCCCGGTCGGGGTTGGGCAGCTCGACGCGGGCGCGCACCGTGCGGGTGGCGCGGTCCACCGACGCGCCCACGCGGGTGAGCGTGGCGTCGCGGACCTCTCCGGGCAGGCCCTCGAAGCTCAGGGTGACCTTCTGCCCCGCGCGCACCTGGGCCGAGTCCGCCTCGGGAATCTCGAGCAGGGCCCAGAGCGTGGAGAGGTCGGCGACCTCGAGCAACGTCTGTCCCGCGGCGACGTGTCGGCCGGACACCGCGTCGCGAGCCACCACCGTCCCGGCGAAGGGCGCGGAGAGATTGTAGAGCCCCTCGCTGCTCCCCTGTGACGCGCCCGCCGCGCTGAGGGACGCGCGCGCCGCTTCACGCTCGCCCTCGGCCGCGGCCAGCTCGGCCCGGGCCTGCTCCAAGTCCTTGCGAGGGCTGATGCCACGCTCGACCAGCTCCTGCTCCCGCGCGAGCGCCGCGCGTGCCGTCTCCAGTCGGGCGAGGGCCGCGGACAACCGCCCCTTGTCCTGTCCGACGGAAGGCGACGTGAGCGCGAGCAGGGGCTGACCCGCCTTGACGTCGTCGCCCTCGTCCACGCGCACCTCGCTCACCAGCGCGTCGCCTCGCGCGGACAGTCGCGCCAGGCGGTTCTGGTTGAAGGTGAGCTGACCCACCACCTCCAGCGAGCGCGCGAAGTGCCTGCGCTGGAGTCGATGCGTCTGGAGCCCCGCCTCCCGCGCGGTGTCGGCGGAGGCCAGTCGGATGCGCGTGCCGGGCGTGGGGAACAGCGGCATCTCGGCGCCCGCGGCCTTCACGAGCTCCGGGTGACAGAAGGGACAGACGGACTCCGGGAAGCCATGCTCGCGGCAGTAGTCACCCGCCGCGATGAAGCCGGCCACCAGCTTCGGGTTGCATTGGGTGCACTTCGATTCGGGCACCGCGTGCTCCTTGCACCAGTCGGCGGGCGTGGTCGGCGCGGTGAAGGAGAGCGATGGGTTGCACTGACGGCAGTGGGACTCGGGCAGCCCGTGTTCGTCGCACCAGTCGTCCTGGGCCTTGTAGACATCGACGAGGTCGGGGTCGCACTTCGTGCACAGCTCCGCGGGCACGCCGTGCTCGCACAGCGTGACGGCGCGAGCCTCGGGGGATGAGGGCCCCGCATCGGAGGTGGTGCTCTTCGCGACCTCGGGCGGGGAGGACTTCGTGCACGAGGTGCCCAGACAGAGCAGCCCCGCCAGCGCCAGGAGACCGATGCGGGGGCCCATCTACTTCACGCCCTTCTTGGCGAGGTCCGGGTGGCAGAGGGAGCACTGGGACTCGGGGCGCTCGTGCTCGGCGCACCAGTCGTTCTTGGCCTTGAAGACCGCCGCGAGCTTCGGATTGCAGCGCGTGCACAGGGACTTCTGCACGCCGTGCTCACACTTGGGCTTCTCGGCGGACTGCGACTGCTGCGCGGGCTTGGGCTCCTCGGCCGACGCGGAGAGGACGGGGAAGGACACGAGGGACACGACGAGCACGAAGGTCTGGAGGGAACGCATGGCATGACTCCGGCCAGGGCGGTGCCCCGGCGGTGGGTGTCCGCGCGGGAGTGCGCGGAGGGTTGGCTTCAGCGGGGCAGCACGGTGACGTGCGCGTCCGTGCGAGACCCCGGATGGGGACTCGCTGGACACACGTCTCCCGTGAGGGGCGGAGTCACGCTCTGGGAGGCTGGAAGATGTCGCGGCCCACGCCGTTCGGGAGCAGCACATCCGGGTGGACGTGGATGGGGGGCCGGACGAGCGGCTCCTCCACCTCGCTCACGAAGGGCAGGGGCGCGGGCGCGGCCCTCAGCGGACAGCAGAGGCACAGCGCGCATTCCGCGGCGCAGTCCGAGCAGTCCCCTGTCTCGGCTTCCTCTTCGCAATCCGCGTGCGTGTCCGATGCGAAGGCGAGCGTCTGGAAGACGCCACCCGTCATCAGCACGAGGAGGAGCGCGAGGGTGCGCAGGAGGAACCGCATCGACCCGAAGGCTTACTGGAGGTCTCCGCGGAGAGTCAACGCGACGGGGCCGACGCTTGAGGCGGGTGCTCGCGGATCAACTTCTCCAGCAGGCGACGCATGCCTCGGGAATCCCACTCGCGAGGCCCGGCGAATCGAGCGACCAGGCGCCCGTCCACCACCAGGAAGCTCTGGGGCAGGGTGTCCACGCCGAACGCGCGGGCGACCTGGTGTCCCTCGTCCAGGCGCAGGTGGAGCGCGGCGGGTGGCGGCCCTTCGAGGAACGTCTCCACCGCCTTCGTGTCCGTGTCGTGGCTGAAGACGACGACACGCAGCGCGTCAGGCGGTGCTTCGGCCAGGGAGACGAGCTGTGGCGTCTCCGAGCGGCAGGGCGGACACCACGTGGCCCAGAAGATCACCAGCAGGGCCCTCGAGTCGGGGACCTCCGCGAGCCGCGGGGCCGGCCCTTCGACCCGGAGGTAGCTCGGAGGTGGTGGCTCCGTCCGACAGGCAGTGAGCGGCGACAAGAGGAGCAGGGCGGCGACACCGCGCACGCGTCCCGCGAACCCACCGCGGGCCCGAGGACGCGGCACGTGTGGCGCTGCGAATGTCAGGGGTCGGCCTTGGGCGCCTTGCCCCAGTTGCCGTCCTTGAAGATCTTCACGTTGCCCTTGGAGCCGCTGCCGCCAATCAGGCCCGTGACGTTGGCCTGGATGGGCTTGCCACCGGGCGGCTGGTAGACGACGCGCGCCTTGCGGCCGGCGGGGATGGACGGGTGGGTGCTGTCGATGAGCAGGTAGACGGTCTTCCCATCGGACTGGATGCGGTCGGTGTCGTGCTTGTGGCTCAGCTCGGCGAGCAGCTCGCCGTCGTCCACGCTGCTCGGCTCGTTGTTGAGCAGGCGCACCTTCACGCGCAGCCAGTTCTTGGCGCCCTTGCCGCTCTCCGTCGCGTATTCGCGCACGCCCTGGATGATGACGGCCAGGTCGGCGCCGTTGCCCGGAGCCCCCGCCGCGAGCTTCAGGCCCGTCTGTTTGCTGGAGTCCGCGTCGATGAGCAGCGTGGCGTTGGCGCAGCGGTTCTTGCACTCCTCGCCCCATGGCTCCTTGTCGAAGCGCAGGCGCATGGCGAAGTCGCTGCCCTGGGGGGCGATGACGGCGTCGACGATGACCGGACGCTCGCCGTCCGGAGGCGCGGTGTACTTGAAAGTGGACCGTTCCTTGGCGACGACGCTCGAGCCGGCGAGGAGGGTACAGGCGAGCAACGGCAGAGAGCGCTTCACGGGGTGTGGACCTCCAGGGAAAAGACGTCCATTCAAGTGGGAAGCGCCCGTGCCTTCAAGTCTTGGGCGTTAGAGTCTCCCCGGGAGGTGTGAGAGATGCGGAATCCCTACGTACGTCAGCTCAAGTTGGGCCCCATGGACAACTTCGTCTACCTCGTCGGCGCGGCGGACTCGCGCGACGTCGTGGTGGTGGACCCGGCGTGGGACGTGGATGCGATTGAACGGGCAGTGGAAGAGGACGGCAAGCGCCTGGCGGGCGCGTTCGTCTCGCACTGCCACTTCGACCACATCAACGGCCTGCCGGAGCTGCTGTCCCGACACGACGTGCCCGTCTACGCGCAGCGGGCGGAGGTGGAGTTCTCCGCGGAGCTGCGCGAACTCTCGGACGCGCTGCGCCTGCTCGGGCCCGGGGACGCGGTGCCGGTGGGCACCGAGACGTTCCACGCGTTGCACACGCCGGGACACACGCCGGGCTCGCACTGCCTGCTCGCCGGAGACGCGCTCGTGTCCGGAGACACGCTGTTCATCAACGGGTGCGGGCGGTGCGACATGAACGGCGGTGACCCGGAGGCGATGTACCGCTCCTTGTCGCAGGTGCTGCTGAAGGTGCCCGACTCCACGCGCCTGTGGCCGGGGCACGACTACGCGGACGTCCCGGTGGCGGCGCTGGGCGAGGTGCGCCAGAAGAATCCATACTTCTCCTTCCCGGACGTCGCCTCGTTCGTCGCGTTCCGCATGCGCCCGAGGAAGTGAGCGGCAAGGATTCGCGATTGTCGCGAGCCCGACACCGGCGTATGCGCGAGGGATGCGGACGCGCGTGGCTCCGCTCCGTGCGTGGCATCGACCGGGTGGCCGGGGACGCGCTCGTGCCCATGGCCATCGAGGCCTCGGACCGCCTGCGCTTCACCGTGCTTCGCGGCGCGAGAGATGGGGTGTGGTCCTTCGCGGACCGGACGGTGGGCTGGATTCACGACGACCAGTGGCACACGGTGGTGGCGGAGCCTCCCTCCGAGTGAGCCTGACGACGCTGGACCGGAGGCGCGAGGACACGCCTCCGGCCCGCTCACGTCACGACGGGACTACCAGTAGACGGCGACCGACGAGACGCGGTCGTTCCACGAGTGCCAGCGGCGGAACGGCCACCAGCCCGTGTACCAGCCGTAGCTGCCCATGTTGCCGATGGCCCACGCGCGGCCGACCCACAGCACGTGGCCGCCGAAGTACGAGTGCTCCGTCATCAGCGTCCAGCGGCCGCACTGGGTGCTCCACATGGAGGAGATGCGGTCATTCCACCAGCCCAGCGTGTTGTAGCCCCAGCCCGGGTAGACGGAGAACGCCGCGCCGCCGTACCACGAGTGCTCGAAGAAGACCGACCAGGGGTTGCACGGCGCCATGCCCGTGGTGGGCTGCTCGGAGGGGAACTGGTTGGTCTGCTGGAAGTAGCGCGTCAGCTCCGCCGTGGTGCGGAAGCCCTGCACCACGCTCATCGCCGCCGAGTTGCCGTCGAGCACATAGTGGGACAGGTGGATGTCCCGCTCCTGCAGCTGCTGCGCGGTGTAGAGCACGCCATCGACCAGGATGGGCAGCTCCGGCAGGAAGCCCTCGACGGGCGCCTGCTCGATGTCCTCACGCGGCGCGTCCCGCAGCACCTTGCTCAACGGGATGCGCGCCAGCTGGCCTTCCTTGTTGGGAAGGTCGCCCGTGTTGTGCTCGGGCACCGGCTCGATGTTCTGCGCGAAGGCCGCGCCCGTCGACAGCAGCGATGCCAACACCAGTGAACCCATCACTGACTTGAGATTCATTGCCTGCTCCTGGGGGTGTGGGGAGGACCACGGCCCGTTCCGACCGCGTCGCCCGCACACATAGCGCGTCTGTTTTGTGGCAGACAAATCAGTGAATTTTTGTTTAGCGGTTAATTCTAGACTCACGTTCCGCTGGACCTGGGGCGCGGCTGTCACGGAGCCGGGCGCGCACATCCGCGTCGGCGCGACACGTGCCCGTGCGCGTCTGGAGAATGCCTGTCGTGTTGGAAGGGGAGGACCGTCGCTCCCAGGGTCGATTCAGGCGGAGATGGAAGAATCCAGCCTGTCTTGCCTCATGGGGGCGACGGTCCTGTAACCGGTTACAGCCGCTGCTGGGCGAACATCCAGTCCCAGAAGGACTGGCTCTGGTACGTGAGCGTGCCGAAGTCGGTGGTGCCCTGCGGATGCACGGTGAAGCGGATGGGCGACGCGCCGGCGGCATGGGCGCCGGGCTGGGTGCTCCACGTGTCGTTGGAGGCGTCGAACACGTACGTCAGCGTCGCGGTGGGGGCGGGGAAGGTCAGGAACTGGTCCCAGCCGTAGACCTTCGTCAGGCCGCGCAGCCACGAGTGCTGGGCCGTGCCGGCGTTGGCCGTCACCCACGCGTCCACCATCCACACGGGCACGTTGGCCAGCAGGGAGAGCGCGGGCCCGGGGCCGCCCAGGTTCGCGCCCACGGGAGCGAGCGCGGCGATGCGGTCTCCGTGGTGGTAGGCGTAGTTCCACGCGCCGGAGCCTCCCTGCACCCGGCCGGTGACATAGATGCGCGAGGTGTCCACGCGGTAGTTGGCGACCAGGAAGTCCACGAGCGCGTCGAGCTGCGTGGGGTCCCAGTTGGCCGAGGTGCGCGGCGCGAAGACGAGCGCCTGCTTGCCGCCGAAGTACGTCTTCCACGTGGCGCTGGTCCGGATGAGCTGGAGCGGCCCGTAGCGCGACACGACCTCGATGAGCTGCGCCTCGGTGCTGGTGGTGCCCGTCTCACCGGCGTCGTGCAGGTGGATGACCACCGGGTACGTCGTCGTCGGGGACGTGAGGTAGCCGGGGGGCAGGTACTCGCCGTAGGCGTACGTCGTCCCGGTGACGCTCGTGAGCCGGCCGATGACCTGGTCCTCGGTGGTGATGGGCAGGCCCGGGGTGGACAGGCGGTAGGTGGCCGTCACGGTGGTGGCCGCCGCTGGCATGGTGAGCGTCGTCGTCGCCGACGTCGCGCTCGCCACCGTGGCGCCCGTCCAGCGGTCGAACACGTAGCCCGAGGCCGGGGCGTCCGCGGTGATGGTGACCTGGGTGCCGGTCGTGTACTGGCCATCGCCCGAGCCCGCGTTGACGGTGAGCGTGTACTTCGTGGCGGTGGCGGCGCGGTAGGTGGCCGTCACGGTGGTGGCGGCGGCGGGCATGGTGAGCGTCGTCGTCGCGGACGTCGCGCTCGCCACGGTGGCGCCCGTCCAGCGGTCGAACACGTAGCCTGAGGCCGGGGCGTCCGCGGTGATGGTGACCTGGGCGCCGCTCGTGTACTGGCCGTCACCGGAGCCCGCGTTGACGGTGAGCGCGTACGTCACGGGGGGCGGCGTGGTGCCGCGCTGCTGGGCGAGCATCCAGTCCCAGAACGCCTGCGTGCCGTAGGACTGGGACCAGCCGGTGTGAGCGCTGCCCGTCAGGACGATGAGCCGGGCGACGGCGCTTCCCGTGCCCACGGCGCCCGGCTGGGATGTCCACGCCTTCGTGTTCTTGTCGAACAAGTACGTCGTCGTCTGAGTGGGCTCGGGGACGGCCACCACCTGCGATGCGCCGTACACCTTGGTGTAGCCGGCCAGCCACGACTGCTGTGCGGCCACCTCGCCGTAGCTGCTGGAGGCCCAGACCGCCACGTCCTTGAGCGAGGTGAGCGTGTCACCCGGCGCGCCGATGTTGGTGGCGAACGGGGCGATGGCCGCCAGCTCCGTGCCGTACTGGTGCGCATAGCGCCACGTCCCCCAGCCGCCCATGCTCAGGCCCGTCAGGTACACGCGCGTGGGGTCCACCCGGTAGTTGGCGACGATGAACTGGATGAAGGGCCGCAGCTCCGAGGGCGAGTAGTTGTCCAGGCTCTGTGGCGCGAAGACCATCACCTGCTTGTTGCCGAAGTACGTCTTCCACGTGGCGCTGGTGCGGATGTTGGCCAGCGCCCCGTGCTTCGTGGTGATGGTGTACAGCTCCGACTCCGTCGTCGCCCGGCCCAGCTCCCCCATCCCGTTGAGGTGGATGATGGTGGGGTAGCGTTGCGTCGACGTCAGGTAGCCGGGGGGCAGGTACTCGGAGTACCCGAGCGTGGCTCCGGAGGCGCCCGGCAGCCGCGTCACAATCTGGTTCTCCACGGTGATGCTGACCGCGGAGCGCTGCGCATCGAGGGCCTGTGGGATGCCTTCTTCGACGCCGGGACCGCACGCCGCCAGGAGCACCAGGGCGACGTGGAGGACGACGCTTCTCATGGGAACGCCTTTCGAGGGGGAGTACGACCCGACCCACTCTAGTAGGCGCTTTGTAGTTGTTTCAAGATTGCATCTGTTTCGGAGTGTTCCGGGGCCTCACGCCCTCCGGGCCCGGGAGCCGACGGGGGGCATCTGCAGGCCCTGGGGCCTTGCGTGGAGCGAGCGGTAGGCGGCGATGGAGAGCAGGCCCACCGCGAGCAGCGTCCACAGGGCGGCCCAGACGACGGCGGGCACGTAGGTGAGGTCCGCGAGCAGGGCCGCGTCGCTGCGCGAGCGCACGGCGCTGTTCCACAGGTCGTCGCGCAAGTCGAACACGGCGTACAGCGCGGTGAAGGCGGCGATGAACAGGTTGACGAAGTCCACCGCGCCGTCTGGCAGCCACTTCGCGCCGATGCCCATGACCGCGGCGGTGCCCACGCAGAAGGCGAGGGTGAAGGCGTCCCCCGCGTAGAGCAGGCCCATCACGACCAGCCACACACACGCGGCCCCCAGCACCCACCGGCGCAGCCGGAAGCGGAAGGTGGCGAGCAGCAGGCCCGCGCCGGCCACCGCGCTGCCCAGGTAGCCGCCCGAGTACACGGCGATCTGCCGCAGCATGCCCGGCGGCAGGCGCGACAGGCAGGAGCCCGACTCGTCGGCCGCGAGGTGGATGCGGTCCACGGAGCCCCCTACCAACAGGGTGGCGAGCGCGTGCCCGCTCTCGTGCATCATCACCACCAGCAACTTCAGGGGCCAGAAGACGGGCGAGTACCAGAAGTACCAGCCGACCCCCAGCATGACGAGCAGGAGGGCCAGGCGGCCGAAATCGAGCTGTGCACCGCTGGCGGTCTTCATCGGTACTGGGGCCTCCCGACCATGGGACACCCCAACACTTAAGTCGGGTCCCTCTTCCCGGGAAACTCCTGGCTTGCCGCGGGGCGTCGTGACCTCAGGCGGATGTCGCCTGCGGGCGCCGGACGGGGTAGGGATGGGGCATGAAGAAGACGCTCCTCCTGCTCTCGCTCGTGGCTGCCCCGGCGCTCGCCGGGGAAGGGAAGTGGACCCCCCAGCAGGTCCTGGAACTGGACCCGGCCTGGCTGCGCGCCCAGGGCCTCCAGGTGCCCCCCAAGAAGTTGTGGGACCCCAAGCGCGGCACCGGCCTGCTCGCGGGCGCGGTGAATGTGGGCGGGTGCACCGGCGCCTTCATCTCCGACACGGGCCTGGTCATCACCAACCACCACTGTGCCTTCGGCATCATCCAGGAGCACAGCACCCCCCAGAGGGACCTCATCACCCAGGGCTTCCTGGCCACGGAGCGCAAGGACGAGCTGCCCGGCAAGGGCGCGCGCGTGCAGGTCCCCCGCAGCTTCACGGACGTGACGGCGCAGGTGCTGGCGGCGGTGCCCGAGGGCGCGGATGACACGGCCCGCTTCAAGGCCATCGAGCGCAAGCAGAAGGAGCTGGTGGCCGAGTGCGAGAAGCGCCCCGCCACCCGCTGCCAGGTGTCCACGTTCGACGGCGGGGTGAACTACACGCTGGTGGACGCGGTGGAGCTGCAGGACTCGCGGCTCGTCTACGCCCCGCCGCGCGCGGTGGGCGAGTACGGCGGCGAGGAGGACAACTGGATGTGGCCGCGCCACACCGGCGACTTCGCCATCCTCCGGGCGTACACCGCGCCGGACGGCACGTCGGCGGCGTACAGCGAGAAGAACGTGCCCTACAAGGCGGAGTTCTTCTTCCCGCTGTCCCCCGAGGGCGTGAAGCCCGGTGACTTCGTGATGGTGCTGGGCTACCCGGGCCGCACCTACCGCGCGCTGCTCGCGGAGGAGATGGCGGAGCGCCAGTCCCGGCTCTACCCGCGCATGCGCGACGTGTTCGGCGAGGCCATCCGCATCCTCGAGGAGGAGGGCGACAAGGACCCGGCCGGGAAGATTGCGGTCGCCTCCACGCTCAAGGGCCTGCACAACGTGCACAAGAACGCGGGAGGGCAGCTGGCGGGCCTCAAGCGCGGGCGCATCGTGGAGAAGCAGCGCGAGGCCGAGGCGGCCGTGGCGGCCTGGGCGACGAAGAACAGCGCGAAGTGGGGTGGGGCGCTGAAGGCCCGCGAGGCCCTGCTCTCCGAGCAGAAGGCCACGGCGAAGGTGTTCGAGCGTGAGTTCCTGCTCGGCGCCACGGGCCGGCTCGCCCGGGGCCCGTCGCTGGCGGTGACGCTGGCGCGGCTGGCCACCGAGCGCGCGAAGCCGGACCTGGAGCGCCGCCCGGCGTACATGGAGCGCGAGCAGGTGCGCATCAAGGACCGCCTGGAGCGCGAGCAGAAGAACGTGTTCCTGCCCGCGGAGAAGCGGCTGCTCACGGCCTTCGTGCGCCGCGCGCAGGCGCTGGGCGCGGACGAGCGCATCGCCGCGGTGGACAAGCACTTCGGCAAGACGTTCGTGGAGAAGGACGTGGCCGCGAAGGTGGACGCGATGTACGCGGGCACCCAGGTGCTCACGCTCGCCGAGCGGATGAAGATGGGCACGGAGACGCTCGCGCAGCTGCAGGCGCGCAAGGACCCGCTGCTGGCGTTCGGCCTGGACCTGGCGCGTGAGCAGGAGGCGCTGGACGAGGCGCAGGACCGGCGCGATGGCGCGTCGTCGCGGCTGCGGCCCGACTGGCGCAAGGCGGTGCTGGCGCATGCGGGCAAGCCCGTGGCGCCGGACGCGAACGGGACGCTGCGGGTGACGTTCGCCAAGGTGCAGGGGTACTCGCCGCGGGATGGCGCGGTGTACACGCCGCAGACGACGCTGTCGGGCATGCTGGCCAAGCACACGGGGGAGGAGCCCTTCGACGTGCCCGAGCGCGTCTCGAAGGTCGCCGAGGCGAAGCGGTATGGTGCGTGGGCGGACAAGAAGCTCAAGGAGGTGCCGGTGAACTTCCTGTCGGACGCGGACACCACGGGCGGCAACTCCGGCAGCCCCACGGTGAACGGCCGGGGACAGCTGGTGGGCGTGAACTTCGACCGCGTCTGGGAGAACGTGGCCAACGATTTCGGCTACAACCCGGACGTGGCTCGCAACGTCAACGTGGACGTGCGCTACGTGCTGTGGATGTTGGACCAGGTGGAGAACGCGGACGCCCTCCTGCGGGAGCTGGGCGTGCGCAAGGGCCCGCCGGTGGCGGGGGAGACGCGCTGATGACCGAGCCGGCGGACACCTCGTTGCCACTGCCTGTCTTCCGGCCGGAAGAGCAGGTGTGTGGCAACTGCAAGCTGTGGAGCCCTCACTCGGTGGATGAGCGCCGGGGGTGGGTGGGGCCCTGCCGGCTCCAGTCGTCTCGGGGCATGTTTCCGCCGTCCGCCCCCGTGTGTGACAAGTACGCGCCCCGGGGCACGGCCGTGGCCCCGGCGGCGCAGTCCCCCTCGCGCGAGCGCGCCGCCCGGAGCGTGGCTCCGGTGGTCATTCGCCGCCGGGTGGCGGACCCCAACGAAGTCATCGACCTGGATGGGCTGAACATGACGCGTGAAGAGCTGATGGACATCTTCCGGGAGGCGTCGGGACTCACCGAGGCCCCGCCGCTCGCGGGCAAGTGGGAGGGCGGCACGGTGCGCCTGGTCCCCGGCAACCCGGAGCTGCAGGCGAAGGATTTGCCCATCGACAACCTGTTCCACAAGGTCGTCATGGTGCGCGACCGACTGCGCGTGCTCGAGCAGAAGCTCAACGCGCACCCGAAGCTGTCCGACGCGGAGAAGGTGGAGATGCAGAGCTACATCACCCGCGTGTACGGCTCGCTCACCAGCTTCAACGTCCTCTTCAAGGACAAGGGCGACCAGTTCGTCGGCGCCAAGGGCGACGAGTAGGTGCCTCAGGGGCGCTGGCCGCGCTCCTCGAGCAACTCGAAGGTGCGCTGCCGGGCGCGGTGGAGGGTGCTCTTCACGGTGCCCTCGGGGATGCGCAAGAGGCGCGCGATTTCGGGGTACGTCAGGCCGCGGACCTCGCGCAGGTAGAGGACCTGGCGCTGCTGCTCGTTGATGTCCTCGAGCGCGGCGGTGAAGTGACGCTCCATCTGTGTGCCCATGGCCTGCCGCTCGGGCGAGAGGGGCTCGGAGGGGTCGTGGCTCAGGCGCTCGCGGCGCTTTCGTGCTCGCAGCCAGTTGATGCTGCTGTTGACCATGACGCGGTGGAGCCACGTGGTCCATGCGGCGCGCCCGCCGTAGCCGGGCGACCTCCAGGCGAGTCGGGCGAAGACATCCTGCACCACATCCTCGGCGTCATCCGCGTCACCGACGATGCGGCGGGCGATGGCGAGCGCGCGGGCGCGGTGCTCGTTGTAGAGCTGCGTGAGGGGCGGAAGGTCGATGGCGGCGGCGTGCATCACGGGTGGGCTCCTGGGCACCCCAGCGGGGACCTCCCTTGGAACGAACCACCCGCGAAAAGGGTCTACGCGCCTGTGTGACGGTTTTTTCTCACCGGACGCGACGAACACCTCGCCCTTCAGGGCAGGGTGGCGCCATGGCCCATTTCGAGGACCTCTCGCCGTGCGCGTATTTTCCAGGCGCCGCGGCTCGCTCCCGTGCCCCGCGCGGTGTCCGCGAGGCACGGGAGAGGAGACGACTACTCCTGCTCGTCCTGCTTCGTCAGGCCCCAGTCCTTCAGGCGCTTGAACAACGTGGAGCGGGCCACGCCCAGCTCGCGGGCCACGCGCTCGCGGTTGTTGTTGTACCGGCGCAGCGCCGCCTCGACGATCTGCCGCTCGAGCTTCTCCAGCATCTGCTCCAGCGTCATCCCCGGCGGCAGCTCGGGCACCGCGATGCCCGTCTCCTTGTTCATCTCCTGGTCGAACGTCAAATCGTTCGCGTCGATGACCGGCCCCTTGCGCAAGAGCAGCGCCCGGTGCACCACGTTGCGCAGCTCGCGGATGTTGCCCGGCCACGTGTGGTTCTGGAGCCGGTCCATCGCGGACGTGGACAGCTTCACCGTCTGCCCCCGCGGCGAGTACTGCTTCACGAAGTGGTCCGCCAGCGCCGGCAAGTCCCCCTTGCGGCTGCGCAGCGGCGGCAGGTGCAACGGAATCACGCAGAGGCGGTAGTACAGGTCCTCGCGGAACTTGCCCTCGCGCGCCGCGGCCAGCAGGTCCAGGTTCGTCGCCGCCACCACCCGCACGTCCACGTGCATCGGCCGGCTGGCGCCCACCCGCTTGATCTCCCCGCTCTCCAGCGCACGCAGCAGCTTCGCCTGCAAGTCCAGCGGCAGCTCGCCAATCTCATCCAGGAACAGCGTGCCGCCGTCCGCCTCCTCGAAGGCGCCCTTGCGCGCGTTCGCCGCGCCCGTGAACGAGCCCTTCTCGTGGCCGAACAGCTCGCTCTCGATGAGCTCCTTGGAGATGGCCGCGCAGTTGACGGGGATGAGCGGCCGGTTGGCCCGCTGCGAGCACTGGTGGATGGCCCGCGCCACCAGCTCCTTGCCCGTGCCGGACTCGCCCAGAATCGTCACCGCCGCCGTGGAGGGCGCCACCCGCTCGATGAGGTCCGACAACCCCTTCACCGCGTTGTCGCTCCCGATGATGCCGTGGAACGACGTCGGCTCCTTGCGGTTGCCCGCCGCCGCCGCCTCGAGCACCAGCTCCGTCTCGCCCACCCTCAGCGTGGTGGGCAACGACACCTCCGCCTCGAACACCCGCACCGGCCCCAGCCACGTGCCGTTCGTCGAGCGCAGGTCCACGACGTGGAACGTCCCGTCCCGCCGCGTCACCTTCAGGTGCTTGCTGGAGGCGAAGCGGTCCTGGAGCACCAGGTCGCACCCCGCGTCCTTGCCCGCCGTGAAGCTGTCCCCCGTGAGCCGGTGCACCGTCTCGTTGGGCCCCTGCTTCACGCGCACCTGGGCGGGCAGCCAGCGCAGGGACTGCGCATCGCGCGCCTGGATGGACGTGGTGTGCCCCACCTCGGTGGCCACATCCGCGCCCTCGCCACCGCCGCTCAGCCGGAACACCGCGCGCCACTGGCCCAGCGCCAGGTCCGCGCCGTCCGGCAGCGCCGCCTCGGTGATGGACGTGCCGGACACCGTGGTGCCCTTGCCCGACAGGTCCTGCACCCGGCACTCCACGCCGTCCCACAGCAGCGCGACCTGCTGACGGCTCACCTCCGGGTCCGGAATGGCGACGTCGCTCTGCTCGCCGCGACCGAGCACCAACCTCGCCCGGTCCACACCCACCCTCAACACCTCCTCGCCACGACGAAAAAACACCAGCTCCGGCATCCACGGCCCTCCTGTGCGCCCGCGCTTTACACGTCCCGGCGCGCTGACTTCAACCACCACGCCCCGGGAAGGGCGCACCCGAGCCGTCGCCCGCTACCGCCGGGGCAGGAACGTCGGCCGGTTCAGGAACCCGCCGAGCCTGGCCGCCCGGAAGCTCGGGTCCTTCTTGTCCGGGGGGAAGATGGTGATGCCCGCCGCCAGCAGGCCCAGGCGCTTCTGCGCCTCCGGGTCCAACCGCAGGTTCACATCCATGGCCGGCTCGCTGTACTCCAGCCGCTTGCCCAGCTTCAGCGTGCCCGTGGCCAGCGCCTCGATGTCCTCGCCCTTGAGCTTGAGCTCCTGCACCGTGCCCAGGCCCTTGTCGAAGTTGATGCGGCCCACCAGCGCGCCGAGCGCCACCTGCGGCAGGTCCATGGGCATGGAGTTTCCACCCCCCATCGGGATGGACGCCTTGCCGCCCTTGATGATGAGCCCCTGCGTGTCGAGCGTCAGCTCGCCGTTCGCCAGCGACAGGTCCGGCTCCGGGGTCTTCCCCTTGGGCAGCGTCAGGGCCAGCGTGCCGTTGATGACGCCGTCCAGGTCCACGCCGAGGAAGCCCGGCAGGTTGCCGCCGCTGGCCTTCAGCCCGTCGATGTCCGCGCGCACCTTCGAGTCACCCAGCAACCCCACCGACGCCGTCACCGTCCCGCCCATCGCGTTGGCGCGCACCGCCACGCCCGGAGGGAAGAGGGTGGGGCGCACCGCCAGGCTGTCGATGATGACCGCCTCGCCCAGCTCCGCCGCGCCCGGCAGGCCCTCGCCGCTGATGAGCTTTCCGAGCAGGTCCGCGCTCAACGGCTGGGGCGGCTTGCTCACCCGCACGTTGGTGGCCGTGACGCCGGACAGCCCCGGCCGCAGCGAGCCGATGCGCACCGCCAGCCCCGCCTGCGCCGCCTCGTTGATGATGCGCGCGCGCACCGTCTCGTACGGGAAGGTGAGCAGCAGGCAGAGGATGAAGGCCACGAGCGCGAACGCGCCGTAGCCCAGGATGACCTTCCAACGAGCGGGCTTGGAGTCAGTGGACATAGGGCTATTGCTTCATCCGGTAGGTGGCCACCGTCGTCCACGCCGTCAGCGTGTCGTTGGGCCTCGGTTCGATGCGCAGGTACTTCACCTTCACCACGCCCGGCCCGCTCTCCACCGTGCGCATGAAGTCCGTCAGCTTGCGCAGGTCCACGTCGGAGAACGTCAGCTCCACCGAGCTCTCCATGATCTTCCCGTCGCCGATACCCACGTCGCCCTTGGGCGTCATGTTCGGCACCTGCAGCCCGGCCGCCGTGGCCTTGTCCTCGATGTAGGTAATCAGCTGCACGTTGCTGGACGTCAGCTGCGTCTCCACGGCCTGCCGCGACGCCTGGGCCTCGCGGAAGCTGGCCGCCAGCGCCTGCACCTCCTGGAGCTTCGCCAGCTTGTCCTCGGTGCGCTTCCTGTAGCCGGACGCGCTGTTGGCGAACGTCATCAGCACCGCGAACACCACGAACACCGCCACCGCCACGCCGGCGATGGTCACCATGCGCCGCTCACGCTCGCTGAGCCGCTCGAACCACGTCTGCAACGGCGCGAGTGCTTCCTGAAGTCTGGCCATGACTAGCTCTCCCCCCCTTCCGTCCCGGGGCACTGCACCTGGACGTCCAGGCGGAACGTCACCTTCTGTCCGTCCCGCGTGCGCTCCACCTTGCCCTGCTTCACTTCCTTGAAGCAGGCGTGGTTCCTGAGCGCGTTGGACAGCGTGTCCACCTGCTTGGAGGAGTCCGTCTCCCCCTGGAGGATGACGCGCTCGGTATCAATCTGGATGCGGTCGAACTTCACCGGGATGTCCTTGGGGACGTGCTCGGTGACCTCCGCCAGGAGGTTGACCGCGGACATGCGCGGCAGCGCCGCCGCGGGGCTCTCCACGCCCTTGAGCATGTTGAGCGCGCGGTTGTAGTCCTTCTCGCACCGCCCCAAAATCCGCTGCGTCGTCTCGCACAGCGCCGCGTCCACCTGTGCCTCGCGCCGTGACAGCACCGAGTTGCGCACCACGCCGAAGGCGATGAGGAGCAGCAGCAGCGTCGCCGCGAAGGACGCCAAGAGCCCCAGCTTGTCCTTCACGTAGTCGAAGTCGCCCTTGAAGGCGAGCGCGCCCCGTCGGTAGTTGAAGCGCGGTGCGCGCGCGCCCGTCGCGTTGCCTCGCAGCGCGAGCGCGTACGCCTGCGCTGCCGTCGGCTGCTCGTCGGCGGCGATCGCCTCCGACGTGTCCGCGGGCAGCGCCAGCACGCGCACCGGCAGGTTCAAGTCCCTGGAGAGCTGCTCCGCGAGCCCGGGCATCCGCGCAGTGCCGCCACACAGCACCAGCGCGCCCACCTGCTGACGGGTGCGCGCGGTGAAGGACTTCAGCGTGGGCCGCAGCTCGCGGAGGACGGGCTGGAGCCCCCGGGTGAAGGCCGCCGCCGCGCGCTCCGCGTCCGGCCCCTTCGCCGCGCTGGCCAGCGCCCCGTGCTGCTCCTTCCAGTGGTGCGCCTCCGCCAGCGACGTCTGGAACTCCGTGGCCAGGGCCTTGCTCAAATCCTTGCCGCCGCCGGCGAACGTGCGCGCGAAGCGGACGCCCGTGCCCGGCGTGCCGATGGCCACCGACGTGCGCTCGTGGCCCATGTCCACGATGGCCACCGCGCCGCCCTCGTTCGCGCCCTCGAAGAGCCCCGCCGCCTGCTGGAGCAGGTTCTGGTAGGCGAGGCCCGGGTGCGTGACGACGCGCGGGTCCAGCTTCAGCTCCGCCAGCACCTCCAGCAGCGCCTTGAGCTCCTCGGTGCGCACCACGCCGACGAGCAGGTCGCTCGCCTTCTCCTTGCCCTCCAGGTCCTTCTGGCCGACGACCTGGTAGTCGTAGACGACCTCGGAGATGTCGAACGGGAGCTGGCTGCCGATCTCGAACGGCAGCGTCGCGTCGATGCGCTTGCTGTCGGAGAACGGCAGCGTCAGCGTGTGGGTGATGAGCGCGGGGCCGGGCAGGGAGACCACCACCTGGTCGGCGTGGCCCGGCGGCAGCTTGCCGAGCAGTTCCGTCACCGCGGCGCGCAGCGTGTCGGCGCGCTCGCCTTCCTGAGCGCGGCGCACCTCCACGTAGCTCCGGGTGGCGTGTCCCTTCGTCCGCGCCTCCAGCACCACGCCCTTCACGGCGTGGCTGCCCAAATCGAGGCCAAGAATGCGGGCCATGCTATTCCTCTCTCCAGTACAGGAGCTTGCCCAGCGTGTCGTCCAGCCGGACCACCGCGGTCAGCGTCTTCTGCACGCTGCCCGCCTCTCCCACGGATTTGATGGTGAACGTCTGACTCTTGTCGCCGATGAGGCGGTTGCCCGCCACGTTGGACTTCACGGCCGGATTCACCACGATGCCGGCGCTCTCCACCACCGCCACGAAGTCCTGCACCGCCATGCCGAAGAAGCTGAACATGCGCGCCGAGCGGATGCGGGTGATGAGCTCGTTGAGGAACACCGGGTCCCTCAGCCGCGGGTCCGGCCTCGCCGGGTCCGCCACCGACATGATGGCCAGCCCCATCATCACCGGGTCGTCCGTGTTGATGTTGGGCCGTGAGTTGATGTCCGGATACACCGTGAGCCTGTCACGGAAGGCCGACATGAACTGGTCATTCACCCCGTGCACCCGGTACAGCTCGTCGACGCTGTCGAACCGCGCGTTCTTCGGCTCGTAGCTCGGCTCGTACCGGCTGTAGGGCGAGCCCTCGTCGGAGAAGCCGGACGGCATGGGGTTGACCGGGTCATTGCGGTTGATGGCCGAGCCCGTCTCGTCGTCGTCCGCGTAGTCCTTGATGGCCAGCATCACGTCCTGCGGATTGCTGCGGACCTTGTTCGCGTCGTCGCGCTCCCACAGGAACTCGAAGCGCTTGTCCTCGAGCATGTCCAGCATGCGCAGCGCGGTGGGCAGCGCGTCGCCGGCGCCCGCCATCAGCCGGTGCACGTTGAGCTTCTCCTCCTCGTCGGAGATGGTGGACAGGAAGCACCCCTCGAAGCCGCCGAACGAGCGGCGCGTCATCTGCGCCGACATCTCCTTCGACGCCGGGTCCTCCTCGCCGTCCATGCGGAAGTTCCCGTCGTCCTCGTCCACCGGGTCCAGGGGCGGCGCGTCCTCCTTGCCGTTCTCCAGGCCCTCGCTCTTCACCAGGCCCTTGAGCATGTGGCAGTCCACGCGCGCCATGCGCCACAGCTGGAGGTTCAGGCTGGAGGGCTGGGGCGTGTTGCCCTGCGCGCCCACGTTGCCGCCCAAGAAGCCGCTCAGCAGCGACGCGGGGTTGGGGATGGGCGTCGCGTCCACCTGCTTCTGGAAGCGCAGGAGCAGCCGCGACAGCGCCACGCCCGAGCGCGCCATGTAGTACGCGCGGACCTCGTCGCGCTGGTTGGCGGCGAGCTGCAGGTCCACGCGGCTGTTGTACGCGAACTCGGTGGCGATGATGGTGAGCAGCGCGATGGACACCACCGCGATGATGAGCGCCACGCCGCGCGAGCGCCGCTCGCTCGCGGCCGCGGAGCGCGGCGCGACAGGCTTGGGACGTCGCCGGGACGTCTGCTTGGGGAAGGGCAGGGGCATCAGTACCTCGGCAGCTCCGTGTTCAACATGATGCGCGTCTGGGTGCTGTAGCGCGCTTCCTTGCCCGTCTCGTCCACCGCCGTCACCGTCACCCGCACGCGCGTGGGCAGGATGCTCTTCTGCTCCGGGCGCCGGGTGTCCCACTCGTCATCCCACTCCTTGCGCTCCGAGTTCCAGTACTCGAACTCCAGCTTCTTCACGCCCTCCAGCAGCACGTCCGTCGTGCCGCCCCGGTCCATGCGGTCATCCACGTTGGGGTTGACCCGGCGCTTGAGGTCCTGCCGCCCGCGCGCCGTCTTGTCGTCGGACGCGTCCACGAAGTACTCCACCACCGCCTGGTCGGACTCCTTCACGTCCGTGTACAGCCGCTGGTGCGCGAACGTCGTGAACAGGAGCCGGTCGCTCTCCCCCACGAAGTTGCTGGGCCGGTCCTGCTGGTCCCGGAAGCGCTTCAGGTCGAACCGGTCGCTGACGTACGCGGAGCCGAGCTCCCGCGACATGCGGTTCATCGCCACCCGCAGCTGCCGGTAGCGGTCCGCGTCCGCCTCCACCGTCTCCTTCGCCGTCAGGCCCGTCTGGAAGGCCATGGCCACCACCGTGCCCATCAGGGCGGTGATGGCCACCGCCACCATGACCTCCATCAGCGTGAAGCCGCGCGCGCGCCGGGTCATCGGTCGTTCCTCATCAGGCCGCCGCCCAGGTTCGGAATCTGCGGACGCCCGCCGCCCATGCCGGGCGGGAGGATGCCGCCGCCCGCGCCACGGCCGCCCTGCTGGCCGCCGTTGGCCCGGTTGAGCCACTCCGAGCGGCGCATCAGCGGCTTGCGCGTCTGCGGATGCAGCATGACGCCGTTGGGGCCGGGGATGGGGTTCTGGACGATCATCCCGGGGCTGTCCGGGTCCACCCACTGGTTGTCCGCGCCCGGCGTCTGGCCACCGGCGTTGGGCGTGAAGCCGCCGTTCCTGTCCGAGCCCGGCCCGAGCGACACCACGTGCGTCACCAGGTCGATGCTCTCCAGCTGCGTGCCCTCCTGCCAGTACACCGTGAGGTGCACCTCGCGCACCGTCTGGGTGAGCTGCTGGACCATCTGCGTGAACATGGGCTGCGCCATGCCCATGGCCGCGCCGCCCAGGCCGCCGCCGGCGGGCTGCGGACCGCTGGAGCCGCCCTTGCCATCCTTGTCGCCGCCGCCACCGCCGCCGAAGAGGCTGGCGATGCCGCTCATCGGGTCGCTCGAGTCCCCGCCGATGGGCAGGTTGAAGAGCGCGCCGATGAGCTGGTCGGGCGACACGCCGTCCAGCTTGGGCGCGATGATGCGCGCCTTCCACTTGAACTGGGGCCAGCCCTCGTCGGAGAAGTCGCCGGACTCCTCGTCGTCGTCGGGCGTGAAGCCGTCGTCGTAGAGCTGCTGCTCCACGTCCGTCATCTTCGAGCGCGCCAGCAGCGAGGCCACCGTGAGGCGCTTGGTGTAGACGTGGTTGGACACCGCGCCGGCGTTGAGGTCGAAGATGGCCATCAGCGCGAGGCCGAGGATGGCCAGCGCCACCACGACCTCCAGCAGCGTGAAGCCTCGGGCCTGTCTCATCGCGGCACCTCCAGCGCCTCGCCCACGATGTTCACCTTGCCGGTGAGCGGGGACACGTCTAGCGTCCAGATGTTGTCGCCCTGGCTCAGGTACACGTAGGCCTTCTCCGTGTAGCCCTGCGGGAAGAAGTAGAGATACGCGACGCCGCTGTCCACGGCCTCGCGCTGCTGGCGCGTCCACACCGACACGCGCACGTCCGACGGCAGCTCGCGCGGCGGAATCTCCTCCGACGTGAAGGACGAGAAGCGCGACTGGCTCTCCACGCGCTGCTTCTCCGCCTCCATCAGGTCCTGCGCGCTGACCGTCTCCCCGGCCGAGGCCACGTAGCTGCGCCGCTCCTGCCCGTTGCCGGAGCCGCTCCGGTTGGAGCGCCGGGCCCGGTCCCTCTCGGAGTTCTCGTCGCGCAGGGCGGTGTCGCGGTCCCTCGCCGTCGTCACGCCGCTCTCCGCGCACTCGGCGTGGTAGCGCGTGGCCTTCTCCTCCTTGGCCTCCGGAATCTCGAACACCAGCCGGCACGTCTTGCCGCGCAGCGCCGCCGAGTCGTAGAGCGAGCGGATGGTGCCGGCCAGCTCGCCGGCCGCGCCCTTGGCCTTGGCGCCGGTGAGCGAGCCGATGCCCATCACCGCCGCGGAGAACAGCATCGCGACGATGATGATGGCGATGGAGATCTCGATGAGCGTCAGGCCGCGCTCGTGGCGCCGCCGTGTCGCCGTGCTTCGCGTCATGGCTGCCCCCAGTCCGCCAGCACGCCTCCGCTGCTCAGGTCCGCGTCCAACCCCGCGCCGCCCTGCTTGCCGTCCGCGCCCAGGGAGATGACGGCGCCGCTCTTGCCGTCCATCCAGTAGACGTACGGGTGGCCCCATGGATCATTGGGCACACCCTCGATGAGCTTCGACTCGATGAGCGGGGTGAAGCCCTCTTCCCTGGAGGGGAAGTGGCCCATCAGCCGGTGGTGCGCCTTGAACATGCCCTCCAGCTTGCGGATCTCCGTCCGGGCGCGGCGCTGCTGGGGGGCCAGCGTGCGGTCCTCCGTCGCGTAGACGAGGGCGAACGCCAGCACCGTGGCCACCAGGAAGATGCCGCCCAGGATGAGCTGGCCCGACCGGTTCGGACGGGCGCCCCCCGCGGGTGAGGACGTCGGGGATGTCACTGCGTTCTGCTCGTTCATACCCAAGTCCTGTCAACACACGGGGCGCGCCGGTTCTTCACTTGGTGGCGGCCCCGTCCGCGGACGAGATGTCCGCGTCGTTGCCCTCACCGCCGGCCGTGCCGTCCGCGCCGTAGGAGATGATGACGGGCTTGCCGCCCTCGTTGAGGTACACGTAGTCGTTGTTCCACGGGTCCTTCGGCATCGACTCCAGCGACTGCGTCTCCACCAGCGCGTTGAGGCCCGCCGACGTGTCCGGGTACTTGCCCTTCTTCGTGTAGTAGAGCTTCAGCGCACCCTGGATGTTCTTGATGTCCAGGGAGGCCCGGTCCCGACGGGCCGCCTCGAGCTGGGGAATCACCGCCACGCCGACGGCGGCGGCGATGAGGCCGAGGATGGTGATGACCACCATGATTTCGATGAGCGTCATGCCCCGGCGGTTGCGGCGGCGGCGCTGCTGCTGGGTGTTCTGGGTCGTCTGGTTCATGTCTCTCACCTCGGGGTGACTTTCTGGCAAGCCACCGCTTCGTGTTCTGGACTTCCTGTCAGGGGACCCGGGGGACGTCCACCACTCCGGGAGGGGGCACGGCGGCCCGGGGGCCGTACAGCCGGGCCCCCACCGTCACCAGCGCCGCGGCGACGGCAATCATCGCCGCCAGCGTCACACGCTGAATCCAACGGTCTAACGTCTCATTCGTCATGGGCGTCGCACCTCACCGGATGGCCGAGTTCACCTGGAGGATCGGCATCAGGATGGAGAGCGCGACGAATGCAATCACCGCGCCCATCACCACGATGAGCAGGGGCTCGAGCAGCGAGGTGAGGGCGCCGATGCGCACGTTCACCTGCGTCTCGTAGTTGTCCGCCACGTTGGTGAGCATCTCCTCGAGCTGACCGGAGCGCTCGCCGATGGCGACCATGTGGTAGACGAGCGGCGGGAACTCCCCGGAGCGCTTGAGCGGGTTGGCGATGCTCTCACCCTCGCGGATGGAGTCGCGGGCCTTCTCCACGACCTCCGCCAGCACGGTGTTCGTCATCACCGCCTTGACGATGTCCATGGCCGCCAGCAGCGGGACGCCGCTCTTGAGCAGCGTGGACAGCGTGCGGGCGAAGCGGGAGATGGAGAGCAGCCGCACCAGGTTGCCCACGATGGGCGCCTTGAGCGTGAAGCGGTCCCACTTGGGCTTGCCCTTGGGGCTCACCGTCCAGCGCATGAACAGCCAGCCGCACAGCACCATGAACGGGACGGCGATGAACCACCAGTCCTGGAAGAAGTTGCTCGTGGCGATGAGCATCCGCGTGCTCAACGGCAGCGTGGCCTTCATCGTCTCGAAGATCTTGGTCACCTTCGGGACGACGAACACCATCAGCGCCACGAGGATGCCGCCGCCCACCACCATCATGATGGCGGGGTAGAGCATGGTGCTGAGGATCTTCTGCTGCAGCCGGGCCTGGTTCTCCGTGAAGTCGGCCAGGCGGGTGAGCACCGCGTCCAGGGCGCCGGACGCCTCGCCCGCGCGCACCATGTTCACGTAGATGCTGGGGAAGATCTTCGGGTGCTGCCCCAGCGCGTCCGCCAGGGACGAGCCCTCGTTGACGCGCTGCTTGATGTCGGAGAGGGCGCGCTTGAAGCGCTCCTTCTCCACCTGGTCGACCAGGGCGGTGAGCGACTCCACCAGCGTGACGCCGGCGCCCAGCAGCGTGGACAGCTGCCGGGTGAAGATGGCCACGTCGTCGGTGTTGACGCGGCCCCGGCCCAGCTTGCGCAGGTCGATGTCGCGCGCCACCTGCGCGGCGTTGGCGCCCTTGGACACCGCGCCCCGGCTGCCCTCCGCCTGGGCGAGCACGTCCGTGAGGAAGATGCCGTCGGCGCGCAGCTTGGAGCGCAGCGTCTTGGGCGAGTCGGCTTCCAGCAGGCCCTTGATCTGCTTGCCCGCGGAGTTGAGACCTCTGTACTCGAAGACCGGCATGGCTCGATGACCCCGGCCCCTCCCAGGGAGGAGCTGTCGGTTACATGTCCTCCTGGGTGATGCTCAGCACTTCGGCGATGGTCGTCTCCCCCAGGGAAATCTTGCGCGCGCCGTCCTCGAGCAGGGTGATCATCCCCTTGGACGTGGCGGACTTCTTGATGGTGGAGGCGTCCACGTTCTTCAGCACGAGCTGGCGCACGTCGTCGTCCACGGGCAGGAACTCGTAGATGCCCGTGCGGCCTCGGTAGCCGTTGCGGTTGCAGGTGGGGCAGCCCACGGCCTTGTAGATGCGCTCGGTGCCGTAGCGCTCCTTGAAGGAGGCGCGCGAGTGGCCGATCTCCTTCAGCTCCGCGTCCGTGGGCTGGTAGAGCGCGCGGCAGTCCGGGCACACGCGGCGCACCAGGCGCTGGGCGAGGATGCCCGTGAGCGACGACGCCACGAGGAACGGCTCCACGCCCATGTCCACCAGACGGGTGACGGCGCCGGCCGCGTCGTTGGTGTGGACCGTGGAGAGCACCAGGTGGCCCGTGAGCGAGGCCTGGATGGCGATCTCCGCCGTCTCCTTGTCGCGGATCTCACCGACCATGATGACGTCCGGGTCCTGGCGCAGGAAGGAGCGCAGCCCTTGCGCGAAGGTGAGGCCGATCTTGGGGTTGATGGCCATCTGGCCAATCCCCTTGAGCTGGTACTCCACCGGGTCCTCGACGGTGAGGATGTTGAGGTCCGGGGTGTTGATCTTCGACAGCGCGCCGTAGAGCGTCGTCGTCTTGCCGGAGCCCGTGGGGCCGGTGACGAGGATGATGCCGTGCGAGCGCTTGATGACGGCTTCCATGGCATGGAGCGTCACCTGGCTCATGCCGATCTCCGCCAGGTCCAGCAGCGTCGCCGTCTTGTCCAACAGACGCATGACGATGCGCTCCCCGTTGGTGGTGGGGATGGTGGACAGACGGATGTCGATGTCGCGGCCGGCCAGCTTGATGCGGATGCGGCCGTCCTGCGGCAGGCGCTTCTCGGCGATGTTCAGCTGCCCCATCACCTTCACGCGGCTGACGATGGCGTTCTGGTAGCGCTTGGGCGGCTTGATGACCTCTTGCAGCACGCCGTCCACGCGGAAGCGCACGAGCAGCTCGCGCTCCATGGGCTCGATGTGGATATCGCTCGCGCGCTCCTTGGCGGCGCGGAAGAGCACCGAGTTCACCAGCCGGATGACCGGGGCCTCGTCGTCCGTGTCCAGCAGGTCCTGCGGCTCGTCCAGCTCGTGGGCGATGGCGTCCAGGTCCTGCGTCTCCATCTCGTCGACCAGCTGCTCGGCCTCGTTGATGGAGCGGTCATAGACGCTGTTGATGGCGTCGGTGATGGTGCTGTCGAGCGCCAGCCGGGGGCTGATGCTCTGCCCCAGGAGCAGCCGCGCGTGGTCCAGCGCGGACGTGTCCAGCGGGTCCGCCACCGCCAGCACCACGCTGTCGTTCTCCAGGGACAACGGGAGGATGTGCGCCTGCTTGGCGAAGTTGATGGGGATGCGCTTGACCAGCTCCGCGTCCACCTCCTCCGTGAAGATGCGCGCCAGGTAGGGCAGGTCCAGCTGGTGTCCCAGCGCCTTGGCGACGTCCTCGGCGCTGACCGCCTTGAGCCCCACCAGGACCTCACCGATGCGTCCGCCCTTCTCCTCCTGGAGGGCGAGCGCCTCGCGCAGCTTCTCCTCGGTGAGCGAGGGGACGAGCGCGCGGAGGATCTCCCCCAGCGGCCTGCCGCACAGGAAGGCCTGACCGTGGGAGACGACCTGGGTGGAGTCGTTCCGGGCGGGGGCCGCGCCGGACGCGGCGGTGGCGAGAGTGGGGTCTGCGGTCACGTTCATGGGCTCTATTCCCCGGTCTCGGGCTGGATGCGCAGGCGCTCGGGCGACGCGTCTCCGGTGGACTCCGGAGCCGGCGCTTCGGGCGTCTGCGGCGCCGGAGTCGCGGGGGCTGACTCTTCGGAACCGGCGGGAGGCAGCGGCGCTTCCCGCACCTCGGGCTCGGGCGACACGGGGGCCGGGCCCTGCGCGGGCGGCACGCTGTTCGAGCGGCCGGCCGGCGGGGTGTTGGTGCGCGAGGGCGCGGACGAGCCCGGCGAGATGACGCGCTCGCCCTGCACGCCCGGGCCGCCGTTCTCCGCGCGCTGGCGCTCGCGCAGGACGGCCTGGTTCATCTTGGACAGCGGGCCGGGCTTGCGGCTGAAGTCCACCGCCACGTCGTAGCCGGGCACCTGGCCGTAGAACTGCTCCACGAACTGCTGACGCTCCTTCATCTTGCGCTCGAAGATGACGCGGAAGTCCTCGGGGCCCCGGATGATGTAGGGCGTCAGGAACAGGAGCAGGTTCGTCTTCGTCTTCTTGCGCGTCGTCTCGCGGAAGAAGTTGCCGATGATGGGGATGTCGCCCAGCACCGGGACCTTGGTGACGGACTCAATGGTGCGGTCCTGCATGATGCCGCCCAGCACCACCGTCTCCTGGTCCTTGGCGATGACCGTCGTCTTCGCGCTGCGCTTGCTGGTCGTCGGTCCGAGCACCGCGTCGTTGGAGGCGATCTCCTCCGTCTGCTCGGTGATGACCATGCGGATGTAGTCGCTCTCGTTGATCTGCGGCTTCACCGTCAGCTTCAGCTCCACGTTCTGGCGCTGGATGGGCGCGTACAGCGAGCCCAGGCCGCCCAGCGCGCCGAGCAGCGACGTGTTCAGGCCGCCCGCGCCGCCCGCGGTGCCGGCGCCCACGCCCGTGCCCAGCGACGAGGGCGAGAAGCCGGACTGGAAGGGCACGTTCTGGCCCACGGTGATCTCCGCCTCCTCGTTGTCGCTGGTGAGGATGTGCGGCGTGGACAGCACGTTCACGTCGGAGCTCTGCTGCATCGCGTGCAGCACCACGCCGAAGGCGGGGATGTCCAGGCCCAGCTTCTCCAGGGCGGGGATGACGGGGCCCTGCAGGCCCGCCAGGAAGCCGCCGAAGGACGCCAGGTTCGCCAGGCTCAGCGACGGGGGCAGGCCCGAGCCGGTGTTGTTGGTGCCGATGAGGCCAGGCACCGCGCCGTCATCCGTCTGCAGCGAGAAGCCGCTGTGCAGGTTGACGCCGTACTCGGCATTGCGGTCCAGGTTCACCTCCATGATGACGGCCTCGACGAACACCTGGCGACGGGGCGTGTCGAGCTGCTGGATGACCTGGACGATGTTCTTGTAGTCCGACTGGCTGGCGACGATGACGAGCGAGTTGGTGCCCTTGTCGGCGGAGATCTTCACCTCGCCGCTGAACAGCTCCGCCGCCTGCGTGGGCGCGTTGCCGCGCGGCATGCCCGGGGGCAGGTTGGGGGCGCCCGGCGTGCGGGGACGGTTGGCCGTGCCCTGCGCCAGCGACTGCAGCGTGCTCGCCAGCTCCTCCGCGTTGGCGTTCTCCAGGTAGTAGACGTTGATGCGGCCGCCCGTGCCGGACGGGATGTCGAGCTGGGTGACGATCTCCTGGATGCGCTCGAACGCGGCGGGGCTGGCCACGATGATGAGCTTGTTGGTGCGCTCGTCCGGGATGATCTGCGACAGCGTCACCGGGCCCCCGGCGGACTCTCCGCCCTGGGAGGGCTGGGCGATAATCTCACCGCCGGGCTGACCCGCGGGCGGCACGCCCTGGGTGAAGTTGCCGGGGCGGGTGGCGCCGGGGCGCGCGCCCTTGGACTCGAACAGCTTCTGCACCGTGCCGGCCACGTCCTGGGCGCTCGCGAACTGCACCTGGATGACGCGCAGCTCGTCGCTGGCGGCGCGCGAGTCCAGCTGGTTGATGAGCCGCTCCAGGCGGTGGATGTTGGAGCCCACGTCGTTGACGATGATGGTGTCGGGCGGGTACGGGATGGTGTCGCCGTCCTTGGACACCAACTGCTGCAGCACGCCGCGCAGGGGTTCCACCTCCACGTTGCGGATGCGGAACAGCTTGGTCACCATCTGCTCGTTGGTGGTGTACGGCTGGCCGTCCTCGACGATGGTGGGGATGGGGTTCTGCTTCGCCGAGCGCTTGTCGACGATCTTCATGAAGCGGCCGTACTGGTAGACAGCCAGGCCGTTGGCGTCGAGCGAGGCGAGGAACGCGGAGTAGAACGCGTCCGCGTCCACCTCCACGCGGCCGTTCTCCGGGCCGATGATGGAGATCTTCCCGCGCACGTTCTCCGGGAGGATGAACGTGCGGCAGGTGGCGTCCGCCACCGTCTGCACCAGCTTCTCGATCTCCACCTTGTCGAAGTAGATGCCGTAGCGCGCGTTGCGCCGGGCCTCCTCGCACGTGGGCGTACGGCGAGGCCCTTGATTGGCCTCCTCGGCGGGGGCGCCGCCGGGGGACTGGGGCGTGATGGTCCGCTCACCGGGCGCGGAAGGCGCGGAGGTGCCGGGCGGGGTGGGGCGGCGCTGGGCCTGCGCGGGGATGGCGAGCGCGAGGCACAGGCAGAGCATCCAGGACGGGAGCGTCTTCATGGAGGAGCGGGCGCGACGTGGGGTTTAACGGACGTTGTAGGACTTGCGGATCGGCGCGCCGTTGCGCTCGATCTCGATTTCGATGCGGGAGGAGTCCTTCATCTTCGAGTAGACCTCGAGCGCCTTCTCGGGGCTGTTGAGGTCGAACCCGTTGATGCGGCGGATGACGTCGCCGTTCTGGACGCCGATCTTCGAGTAGATGGAATCCGGGCGGATGGAGAAGAGCTTGAACCCCACCGCCTGACCGTCCTTGAAGGCCGGGACGATGCGCGCCTGCATGGCCACGTCGTTGAGGTTGTTGAGCGTCTTGTCGATCTCCGCGCGCGGCACTTCGTACTCGTTGTCGCTGACGGCGCGGATGCCGCTGGGGGACGCGGTGTTCGTCTGCGCCACCGGAGGCGTCGGCGGGGTGAAGGCCTGCGCGCCGTCACCCGGGTTGCCGTCGATGAACTCCTTGCGGCCCCCGTTGAGGATGATGACGCGCTCACGCTCGATTTCGAGCACGGTGGCGCCCTGCAGGGCATTGCCCACCATGTACGTCTGCGAGCGCTGCGTCACCATGTCCTGGACCGACGCGAAGGACCAGTCCGGGTTGCTCGCGACGAGCGTGCCGAGCAGCTTCACCCGCAGGCCGCTCTTCACCGGGGCGGCGTTGGGGTCCACCTCCGGCGTCGTGGGCTCCCTCACCGCGACTTCCGGCTCGGGAATCTTGATGCCCGTCACCCGTGACAGGCCCTCCATGTCTGGCAGCGCGAGCGCCGCCTGCGCGGGCCGGTTCGTCGGCGCGCGCGCGGTGGCCCCCGATGACGGCACCGGGGAGATGGAGGATTCGACGAACAGGTTCACCGTCTTCGCCGCCAGCAGCGCGACGAGCAGGATGAACAGCAGGTTCACCGTCCAGAAGTATTTGCGAAAGAAGAGTTCCATCACGCTTCCGAGAAGAAAGCCGGACCCGGGAAGAGCAAGGCAGGTGCCATCCGCGGGTCAGACGGGCCATCCAAAGGGGACGGCCAAGCACTCGTAATTATTCCGAAAAGGGCGGGCACCCCAGGCAGGGGAGCGGGCTGCTCCAGGGCTTGGGACAAATTGTCAAAGCGGGGTGGGGGCCTTTGTGACGGCCTGTCAGTCGTCGCTTCCGGCGGAGGGCTCGCCGCCGGTGGTCTGCTCGCGCTCCAGCTTGCGGTAGATGGTGCGGGCGGCGATGCCCAGCAGCCGGGCGGCCAGCGTCTTGTCGCCCTTGGTGTGGCGCAAGGTCTCGTGGATCACCCGGCGCTCCACCTCCTCCATGGGCGTGCCGATGGGGATGACCAGTTGGGTGGCGGCGCCGAGCGGGCCCTTGCGCACCGACTCGGGCAGGTCGCTGGCCTCCAGCACCTCGCCCCGCGCCAGCACCACCGCGCGCTCGACGGCGTGCTCCAGCTCCCGCACGTTGCCGGGCCAGGCGTAGTTCTCCAGCGTCTGCAGCGCCTCGGGAGAGAATCCCCGCAGCGCCTTGCCGTTCTTCGCGGCGAAGCGGCGCAGGAACGCGTCGGCCAGCAGCGGGATGTCCTCGCGGCGCGAGGCGAGCGCGGGCACGCGGATCTCCACCACGTTGAGCCGGTAGTAGAGGTCCTCGCGGAAGCGGCCCTCGGCCACCTCCTTCTGCAGGTCCTTGTTGGTGGCGGCCACCAGCCGCACGTCCACCTTCACCGTCTGCGTGCCGCCCAGCCGCTCGATTTCGCCCTCGGCCAGCGCGCGCAGCAGCTTCACCTGCGCGGGCAGCGGCATCTCGCCCACCTCATCCAGGAAGAGGGTGCCGCCGTGGGCGCGCTCGAAGCGGCCCTCGCGCCGGGCCACCGCGCCGGTGAAGGCGCCGCGCTCCACGCCGAACAGCTCCGCCTCCAGGATGTTCTCCGGCAGCGCGCCACAGTTGACGGCGACGAAGGCGCCCTTGGCCCGGCTGGAGTATTCGTGCACCGAGCGCGCCGCCAGCTCCTTGCCCGTGCCCGACTCACCGAGCAGCAGCACCGTGGCGGTGGAGGGCGCGGCCTGGCGGATGGTGTCCAGCATGGCGCGGAAGGCGGGGGACTGGCCCACCATGCTGCGCCCGCCCTGGGCGCTCATCTCCGCGAGCTTCGCCTTGAGCGTCTGGTTCTCCGAGACGAGCGCGCGCTTCTCCAGCGCCTTCTGCACCGCCTTCACCAGCGAGTGGCGCTTGAGCGGCTTGGTGATGAAGTCGTAGGCGCCGTCCTTCATCGCCGCCACGGCCGTCTCCACCGTGCCGTAGGCGGTCATCAGCACCACCTCCACGTCGGGGCGGATGGTGCGCGCCGCGCGCAAGAGCTCCTGCCCGTCCATGCCGGGCATCATCAAGTCCGTCACCATCACCGTGACTTCGGGGCGGCGCAGGAGCTCCAGGGCCTCCGTGCCGTTGGCCGCGGAGAGCGTGGCCATGTTCTCCCGCTGGAAGATGCGCGTCACGGAGTCGAGGTTGGCGCGATCGTCATCGACGACGAGGACGGTGGAGGTGGTCATGGTGGGGGCCGCACTATGCAATACCCGTTCCCGTCAGGCGTGTTCCTCGTCCGCCTCCACGGGGCCTCCGCCCATGCGGCCGATGTCCTCGCGCTTGACGGAGTCGACGTTGAACTTGCGCGCGCTGGCGAGCATCCGGTCCACGGTGTCGTCGAAGTCGGGCTTGCCGCCGTTCTTCTTGAAGCGCAGGAAGTTGATGCGCGCGACGACGAAGTTCTTGAGGTAGGGGCTCTGCAGGCCCTTGGCCTTGAGGGAATCGACGACGGCGACGACGGCGTCATCGAGCTCCAGCAGCCGGTCCGCGCGCGCGTCGCGCACCTTCAGCGCGTCCTCCAGCGGCACGTCCATGAAGTCCTCCACCGCCTTGACGAAGGGGTGGTAGGCACCCGCGGAGTAGCGGGGGCGCTTCTCGTACGCGGCGCCGAGCGTGATGAAGGCGGGCTCCTCGAACAGGTGCGCGAAGGCGGACTCCTTGCCCGCGCGGCCCGCGCCCACGAGGCCCCGGTACATGCGCACCACCTCGAGCGAGCGCTCCTTGAGGTTGTGGGCCTTCTCCGTGTTGAGCGCGAGGATTTGATAGGCCACGTCCTCGTCGGGCAGCAGCAGCGCGACGATGGACTTCGCGCCGAGCAGCTTGCTCGCGTGCAGGCGGTGGTTGCCGTTGGGCGTCCAGTAGCGGCCCTCCTTGCGCACGGCGATGACGGGGTCCAGGAAGCGGTCCAGCCGCTCCATGGCGCTGGCGAGCCGCTTCACATGGGGCTCGGACAAATCGCGCTGGTACGGGGTGGGCTCCACCTTGTCGATGGGCAGCACCGCGAGCACCACCGGATGTCCGCCCAAGGGGTCGCGGTAGACGCCGAGCACCTCGCCGCCGTCGGTGCGCACCGCCTCGAGGATCTCCGTGGGGTACTCCACCGAGTCGCTGGCCACGTCCTGGGGAGACAGGCCGCGTGACCTCGGTTCCGCCTTCTTGCGACGGGGCTTCCTGGGGGCGGCGGCGGGCTTCTTCGCTGCGGCGCTCTTGCGTGCGGACTTCGCTGCCATGGGTGCGTCCTCCTCGCGCTGCGGACGAGTGATGTAGCAGGAGACCCTGACACGTCCTCCCCCAGCGGGTGGGGGAGGAGGAGCGCTCCGGCGTCGCCCACGCTAGGGGGACGCGGCAGGTAGGGCTACCCTCCCGAGAGGGTGAGCTGCCGGAAGCGGACAGTGGGCGCGCCCACCGTGCCTCCGCGGAACTGCAAGTCATTCCCCACGCCGTCCAGGTCCTGGAGCATCTTGAGCACGTTGCCCGCCACGGTGACCTCCTGCACCGCGTGCGTCAGTTCGCCGTTCTCAATCCACAGGCCGTTGGCCCCCGCCGACAGCTCGCCCGTGACGGGGTTGGCGCCGTGGCCGAGCAGGGACGTGACGTAGAAGCCACGGTCCACCTCCTTGATGAGGTCCTCGGG
This sequence comes from Myxococcus fulvus, assembly GCF_900111765.1. Next base: position 259,538 of record NZ_FOIB01000008.1, read on the forward strand.
CGAGCGCGTACCGGCCTCCAGGTAGAGGTTGGTGGTGCCGATGCTCGGCAGCGCGTTGTAGCCGCGCCTGGCGTTGCCGGTGGGCCGCGCCTTCGCCTTGCGCGCGGTGAACGCGTCGTAGAGGAAGCTCGACATGACGCCCCGGTCGATGATGGGCGTGCGCCGCGTGGGCACGCCTTCACCGTCGAAGGGCGCGGTGGCGAGTCCTCGGGGCAACAGGCCATTGTCCACCAGCGTGACGTGCTCGGAGGCCAGGCGCTTGCCCTTGAGCGACGCCAGCATGCTGGCCTGCTGATGCACGGCATTGCCGCTGGCGGCCTTTGCCACGCCGGACACGAAGGACGCGGTGACGAGCGGGTCGAACAGCACCGGCACCTGCTGCGTCTTCACGCGCCTGGCGCCCAGCATCCGCACCGCGCGCCGCGTCGCCTCGCGGCCGATGGACTCGGGCGACTCCAGGTCCGCCAGGAAGCGCTTGTAGTCGAGCCAGTAGCCCTTCTGGAGCTGCCCGTCCTGCGCGGCCACGGGCATGGCGAACATGAACACGTACGTGCCCGAGTAGCCCCCGACCATGCCTTCCGACGACGCGACGTAGACCTCCGACACGAAGTCTCCGGCGCCCACCGAGTTGAAGGTGCTGACGCGCGAGTCCTCCGCGCGGCCCGCCTTCTCCATCTCCAGCGCGGCCTTCACCTTCCAGTCGCCGGGCAGGTTCGCCACGGCCTCGTCGTACAGCGCGCCGGTGTCGCCGAAGCGGCCCAGGTCGCGCGCGCCGGGCAGGCCATTGAGCTTGTTGGGCGCGGCGGCCTCGGCCAGCTTCAGGGCCTGGTCCACGAGCAGGTCGATGCCCGAGGGCTCGAAGTCCGACGTGAAGGCGAAGCCGAGCCGGTCCTTCGTCACCACGCGCAGGCCCACGCCCTTGGCGGTGGACTGGGTGAGGTCCTCGATCTGTCCTTCGCGCACGCGCACGGTGCTCTGGCGGCTGACCTCGATGAAGGCCTCGGCCTGGCGGGCGCCCTTCTTGGTGGCGCGCTGGACGATTCGCTTCGCGAGCTTCTGGTAGTCCATGGTGTCGGTGCTCTCTGTCAGACCTGGGTTCCGCCGACGGTGACGTTGTCGATGCGCACGGTGGGCAGGCCCACGCCCACGGGCATCGACTGGCCGTTCTTGCCGCACACGCCCATGCCCGGATCCGGCTGCGGATCACACCCCACGCGGGACACGTTCTTGAGCGCCTCCGGCCCCACGCCGATGAGGATGGCGTTCTTCACCGGGCGGCCCAGCTTGCCGTCCTCGATTTGATACGCCTCGCTCACCTCGAACACGAAGTTGCCGTTGCTGATGTCCACCTGCCCGCCGCCGAACGTGGCGCAGTACAGCCCGCGCTTCACCTCCTTGAGGATGTCCTCGGGGTGGTGGTTGCCCGGCGCGAGGAAGGTGTTCGTCATGCGCGGAATGGGCAGGTGCTTGAAGGACTCGCGCCGCCCGCTGCCGGTGGAGCGCTGGCCCATCAGCTTCGCGTTGAGGCTGTCGTAGAGGTAGCCCTTGAGCACGCCGTTCTCGATGAGGACCTTGCGCTCACCGGGCGTGCCCTCGTCGTCGATGTTGATGGAGCCGCGCCCGCTGGACACCGTGCCGTCGTCGATGACCGTCACCAGCTCCGAGGCGACCTTCTGCCCCAGCTTGCCGGCGAACAGCGACGTGCCCTTGCGGATGAAGTCCGCCTCCAGGCCGTGGCCCACCGCCTCGTGCAGCAGGATGCCGCTCCAGCCCGGCGCCAGCACCACCGTCTGCGGGCCCGCCGCGCAGTCCACCGCGCCCAGCGTGGCCACCGCCTGCCTCGCGGCCTCGCGGCCCACGTCCTCGGGAGGGAACGTGGCCCAGTGGGTGAAGGGCACCCGGCCTCCGCCGCCGTACGAGCCCGTGCGCCGCTCGTTCTTCTTGCCCTGCGCCACCACCTGGATGGACATGCGGCACAGGTCCTGGGTGTCCTCGGTGTAGCGGCCCTCGGTGTTGGCCACGGCGATGCGGCGCGTCTGGTCCACGTAGGCGCCGTTGACCTGCGTCACCCGCGAGTCGAACGCGCGGGCGGCCCCATCCGCGCGGGTCAGCAGGGACGCCTTGAGGGAGACCTCCACGTCGGCGAGCGGGGTGGGGACGCGGTAGTGGCTGGGCACGGCGATGCGCGAGACGGGGAAGGCCCGCTCGGAGCCCTGGCCCTGGGCGATCATCGCCGCGGTGGAGGCGGCCCGCAGCAGCGCGGGCTCGTCCCAGTCGTCGGAGAAGGCGTAGCCCACCTTGCCCCCGGAGATGACCCGCACGCCCACGCCCTGGATGAGGCCCGTCTGGGCGCTCTTGATGCGCGACTCCTCCAGCACGACGCTGGTGCTGTGGGTGCGCTCCACGTAGACCTCGGCGAAGTCCCCGCCTCGCTCCATGGCCACGGCCAGCAGGCGCTCGAGCAGCGCCTGGGGCAGCAGGGGGGCGAGCGCGACGCGGCGGGCCGCCAGGGGGGCGAGCTGAGAGGTGGAGGCACGCCGGGCCGGCGCGGACACTCGGGGCATTTTGCGGGACTCCCTCGGTGAATCGTTGGGGGTGTGGGAACCTACATAGGAGGGGGAAACGTCCTGAGCAACGGACAATGGCCCCGCTTCTTTCCCCAAGGGCGGGCTTGTCGCATTCCCACCGTGGTGGCGCCGCTTTAAGATGCCGGACGTTTCGGAGACCTGGACCCGACCCCATGCCTGCTCGTCCTCCATCCCCCCCTCGCCCTGGTGCCGGAGGCAAGCCCCCATCCCGGGGCCGCCCTCCGCGCGAGGTGTCCTCCGACGAGGACTTCGCCGCGCCACCCTCCGGAGACGAGGGCCAGCCCGACGGCCCCGCCAACCCGGAGCTCTACGGGGACGCCGAGCCGCCGCGCTCGCGCACGGACGAGACGCGGGTGGCCTCGGTGTCCGACGTGCGCGAGGAGTCCCGGCGCCGCCACGAGGAGGAGGACGACAACGCGGACGCCACGCGCGCGGGGCCCCCGGTGCAGATGCTGGTGCTGGCGGGGCCGGACCGCGGGCGCAAGAAGCGCTTCCAGGGTGTGCGCATGGTGGTGGGGCGCGGCAAGGACTGCGACTTCGTGCTGGATGACCAGTCCGTGTCGCGCCGGCACCTGGAGCTCATCTACGGCCAGGGCGGCGTGGCGATGCGCGATCTGGGCAGCATCTCCGGCACCCAGGTGAATGATCAGCGCGTGGACGAGTGCACCCTGAAGCACGGGGATGAAATCGCCATCGGCAAGACGCGCCTTCGCTTCGTGGACGAGGCGGAGCAGATCAAGGAGCTGCGCGAGCAGGCGGAGGCCCGCGAGGCGGAGGAGAAGCGCGAGCGCGAGGAGGCCGCGAAGGACCGCGACGAGGCCCGCAAGGCGGCGGGTGCGTCCCGGGGCACCGACGTGGACCCGAATGATCCGCGGCTCAACGAGGCGACCAACGCCAACTACCGGATGCCGGACGAGCTGAAGGAGAAGAATCGCGACGCCAGCGGCGTGAAGAAGGGCAAGGGCGCCATCGCGATTCCCCGGCCGCGTCCGCCTCCGCGCAGCGCCGTCACCGGCGGTGGGGGGAATTCGAAGGCGAAGCTGCTCATCGGCGTGGGCGGTGGCGTGGTGGTGCTGCTCATGCTGGGGCTGATGCTCATCCCCTCCGGCCCGCCGCCTCCGCCTCCGGTGGACCCCAACGTGGAGCGCTCGAAGCTCTTGATGCAGAAGGCGCGCGAGGCGGTGCGCTCGGACGACTTCGCCGGCGCGGTGAAGCTGGTGGAGGAGGCGGAGAAGCTGCGCCCGGGCGCGGACGACGAAGGCCTGGGCAAGGCGGCGGCGAAGGAGCTGGTCGTGCAGCAGTCTTTCCAGGCCGTGCGCGAGCTCATCGACGCCAACGACTTCGAGGGGGCCCGGCAGAAGCTGTCCGAGACGCCCCAGGGCACCGCCAAGACGGACGACGTGCGGCGCAAGCTGGAGCAGGAGGTCAAGACGAAGGACGAGCTGTGGCGCATCCAGAAGATGGAGGAGGCGCTCACGGCGCGTGACGTCGCCACGGCCCAGTCGCTGCTGGAGCAGGTGCCGGAGCTCAACCGGCCCGCGTACTCGCAGAAGCTGCAGGACCTGCAGGCGGAGCTGGCCAAGGAGGCCCGGGACAGCGCGGTGCGAGACAGGGCCAGCCGGGAGCGCAACGAGGAGCGGGCCAAGGAGGAGCGCAAGCGCTTCATCGCGGAGGCCTTCACGGACGTGGAGCGGCGCTTCAACGGCGGCGACTACCAGCGCGCGGTGCTCGAGTGCGACCGCGTGGTGGAGAAGTACAAGGCGGACAAGGACGTGAAGGACCGCTCGCGCCAGCTCAAGACGCTGATTCCCCAGTTCCAGCGCGCGCTGGATGACGCGCAGAAGAAGCTCGCGTCCAATGCGCTGGAGTCCGCGTCCAAGCCCCTGCGCCGCGCGGCGGAGCTGTACCGGCAGATCGGCTTCGACGGCTCATTGGGGCGCACGCTGGACGAGCAGCTCGCGTCGGCGGCGCTGGCGGCGGGGCAGGCGGCGCTGAAGAAGGGCGACCTGGCGGCGGCGGGCAGCAACTTCCGCGAGGCCCTGCGCCTCAACCCGGGTGACCGTCGGGCGCGGGATGGCCTGGACGACCTGAGCAAGAAGGTGGAGGAGCTGTACATGCGCGCGTATATCGAGCGCGACCGGGACCCTCGCTCCGCCGCGGAGAAGTTCAAGATCGTCATCGAGACGGCGCCCGAAGGTTCGGATACGAAGCGCAAGGCCGAGATGTTCCTGAGCGAGATGCAGCCGTGAGGCGCTCGCCAACAACGTTCGTACGTGGGGAGATGGGATGAGCGAGTCGTCGCTGCGTGAGCTCGGGATGGACCTCATCGAGGAGCGCCAGTTCGAGCGTGCCCTCGCCGTGTTCGCGGAGGCGGTGCGCCGGGTTCCCGCCGACCACCGCTCCCGGATGATGGCGTCCCGGTGTCTGGCCGAGCTGGGTGAGCGCGAGCGCGCCGTCACGTCGTACCACGCGACGGCCGAGGGGCTGCTGCGTCGCGACTACCTGCTGTCCGCCATGGCCGCGTGCAAGCTGGGGTTGGACCTGGCGCCCAACGAGCGACGGTTGAAGGAGACGCTGATCCGCGTCCACTCGCGCGCGGTGCGCAGCGCGCCGGGTCGCGCCGTGGTGCCGCCGCCCCTGCCGCCCGAGACGCTGTACGACGGGAAGGTGGAGACGGACTTGATGGGGCTGGCGGGCGAGGAGCTCTCCAACCGCGCCATCGAGGTGCTGGCCGCGCCGGACCCGGGTGGCTCGGCGGATCCGAACAGCCGTCCTCCGCTGCCGCTGTTCGCGGACCTGGACCGGGAGGCGTTCATCGACCTGGTGGGCCGCATGGCGTGGCGCCGCGTGCGTCCCGAGGAGGTGGTGAGCCGCGAGGGCGAGCCCGCCGACCACCTCTACGTGCTCGTCGCCGGCAAGGCGGAGGTGACGCGGCAGATGGAGGGCGAGGCGCGCACGCTGGGCTTCCTCGGCGGTGGCTCCATCTTCGGGGAGATTGCGCTGCTGACGGGCGCGCCGCCGACGGCGACGGTGTCCGCGGTGTCCGACACGGAGGTCTTCGAGATTCGCCGCGAGCACCTCAACGCGGTGGCCAAGAGCCACCCGGCGGTGCCTCAGGTGCTGGCGGACTTCGCGCAGCAGCGCATGGCGCGAAACCTGATGGCCACCTCGCCCATGTTCCAGATGATGCCGGAGTCGGAGCGGGGCGCGCTGTTGCAGCGCTTCACCTTCCGCGCGCTGCAGGGGAACGAGAAGGTGCTGGTGGAGGGCGAGCACTCGCCGGGTTTGTTCCTGGTGCTGGCCGGTGAGCTGGTGGTGCAGAAGGAGGACCCGGCGGGCGGCACGGTGACGCTGGGCGTGCTGCGCGAGGGTGATGTGGCGGGGGAGATCTCGCTGCTGACGGGGCTGCGCGCCTCGGCGACGGTGGTGGCCACGCGCAAGACGGCGGCGGCGTTCCTGGAGCGCAACGCGTTCCATGCGCTGGTGCAGGCCTTCCCGCACATCCGGACGTATCTGGAGCAGCTCTCGGACCGGCGGCTGAAGCAGATTGGCGAGGCGCTGCGGCCCGCCGAGATCATCGACGCGGACGAGCTGGTGCTCGAGCCCGAGGCGGCGTGAGGGGCACATGGTGACGTTGTCGCGTTCGAGGGTGGTGGGCGTGGCGCTGGCGTTGGTGGCGGCCGGCGCGGTGCTCTATTTCTGGCCGCGCCATGAGCCCGGTGTCCCGGAGGCGGTCACCCGTCAGGTCATCACGATGACGCGGGCCGCGGAGGCCAAGGACATCAGCAAGGTGATGGAGGGCGTGTCCGAGCGCTTCAAGACGGACGGCGGCATGGACTCGCGGCAGGTGCGCGGCATCCTCACCGGGCAGGTGCTGCGCGGTCAGTGGGTCCGCATCTTCACCACGAACCTGGAGGTCCACGAGGTCTCGCCCACGCAGGGTGACTTCCAGGCGCGCTTCATCTTCGGCCGCTCGCAGGCGGAGAGCGTGAAGGACCTGGCGGCCGACAGCGTGCTGAACGCGTACCTCATCGAGGGCACGTTCGAGAAGGAAGCCGACGGCGAGTGGCGCGTGGTGCGCGCGAAGTACCGGCCGCTCGAGGCGACGGAGTTGCTGTAGCGCCTCGCGGCGGGTGCTGACTGGAGCAGGGCGCTCGTCTCGTTTGCGCCCTGGCTCACGCACGCCTCACCCTGATTCACCGAGTCGATGCGTGGAGGCAGCTCTTCGCGAGGCATGCCCTGCGCCCGCTTGTCTCGTTCGGCCACGCCTTGGCCATCGCCGTGGTCCGTCGATGTGCGAGGTCAGTGCTCCTCGCGCGGCGTGCGCTGTGTCTGCTCGTGCTACGGACGCCTCACTGGAGCAGGGCGCCTGTCTCGTTCGGCCACGCCTTGGCCCGTCGATGCGCGAGGTCAGCGCTCCTCGCGCGGCGTGCGCTGCGCCTGCTCGTGCGACGGGCGTCTCACCGGAGCAGGGCGCCATGGCCATCGCCGTGGTCCGTCGATGCGCGAGGTCAGCGCTCCTCGCGCGGCGTGCGCTGTGTCTGCTCGTGCTACGGACGCCTCACTGGAGCAGGGCGCCCGTCTCGTTCAGCCAGGCCTTGGCCATGGCGCCCTGGCCCGCGGTCTCCAGGCCCTTCTTCACCGTGTCGATCCGCGAGGCCAGCTCCTCGCGAGGCATGCCCTGCGCCCGCGCGCGCACCAGCCCGAAGTAGTAGTGCTGGCAGCCCGCCGCGTACGCGCTCTGCGCGAAGAGCAGGTCGCCCATGGCGCTGTACGCCTCGGGCAACGAGCCCGCGCCCGTGTCTGGCGCGATCACCGCGAGCAGCGCCTTCGCGCCCTCGTAGTCCTTGCGCCGCACCAGCAGCGCCCCCTTGGCGTACTGCGCCTTCGCCAGCCCCACGCCCTTGGCGGCAATGGCCTTGTCGTACGCGACGAGCGCGTCGTCCTGCCGCTCCGCCGCCTCCAGCAACCCACCGCGCGCCAGCCAGTAGCGGCCGTCCTGCTCCAACAGCGGGACCTTCTTCCCGTCCGCGGACGCCACCTGGATGGCGCCGAACGCCCCCTCGTACGCATCCAGCAGCGCCAGCGCGCCCGTGGTGTCCCCCGAGGCCTGCAAGCTGCGAGCGCCGTCCAGGTAGAGCAGGGGCGCCGTCTTGCGCTTCGCCACCGCGGCCTCGAACGCGCCCCGTGCCTCGGGCACCTTGCGCGCGGCCAGCGCTCGCGCCCGCGCGAAGAGCGCATGCACGTCATCCGGCACGGCCTTCAGCGCCGCGTCCGCCTCCTGGAGCGCCTGGTCCGCGGCGCCACGCGACAGCGCCAGCTCCGCCTTCAGCGCCCCCGCGCGCGACGTCAGCGCGGGCGTCAGCTCCGCCTGCTTCTCCTGGGCCGTGGCGAGCGCGCGCTCGGCCTCGTCCAGCTTCTTGCCCTGGTACGCGTGCGCCAGCCCCATGCCCAGCCGCGCCATCAGGTGGTCCGGGTTCACGCTCGTCGCCTTCTCGAACGCCTCCACGGCCTGCGCGGGCTGCCCCTCATCCAGCAGCGCCTCGCCATATGCCGTGGTGAAGCGCGGATCCCGATACGCGTTCTCCGCCGCCCGGGCGAAGGCCTGACGCGCGCCGGGCAGGTCCCCCTTCGCCTGGAGCGTGAACGCCTGCGCCAGCGTGAGCCGGGGACTGTTGGCCCCTTGCGTCTGCAGGTCCGCCAGGTACTTCTCCGCCTCGGCCGTCTTGCCCTCCGCGAGCAGATGCAGCGCGCGGGCCCCATGCCTCTCCCCGGAGCGCGAGTCGAGCGCCTCGGCGCGGGCCAGGTACTCACGCGCGCGCGCATCCGCGCCGGGCTGGTGATGCTCCAGCCACAGCACCGTCTGGATGTCGGCGGCCAGCGCCTGGGCGTCGCGGGCGTCGGAGTCCAACTGGAAGAGCTTCTCCAGCTCCGCCATCGCGCGCGTCAAATCGGACGGGTTGCCTCGCAGCGCGGCGGCCCGGGCCGTGCGCAGGTGCTCCTCCGTCTCCCTTCGCACCGTTCCCCGGTGGACGAACCAGGCCACGGCGCCCGCGAGCACCACCGCCACCACCGCCACCTGCGTCAGCGCGCTCTTCCAACTCTCGCGTCGCTTCCAGTCGCCGTGATTCTCGGTGCCCATGGACCTGTCTCCCCGCGCTGGAGTTGGATGCTATTAGGTACGCCCCTCGCGGGTGTCAATGGACGGAGCCCCGAGCACGGGAGGAGTGAGCAATGGCGGTCCACACGGTGCTGTCCCCCGAAATCTTCACGCGCATCGCAGAGACCTTCGGGCTGGGAAACGTGCTCGGCGTGACGCCCATCCCCCAGGGCTCCATCAACACCAACCACCGGTTGGAGGCCGACACCGGCCGCTACTTCGTCCGCCACACGACGGTTCGCTCCTCGGAGGACCTGCGCTTCGAGTCCGCCCTGCTCGCGCACCTGGCCGCGCACCACTTCCCCTCGCCCGTGCAGCTCACCACGCGCGAGGGCGCCACCTTCGTCGAGCTCGCCGGCGGCCGTGTCAGCGTCTTCCGCTGGCTCCCCGGTGAGGAGAAGCGCCACCCGGGCCTCACCGCCGAGCACCTGGAGCGACTGGGCACCGAGCTGGGCAAGCTGCACCGCGACACCCAGTCCTTCGGCGGCAGCCGCGACAACCCGTACTCCCCCCAGGTGGTGCGCGGCTGGCTGGGGGAGCTCTCGCGCCACCCGGACACGGCGCTGTCCTCGCTCTCCGGAGAGCTGGAGGGGATGCTCGCCAGCGCGGAGTCACGGCGCCAGGGACTGGAGCCGCTCGGCGTCATCCACGCGGACCTCTTCACCGACAACGTGAAGTGGCTGGGCGACAGCGTGGGCGCCTTCTTCGACTTCGAGATGGCCTGCCGCGAGGCCTATGGCCTGGACCTGGTCATCACGTTGAACGCGTGGTGCTTCGACGGCGGGCAGTACCTGCCGGAGCTGTGTCGCGCGCTGGTGCGCGGCTACCAGGACGTCCGCCCGCTGGCCCCGGTGGAGCGAGAGAGCCTCTTCGGCCACGCGCTCTTCGGGGCCGTGCGCTTCACGGCGAGCCGCATCCGGGACTACCACCTGTCGGCGCTGCCCGCGGACAAGCTGGTGCGCAAGGACTACCGCACCTACCTGACCCGGGCCCGCGCGCTGACGGCCATGGGGCCCCAGGGCTACGCGACGCTCCTGGGGCTGTGAGTCCTCAGATGCCGGTGACGATCTTCCACTGGTTGCCCTCGAGCCGGAACACCATCTGCTCCAGCTCCGCCTCCTTCTGCGGGCGCGAGGTGAGGCCCGGCATCCGGAAGTTCAGCTTCCAGTAGTAGATGGCCGTGGCGATGTCCTTGCCCACCTGGACCTTGCGCACCTCCATCTCCACCTTGGGCGACTGGAGCTGAGGGAAGAGCGTCTCCAGGTAGGGGCCCAGGTTCGCCGCGGTCAGGTCGTCCTCGGGATCACTCGGCGTACCGGCGTCCTCGCGGAAGTCCTTCGACACCAGCGCCTGGATGGCGTGGGCGTCGCGTGCCTCGATGGCAGACCGATAGGCCTCCATCACTGCCAAAATGGCGCGGGTCTCGTCGGTGTCGTCGATTTCAGTGCCGGGGATGCGCTTCGGAGCGCAGGCGGCCAGGAGGGTCAGGGCGCAGATGGCGAGGAAGCGGTAGAGCATGGCGGGGCCTTACGAAGACAATGCGGAGGAAGTCAACCCATTCCCCACGGCCCCGCCTGCACTTCGCGTGCCTCAGCCCTTGCGGATGACCTCGGAGATGAAGCGGTTGAGGACGGGAATCTCGTTGTCGAGGATCTTCAGGCCCTCGCCCTGGATGACCTTCTCGCCGATGAGCGCCAGGGGCTTCATCAGGAAGGGCAGCTTGAGGGAGATTTCGCCGTCCAGCGAGCGCTCCGTCTGGCCCGCGCCCAGGTCACGGAAGCGCAGCGTGCCCGTGTTCACCAGCATCTTGGAGATGGTGTGGGACGTGGGCACGTTGGTGAACGTGAGCTCCTTGCGGCGCTTGTCGTAGGTGGACGACTCGATGAAGGCGAACCACTCGGGGGGCACGCGCTTGGGGCCGATGCTCTCGATGACCGGCTTGGGGCGGTAGCGCACCTTGCGGCGGACCACGTCACCCTCGACCTTCACCTCGAGCGGCTGGAGCTCCAGCAGCACGCCATGGTGCTTGAGCAGGAACTCGAAGTACCGCTCGTCGAGGAGCGCGCGCTCCACCTCGTCCACCGTCCCCTGGATTCGCTGCCTCGTCTCGAACCGCATCGCTTCCCTCCTGATGACCTGGCTCGTCGCCGCTGTTAGGGCTGCCTGCCTAGCGGAAAGCGCGGCTAGCGGAAAGCCTGTCGTGGCACGAGCACACCCCGGAAGGTCTTCTCCTCGAAATCACACCGCTCCGCCCACTCCTGGGCGGTGGCCTTGAAGGCCGTGCCGAAGTCCGGGAGGACACCCACCTCGTGGCGCACCGCGCCGCAGTCGCCCGAGAGATAGGAAGCCTCCACCTTCAGGCGCAAGGCCTCGCGGCGAAGGGACAGGGGCAGCGAATCGTCCGACAGCGCACGTTGCAGGGACTCGCCGGCCAGGACGGGGGAGCCCACCTGCTGCAGCCTGCGGCCCAACAGGTAGTTGAGGTACGGGTCCGAGGGCAGGGCCTGCAGGGCGCGCGACAGGAGCAACAGCCGCAGCTCCTCCTTGGGGGCCAGGAAGTACGCGTCGATGCCGGCGCGGCGCGCCGTGGACTCCAGCGCGGCGAGCTTCACCTGGGCGGTGCGCGTCAAATCCGGCGTGGCGTCCAGGGCCAGCACCGTGTCCAGGTGCGCGCGGGCCTGCTCGGGGCGCTCGCGGCGGGTCTCCACGTCGGCCAGCGCCATGGCCACCTCGGCCTCGGAGACATTCTGCCCCTTCACCTTGCCCGCGAGCGTGGTGAGCACGGTGGTGGCCTCGTCGTAGCGCTCCAGCGCGGAGAGGGCGGCGGCCTCGCCCAGGCGGTAGGCGGGCTCCTCGGGCTGGAGGGTGGCGGCGCGGGTGTAGCGCTCCAGCGCGTCCGACGGGTCCGTCACGAGCGAGGCGCGGGCGGGCTCGGTGAGCCGGGCCACCTCGCGCGCGCAGGCGCGGCTGAAGAGGCTGCCTGCGCGGAAGCGCGCGAAGGCGCGGGCCACGGCGGCGTCGTCCAGGGGCAGCGCGTCGACATGGCGCTCCCACTCGCCGACGAGCTCGTCGAGGGGCCGCCCATAGGCCTCCTGGAAGTCCGCGTGCGCGTAGAGGGCGCGCAGCCTGTCCGTGCCGTACGTGTCCGCGAGGTACAGGAGGAAGGAGCCGGCCACGGTGTACGCGCGCGCGGGAGCGGACTGGTAGAAGCCCTCCGGCCCCATCAGCTTGCGCATGTCGGGCGCCAGCTTCTGGCGGCGCATGCCCGCGGCCCACTGGTGCAGCGTGAGGTCCCCCTGCGCGGGGCCGTCCGCGGCGACGGCGAACCCCTCGATGACGCCCATGAGGGGCCACAGGCCCAGGCGCGTGGTGACGCGGAAGGGACCGCTGCCGGCGGGCGCGGCCATGACGTGGGCCAGCTCGTGGTGCAGCGTGGAGTGGGGGAAGGGCTTGTCCTGGATGTGCAGCTCGTGGCGCCAGGGCTTGGCGTACTGGGTGCGGCCGGCGCCCACCAGCCGCTGCTTCTCCTCCTCGTTGCGATACAGCCACACGCGGATGCGCTCGGTGGGGGCAACGCCCAGGAAGCGCTGGACCTGCGTCCAGCGGAACTCCATGTCGCGGGCCATCCGGTCCACGTCCTCGCGCGACTTGCCCCGGGGGTAGTGCAGCCGGAAGTGCTCCGTGTCGCGCACGCCGCCCAGCGTCTCGGCCAGGTACGCGTCCGTCATCCGGGTGCGCAGCTGGGGCCCCTTCACCTCCAGGAAGCCGATGGCGATGACGGGCAGCAGGAGTCCCACGAGCACGCCCACGCGCGGGGCTGCTCGCGACAGGTGCCCCGAGTCCATCTTGAGGAACGCGGTGGCGAGGCCCGCGAGGACCCAGGCCCACAAGAGGGTCTCCAGCCTGAACCAGCCGAGCGCGGGCGTCATCACCAGGGCCTCGTCGTAGAGGGGGCCGGGGAGATGTCCCAGGTAGTGGTTGAAGGCGAAGACCTGGGGGCCGGCGACGATGGGCCACACCGTGGGCACCAGCGACAGCAGGACCAGCAGCACATGCAGCCCCACTCCCCGCGAGGGCCGGCGAGCCCCCAGGCCGCACAGCACCCCCGAGGCCGAGGCCAGCACGGCCGAGGGGAGGGTGAGCATGGGATAGAAACCCACCAGCTCGAAGGGGTCACACGCGGTGCGCAGCCACGCGAAGACGGTGGAGGTGAGGAAGGGGGGCACCAGCGCCGCCACGTTGAGGAACAGGGCCGTACCCAGGGCGCGGGCCACGGCGGTGCCGGGGGCGTCCGGGCGGAGGGCGCCGGGGGGGCGGGGCTCCTGGCCGAGGAGGATTCGCCGCTCCTGGGCGGCGGCGGCCACGCCCGTCCCCCCGCCGAGCAGGCCCACGGCGATGGCCAGGGCCAGGCCCAGTTCGAAGCCCGGGACACCGAAGAGGGGGAGGAGGACGAGCGCCGAGCCTCCGCCCGCCAGGAGGAGCAGGGGGGCCAGGACGGCCGGGCGACGCATCAAGGCGCGGGCACGGGTGAGGACTTGCTCCATGGCCTCCCCTATACTCCCGGGCCGCATGTCCGAACAGAAGACAGGTCCCGAGCACCGCCAGCACGGGCGCGCGCCCATCGAGCTGAAGGTCGACTACAAGAAGCTCAACTCGTTCTTCGCGGACTACACGAAGAACATCAGCAAGGGCGGCACCTTCATCAAGACGAAGAAGCCGCTGCCCATCGGCACGCGCTTCCTCTTCAAGTTGACGGTGCCCCACCGGGAGGCGCCGTTCGAGCTGCTGGGCGAGGTCGTCTGGTCCAAGGCGGACGGCGACGAGCCGGGCATGGGCATCCGCTTCATCTACAGCAGCGACACGCAGCGGGTGGAGTTCGAGACCGTGGTGGAGCGGCTGATGTCCGACAGCCTGGGGCCCGAGCTCACCGAGAAGCTGCTCAACAAGCCGCTGCACCCCCAGCACCCATGAAGACCTCGCGTCGGCTCGGCCTCGTCCTCCTGTCGCTCGCGCTCGGCGCCTGTCAGCAGGAGGCGCAGGGCCGGCAGCCCTCGTCCACGCCCCCCGCGCCCGTGAAGCCTCCCGTCACCGACGTCACCGCGAAGGACTACGTGGGCCCCACGCTGCCGCGCGCGCACGTGCGGCTCAAGGACGCCTTCGGGGGCGTGCACCGGGTGGAGGTGGAGGTGGCCGCCACGCGCGACTCGCGAGAGCGCGGGATGATGTGGCGCACGGAGTTCGCCGAGGGCAAGGGGATGCTGTTCCTGTTCCCCCAGGAGTCGATGCAGGGCTTCTGGATGCGCAACACGCTCATCCCGCTGGACATCATCTTCATCACCGCGGACCTGCGCGTGGCGGGCATCGTGTCGCGCGCGGTGCCCAGGTCCATGGAGACGCGCTCGGTGGGCGCGCCCAGCCAGTACGTGCTGGAGGTGCCGGGCGGCTGGGCGGAGAAGGTGGGCGTGCGCAAGGGCTCGCCGGTGGAGTTCGAAGGCGTGTCGAACATCCGCATCGACCCGTGACGCGCGCGACGTTGCTCGCGCGTGACGTCATGGGGCCGTGACGTGATGAAGAAGTGACGCACTGAACAAGCCTTCGCCACACAGCCTCCTCAGGATGCGCTCGCGTCCGTTCGCCCGCATGCGAGCGCGACGCGAACCCCTGGAGGAAGTGGCTCATGTCTTCTCGTCTGTTGCGGCTCGCGACCGGTGCGATGCTTCTGGGTAGCTCGTTGTCCTTCGTCGCCTGTGAGGGGGACATGGGTCCCGCTGGCGCGAACGGGCAGGATGGTCAGGATGGCGCGCCCGGCGAGGATGGTGCCCCGGGTGGTGACGGTGCTCCGGGGGCCGCGGGTCCGCAGGGGCCGGCGGGTCCGGGCTCGCAGGGGCAGCCGGGGCCCGGCGCGGTGACGCGGGCGCCCGGCGTGGAGGCGGGTACGCCGCTGTCCTCGGTCATCGCGCTGACGTTCCGGGGCGACCTGGGCACGAGCGCGACGAACCTGGCCGAGTACGTGAAGTCGCGCGTGGACCAGGTGGTGGCGGGCACGCTGCCCTCGCCGCTGGTGTTCCCGCTGCCGCCCGCGTCGACGGACTCCGTGCGCACGGTGCCGGGCCTGTACTCCACCACGGTCATCAAGTGGATGGACCCCATCACCTTCAGCAAGGCGGGGGCGCGCTTCGGCGCCAACGTCGACTACATCGCGTTCTTCGGCGACGGGTGGGCGTCGGGGGACAGCGCGCCCCAGTTCAACGGGAGCGGCGCGTCCGGGTGGATGTGGATCAACCACGAGTACATCTCCGGCACGAAGCCGCGCGTGGGCACGGCGCCCATCGGCCAGCACCTGGACTTCGCGCGCTTCCTGCGGAGCACCGGCACGTTGTCCAACACGGTGACGGACGGCACCACGTGGCAGGACGACGCGCTCGTCGCCTACAACAAGGAATGGAAGAAGCAGGTCGGCGGCACGTGGATTCGCGTGGTGCAGGACCCGTCCACCGGTGAGTGGGCAGTGGACCGCAACGCGAGCAATCTGCGCTACGACGCCTCCAGCGCCACGCTGGCGAAGGTGGTGGGCATGCGGCTGTCCGGCGTGGACACCGATGACTCCGGCGCGCCCCTGGCCGAGGGCGTGGTGGCGGGCACGCACTCCAACTGCTCGGGTGGACAGACGCCGTGGGGTACCGTCTTCACGGGCGAGGAGAACGTGCAGGGCGTCTACGGCGACCCCGAGGGTGGCCTGTGGACGTCGAAGAACGACTGGGTCCCCACCGCGCCCGGGATGCAGGCGGGAGCGCCGCTCGCGCCCGACTTCTCGGCGCCCGCGTCCGGCGACATGGTCAGCTCGGACACGCGCTCCACGCACCGCAAGGATGGCCACGGGTTCCTCACGGAGATCGACCCGGGCCAGCCCGCGGACCTCTGGTACGGCAAGGACGCGACGAAGCCGGGCGCGGGGCACCGCAAGCTCGGCGTCATGGGCCGCGCGCACTGGGAGAACGCGGCCTTCGTCGTGGACGCGAACTGGAAGCTGCTGGAGGGGCAGCCCATCGTCATCTATGGCGGTGATGACCGCCGCGGTGGCCGCATCTTCAAGTTCGTGTCGAGCCGCCCGTACACGGCGGGGATGACGAAGGCGCAGACGCGCGCGCTGCTCGACGAGGGCAAGGTCTACGCGGCGCACTTCGCGGGGCTGAACAACGCCACGGGCGACACGCTGGTGGGCGGCGCCATCCCGACGGAGGAGGCGCCGGGGCAGGGGCGCTGGGTGGAGCTGAGCCTGGACAGCGCGGACCTGACGCCCAACGGCGAGGCGCTCGGCGTGCCCACGATGACGGTGGGGGCCGCGCTGCGCGACGTCAGCTACAACGCGATTGGCGGCTTCACGGACGACGACCAGGTGCGCAAGCTGCTGTGGACGGCGGCGAACAAGGTCGGCGTGATGGAACTCAACCGTCCCGAGGACCTGGAGTGGAACCCCAAGGACCCGAGCGGCACGCCGCTGTTGTACGTGGCCTTCACCGAGCATGGAGACCCGACGGCGTTGGACCAGCAGGGCCGGGTCGCCACCGCGACGCGAGGGCAGGATGGAGTGTGGGTGACCAAGGCTCGCGCGGCCACGGACAACCGCGCGGTGGACCGAGTGGGCTCCATCTTCGGCATCCGCGAGGCGAACCCGGCGGCGCCGGGGGGCTCGAAGACCTTCGCGTACTTCCGCGTGTGGAAGGGCGAGACGGCGGCGACCAGCGCGGCGCCGGAGTTCTCCGCGGCCAAGCCGGACAACCTCGTCATCGACCGTGACGGCGGCGTGTGGTTCGGCACGGACGGCAACTTCGGCGTCAACAAGGTGGCCGACGGCGTCTTCTACCTGAACCAGAAGCCGGCGCACCGGGGCAACGCGCACTTCCGTCGCGCGTTCCGCGTGTTGTCCATGCCGAGCGACGCGGAGGCCACCGGGCCCGCGTTCAGTGCGGACATGAAGACCCTGTTCGTCAGTGTCCAGCACCCGGGCGAGGACAGCTACAGCGTCTGGCCGTAGCCACGCGGGAAGCCAGGAGGGACGCCACCGATGTCGCTCATGTCGAAGGGAGGCGCGCGAGCCGCCTTGGGGGTGTTGCTCGCGCTGGGAAGTCTGCTCGCATCCGCGGCGGTGTGGCGTCAGCGGGGGACGTCCACGCCCTCACAGGGGGAACCACCCTTCGACCCGCTCGCGCAAGCACTGGCGAGCGGGAGCACGGTGGCCAACCGCGAGGCTCCCATTCCGTCCATGTGTTACACGAAGACGGAGGGCGTCTCGAATCCGTGCTGGACGTGTCACACGGGCGGCGTCGGCTTCAACACGATGGACGATGAGTCGCTGCAGGCCGAGTACGCCTTCAGCGATGTCGGGTTGCTCAACCAGTGGAGCAACCTGTTCACGGACCGCTCGGAGGCGATGAAGGCCATCTCCGACGACGAGGTGCTGCGCTACATCCGTGAGGACAACTACGCGCCGCTGCGCGAGTCGTTGATGCGGCGGCCCGGTGGGTTCAAGGGCTGGGTGCCGGACCTGGACCTCTCGCGTGGGTTCGACGCGGAGGGGTTCGCCAAGGACGGCAGTGGCTGGAGGGCCGTGCGTTACAAGCCGTTCCTCGGGACGTTCTGGCCGACGAATGGCAGCACGGACGATGTGTTCATCCGGCTCCCGGACGCGTTCCGTCGCGATGCGGGAGGACAGCCGTCGCGCGAGGTGTATCGGCTCAACCTGGCAATCCTGGAAGCGGCGATGACGGTGGACCCGGCGCAGCTGGACGCGGCGAAGTCACGACGTCGGGTGGAGCCGGTGGACGAGCGCGCGGGTGGGGTGGACCTGGATGGGGACGGTGTGCTGTCCCGGGGCGTGGAGGTGGTGCGCGGACTGCCGACGCACTACGCGGGGGCCGCGGCGAAGGTGCCGGTGCGGCGAGACTTCTACCCGCGCGGTGTCGAGTTCCTGCACACCGTGCGGTACGTGGACCCGGATGCGCCCGCGCTGTTGTCCGCGCGCATGAAGGAGGTCCGCTACTCGCGCAAGGACGAGGAGTACGCCGGGGACCAGGTGATGGCGTTCTATGGCGCGGAGCAGGAGAAGAAGATGCGCAACCGGCTGCCCGCGTTCCCGGGCACACCGGAGCTGGGGCTCATCAACGAGTTCGGCTGGCGCCTGCAGGGCTTCATCGAGGATGCGAAGGGGAGGCTGCGCGTGCAGACGATGGAGGAGCACGTGTTCTGCATGGGCTGTCACACGAACCTGGGGGTGACTGTGGACCAGACCTTCGGCTTCCCGCGCAAGGTGCCCGGGAGGGAAGGGTGGCGGCACCAGGACCTGCGTGGCATCGCGGACGTGCCGCAGGCGGGGCACGCGAAGCCGGAGGTGCTCACGTACTTCGAGCGGGTGAAGGGCGGCGACGAGTTCCGTGCGAACGAGGAGCTGCTCACGCGCTTCTTCGCGGACGGGAAGGTGGATGAGGCGTCCGTGCGTCGGGCCGCGGCGGGAGGAGATAAAGACCTGGCGTGGTTGCTGACGCCGTCGCGCGAGCGGGCGCTGGCGCTGGGGCGGGCGTACATGGCGCTGGTGCGCGAGCAGGGCTTCACGAAGGGGCGCGATACGTTGGTGGCGCCGCCGACGAACGTGCTGCCCTCGGTGGAGAACGGCTCCACGGGGCTCGAGGACGCGGGCCTCATCTTCGAGGACGGCCGACTGCACCTCGCGTGGGAGTAGTCGCGCAGTCCCGCCACTACTTCGCGGCAGGGCGCTCGGCGAGCTCGGTGGCGCGCAGCAGCAACTGCTTCATCGTCACGGTGCCCAGGAACTGTCCCTGCGCATCGGTGACGACCACCGGGTCGTAGACCGCCTCCGGGGGCCGCGCCATCGCGAGCCCCACGAGCGCCGTCACCGCGACCTGGTCCTCGATGATGAGCGAGGGCGCGTGCGTCGCGCTGCCGGGCACCCATGAAGCGAGGTTTCGCCGCGTCACCAGCGCCCGGGGCCGCGAGCCTTCGAGCACCACCACATGGTCCGCCTGCGGCGCGTCGCGGAACACGTCGTTCACCGTGTCCACCGTCGCGGACACATCCACCGTCGCGCGGCGGATGACCAGTCCACCGACGGTCGTGTCATCCGCGCGCTCTCGCAGGAGCAGGGCGCGCATCGCCTCGCGCCGCCGCGACTCGAACGCCTCCGCGGGGCGCATCGGGCTCGGCGTCGGACGCGCGAGCAGATATCCCTGCGCGTGACGGATGCCCAGCCGCAGCAGCACCGTCATCTCCTCCCACGTCTCGACGCCCTCGGCGATGAGGATGGCGTCCACGCTCGACGAGAAGTCCACCAGCGACTTCACCAGGTGCTGACGGTACGCGTGCAGATGGATGTCGCGCACCAGCGCCTGGTCCAGCTTGATGAAGCGCGGCACGCAGTGCACCAGCGTCACCAGCCCCGAGTGCCCCGCGCCGAAGTCATCCAGCGCGAGCCCGAAGCCCTGCGCCGCGCACTCGCGCGTCAGCCGCTGCAACAGCGCGCCATCCTCGATGACCGCCTTCTCGGTGATCTCCAGCACCAGATGCCGAGGCCCCAACCCATGCCGCTCCAACAGCGCCAACGTCGAGCCATCCCCGAAGCGAGGGTCGCTCAACACATCCGGGCTCACGTTGAAGAAGAACGGCGCGCGACGCTGGTCCTCCGGCAACTTCGAGATGCAGCGCAGCGCCGACGTCCAGCACGCGCGCTCCAGCTCCCACGTGTAGCCGGAGACCCGCGCGTGCGTGAACAGCTCGTGCGGTGACTCGAGCGAGCCCTGTCCGCGCGACAGCACCTCGTACCCGATGACCTCACCCGTGCGCAGATCCACGATGGGCTGGAACGCGGAGGTCACCCCAGGCTCGGTGCCGTTCCACAACCAGAGGGGAATCAGACCGGGCTGTCGGACGAGGGGGTGGGTCATGACGGGCCAAATGTTACCTGACGCTACCCACGTCTACAGTTCATGCCTGCGAACCACCACCACAACCACCACTCAGCGTACGAGACAGCGCCCGTTCCCCCCTCTCTCCGTGTCCGATATCCGGGAATTCCTCGCTCAGGACGTACGAATCCGAGCGGTTTCGGCCTCCGAGGAGGCCTCCTCCCCGACGGGTTGGACGGGTTCGGGGACATGCGCGAGGGTGGCCTGCGAGGCCACGGCGTCCAGTCCCTGACCCTCTTCCCACTGCACCGACGACAGCGCGCGGAAGCGTCGCGCCAGGGATGACAGCTCCGCGGCCTTGAGCTGCGCCTGTCCGCTGCGCAGCGACAACAACGCCACGCGCGCGCGCTCCAGCAACGCCACTTCGGAGCGAAGCCTCGCGAGGATTCGCTCGCGCCGCACCTTCAGCTCGCCCAGTCGCTCCACCTCCTCCGCGAGCGACGCGGCCGCCGCCTCCAATTGCCTGCGGGCCACCGCGTCCGAGGTGGCTCGCGCGGCACGCTCCAGCTCCTCACGCTCGGCCCGCAGCTCCGCCTGCGCGCGCTCCTCGAGCTGCGACTCCACGCCCGCCCACTCGGAGGCCAGCTCCACCGCGTCGCGGGTGATGCGCGCCAGCGTGCGGGCCAGCTCCTCGCGCGCGGGCTCTCGCGGCAACAGCGCGAGCGACTGACCACACTGGCGATACAGCGCGAGCGCCCGCTCGCACTGCGTCCGGAAGTCGCCCGCGAGCCGCGGAATCAGCTCCTCCGCGCGCGCCTCCACCGGGTCCGCCGTGAGCGCCAGGTGCGCCGCCACCGAGCTCAGTCCCACGAAGAGCCCCAGGATGGCGCCCGTCGCTCCCGCCGCGAGCAGCGCGGGCGTGGCCAGGTCCGCCAGCCGCGCGGAGAACACGCGGGCAATCTCCGAGCCCGCGAGCGTGAGCCCCGCGCCCAACAGCGCCCCCAGGCCCAGGTGCACGAGGGTGGGGCGCGCCTCCGCCACCTGCCCCTCCACGCCCTTCTCGCTCAGCCGCGCGCGCACCAGCAACGAGCCCGCCGCCGCCGCGCTGCACGCCACCGTCCACGCGGGCGCCATCCCCAGCGCATACGGCACCGACGTCAGCAACACGCCCAGGCCCCCCAACAGCACGCGGTCCCACTTGTCGCCCTGCGCGCACGCCAGCACCACCGCCGCGGGCACCAGCCACACCAACGGCAGCGGCACCCCCAGCCTCGCGGTGACGAGCTGCACCAGCCCCGCGCCCGCGCCCGCGGCCAGCGCCCTCGTCACGGTCCGCTCGAAGGCTTCGCGGTGGTGCAACTGCAAAATGGTGGCGTTCATCGACACTCCGAGCGTGGGGGCAGGGCAAGGGGCTCCCCCTTTCACGCACGGCCGAATTAAAAGGTCTGCCGGAATGAGAACCCCCCCGGTCCCCGTGGCGATGCGCGCGCTGGTCCTCCACGCCTATGACGGGCGCCCCGAGTCCCTCCAGGTGCAGACGCGCGCCGTGCCACGTCCCACCGCGGGGCAGGTGCTGGTGCGCATGGCCGCCTCGCCCATCAACCCGGCGGACCTCCAGTTCGTGCGGGGCCAGTACGGCGTGCGCAACGCGCTGCCCGTGGTGCCGGGCTTCGAGGGCAGCGGCACGGTGGTGTCCGCGGGGAGCCTCGCGGGACAGCTGCTCGTGGGGCGCCGCGTGGCGTGCGTGGCCCCGGTGGGCGGGGATGGCCTGTGGGCCGAGTACGCGGTGGTGCCGCTGCAGCAGTGCATCCCGCTGCGCGCGCACATCTCCGTGGAGCAGGGCGCCAGCCTCTTCGTCAACCCCTTCACCGCGTGGGTGCTGATGGAGCGCGCGAAGGAGGGCGGCCACGTGGCGCTCGCGCAGACCGGCGCGGCGAGCAGCGTGGGGCGGATGCTCGGCTCGCTGGCCCGTCGTCGGAACGTGGCCATGGTGCACGTGGTGCGGCGCAAGGAGCAGGTGGAGCTCTTGCGCGGCCTGGGTGTCGAGCACGTGCTGAGCAGCGACGAGCCCGAGTTCCAGGAGCGGCTGCGGCTCATGTGTCACGAGCTCAAGGTGACGCTCGCCTTCGACGCGGTGGCGGGGCGGCTGACGGGGCAGCTGTTGAGCGCGCTGCCCGAGGGCGGGCACGTCACGGTGTATGGCGCGCTGTCGGAGCAGGAGTGCCGGTTCGACCCGGGCGACGTCATCTTCGGACGCAAGACGGTGGACGGCTTCGCGCTGTCGGAGTGGGCGCGTCGGGGCTTCGGCCGCGAGCAGCTCAAGGCGCTGATGGGCGTGCCGGCGCTGGTGGGCCGCGAGCTGGAGACGCCCGTGCGCGCGCGGCTGCCGCTCGAGTCCGCGGGCGAGGCCGTGAAGATCGCCTCCGCGGACATGACGTCCGGCAAGGTGCTCTTCATGCCGGCGCAGGGCTCGCTGACCTGACGACGGAAGACGCTCAGGCCTTGTCGCGGGAGATGGGGCCGACCTTGCCCTTCGTCACGCGCAGGTAGTCGGACGGGGCCAGCACCAGCTGCGTGCCACGCACGCCCGCGGACACGGCCACCTCGTCGAACAGCTCCAGCGTCTCGTCGACGAAGACCGGGTAGTCCTTCTTGCCGCCGATGGCCGTGCACCCGCCGCGCACGTAGCCGGTGAGCGGCTGCAGCTCCTTGAGCGGCACCGTGTCCACCTTGCGGTCCCCGCTCAGCCGGGCCAGCGCCTTCAGGTCCAGCTCCGCGTTGCCGGGCACCACCGCCATCAACACGCCGGTGCGGTCTCCGCGCGCGACGAGCGTCTTGAAGACCTGCTCGGCGGGCATGCCCACCTTGGCGGCCACCGACTCCGCGGAGAGGTCCTCCGGGTCCACCTCGTAGTCGCGCAGGGAGTACTTCACGCCCAGCGAGTCGAGCAGCCGGGCGGCGTTCGTCTTCATCGCGTCACACCCCGAGAACGGCGGCCGCGGCCTTCACCCGCGCGAGGGCATCCTCGGGCGTGGTGCCCACCGCGGACAGGTGCCCCATCTTGCGGCCCTTGCGCGCCTCGCGCTTGCCATACAGGTGCAGCCGCACGCCGGGCAGCGCCAGCGCGTCCTCGAAGCGCGGCCCACCCTCGCGCAGCCACAGGTCGCCCAGCAGGTTGACGATGGCCGCCGGGCGCACCACCTCCACCGAGCCCAGGGGCAGGTTGCACGCCGCGCGCACCGCCTGCTCGAACTGCGAGGTGAGGCAGGCGACCTCCGTGGAGTGGAAGCTGTTGTGCGGCCGCGGCGCCAGCTCGTTGACGAGCACCGTGCCGTCGCGCAGCAGGAACAGCTCCAGCACCAACAGGCCCTCCACCTGCAGCGCGTCGGTGATGGCGCGCGCCAGCTCCGTGGCCCGCGCGCTGACCTTCTCCGGCAGGGGGCCCGGCAACAGCGACCACGCGAGGATGCGCTCCTCGTGGTGGTTGAAGGCCGGCGGGTACACCGCGAGCTCGCCCTTGGGGCTGCGCGCCACCAGCACGGACAGCTCCGACTCCAGGTCCAGCGCGGCCTCGACGACGACGGAGCGCTCACCCAGCTCGCGCCACGCGGAAGGCGCTTCGCTCGCGGACTTCACCTCCACCTGCCCGCGCCCGTCGTAGCCGCCCTCGCTGGACTTCACGAAGCACCGCCCGCCCAGCGCCTGGATGGCCTGGGCCAGCTCGTCGGCGGAGTGCGCCTCGCGCCATGGGCCCACGGGGAAGCCGCCCTTGGCGAGCCAGCCCTTCTGCCGGCCGCGGTGCTGGATGACGTGCAGCACGGACGCGCCCGGGCGCATGGGCGCATGGCGCGCGACCGCCTCCAGCGTGGCGAGCGGCACCTTCTCGATTTCGAGCGTCACCGTGTCGCAGCCCTTCGCCAGCTCCTCCGCGGCGGCGATGTCCCCGAAGGACGCGGTGATGCAGCGGTCCACCACGGAGCGCGAGGGGCAGGTCGGGTCCGGGTCCAACGCCTGCACCTGGAAGCCGAGCGTGCGCGCGGCCAGCGCCATCATCCGCCCGAGCTGCCCTCCGCCGAGGATGCCAATCGTCCCGCCAGGGAGCACCACGCGCGGGCTCATGACAGCTCCCGGTGCGCGAGCACCTCGTCGGTGCGCGCCTTGCGCCACGCGGCCAGTCGCTCGCGCAGCTCCGGGTACTTCAGCGCCAGGATGGACGCGGCGTGCAGCGCGGCGTTGGCGGCGCCCGGCTTGCCGATGGCCTGCGTCCCCACCGGCACGCCCTTGGGCATCTGCACGATGGAGAGCAGCGCGTCGATGCCGTTGAGCAGCGTGGTGGGCATGGGCACGCCGATGACCGGCAAGAGCGTCTTCGCGGACACCATGCCCGGCAGGTGCGCCGCGCCCCCCGCGGCGGCGATGATGAGCGACAGCCCACGCGACTCGGCCGTGGACGCGTACTCCATCATCCAGTCCGGCGTGCGGTGCGCGGAGACCACCCGCACCTCGTGGGGGATGCCCAGCTCCTTCAACACGTCGATGCCCGGCTGCAGGTACTCGAGGTCGCTCTTGCCGCCCATGATGACCCCGACCCAGGGGGTGTTGCCGCTCGCCATTCGGTCCACGCCTCCATGCGCTCTCCGGCCGAAGGCTGGAGGAGGGCGGAGATAGGCGGGGGGCGGGGGACGGTCAACCTGGAAAGACGTCCCCACGCCCGGGGAGTGGGAGAGCGCACAGCCGCGCCCTTCAGTACGTGGAGCCCACCTTGCCGAAGCCCTTCAGGGCCTTGACCTTGGACTTCTTCACCGCCGAGCGCAGCTCCTCCTCGCTCCCGGCGCTGCTGTACTCGTCCAGCGTGGCCTGCTGCTCGGCCAGGTCGGCGGCCACCGCGGCGGGGCTGGCCACCGCGCCGGCCTCCTGCAGCATCACCTGGTTCTGCTGGATGTAGCCCTTGGCCTCCTCACGGCGGCCGTCACGTAGGGCCTCGGCGGCCTTCTGGAGGTTCGCCGCGCTGCGCGCCCGCACCGCGTACACCGTGGCGTCCTTGTCCTGGCGCGCGAGGACCTCCTCCTGCCGGTCCGTCACCACCGCGGACAGCGCGGCGTTGTTCTCCACTGGCGCCTGGCGGATGAGGTCCGAGTAGCTCAGGGACACGTCCGTCACGCGCACGGTGCTGCCCACCGCCTGGCCCGTCGTCACCAGCCTCACCACCACGCGCTCCAACTGGCCGGCGGAGAAATCCGGCAGCGACACCGTCACCTGGTTGCCGGACTGCCGCGCGTTGTAGCCCATCACCTCGCCCAGCGACGTGCCGGACGGCAGCGTGAAGGTGAGCGTCACGCCGCGCGCCACCGTCGTGGAGGCCTGCTGCAAATCCTTCTGGAAGAGGGCGGCCAGCTGGCTTGCGTCCTCGAGGAAGCCGTACGCGCCCGCGCCGTACTCGGCGAAGGCCTGCATCAGGTCCTCGTTGAAGTCGGTGCCCACGCCGATGGCGCTCACCGTGATTCCGGACGCGCGCAGCTCCTGCACCTGGCGCTCCAGGCCCTCGTCGTCGGTGATTCCCTCGGTGGGCTGCCCGTCGCTCATCAGGATGAGGCGGTTGACCCGGAACGAGGACTGCGCGGTGGACAGCTGGAAGCGGCCCGCGGACAGGCCCGCGGCGATGTTGGTGCCGCCGTCATCCCAGATGCCGTCCACGTACTGGAGCATCCGCTCGCGCTGCGCGGGCGTGGCGAGCGCCGCCGGCAGGCTCTTCACATCCGAGCCGTAGTGGACGATGGCCAGCCGGTCCTCCTCCCTCATCAGCCCGATGAGGTGCCGCGCGGCCTGCTTCGCCTGCGCCAGCTTGTAGCCGCTCATGGAGCCCGAGCGGTCGATGACCAGCGCCAGGTTCACCGGGCTGCGCCTGGCCCCCGGCACCTCCGCGCCCATCAGGTCCACCGTGGCGAACAGCTCCGAGCTGCCCGCGGGGACGTACGGGTGCGACAGGCGGCTCGTCATGGTCAGCGAGCCGGGCGCGCCCGTCAGGGGAGGGGGCCTGGGCGGCGGGTGGGCCACCACCACGGGCTGCGTCTTCGGAACGCCCACCTGGGGAAGGCCCAACACCAGCGCGGTGAGGGCCAGGACTCCAGCCAGGGAGAGGAAGAGGACCGTTCGATTCATGAGGCAGGGCTCCTGGGCGTGAGGACGCGGGCCCTGCCTTTACGAACCAGCGCGGGGAAAAGGTCTATCCCCCGCGCCGGAAAGTGTCACCCACCCTGCGAGGTGCCCAGGCGCCCGGCGCAGAAGAAGGGCGAGTTGTTCTCGCCGAAGGTGTTCCGATAGAAGTTCTCGTCCGCGGAGCGCAGCGCCTCCAGCGTCTCCTGGTCCAGCAGCAGCGAGCGGCACGTCATGCGGTCGGGGAGGTTGGGCTCCACGTCCGTGGTGTCCTTCACCTCACATGCGCTGGCGCTCGCCCCGTCGATGCAGGGCTTGCTGCAGTAGCCGCGCGCCGGCGCCGTCAGGTCCACTTCACCCTCCGCGGTGCGGGCTCGCGGGTACTCCTGATCCCGCACGCAGATGAGGTCCTCGCACTCCACGGAGCCGAAGGAGATGAAGTCCTGGCGATCCGCCACCTCGCTCTCCAGCACCGGCACCGCGCCCGTCGGGTAGTCGATCTCCTCCTGCGGCGTGGCCGCCTTGCGCACCAGGGTGCAGGGCTTGCCGATTTCGCTGCTGACCTTGCATCCCGCCAGCACGAACACGGTGGTCGCGAGGAACGCGGCTCGGACGGACATCTTCATGAGACCTCTTCAAAAGGGGGGAGGGGCGTGGGGGGGCCACGCTCAGCGCTCCCAGGGTAGCACAGCACCTCCCGGTGCCAACGACCCTCGAGTCGCACTGTCCGCCCTGGAATTGTGCAGGAATACCGGAGAGATACAGGGCAGACAGGCATCACAAGGGCGGTTGCCGCTCGGGAATACGACCGATAGGATGGCGAAGCAGAAAGAGTCGCGCTGAACCCCCCGGTGGAGTCTTTCCCCCCCTCCCCCACGGAGCCCCCGGTTTGAATCGCCACACGTTGCTGCTCGCGCTGTGCCTGGTGCCTGGTCTGGCATCCGCGCAGAGCCAGGAGGGCATGGGACTCGACCTCACGGAAGAGACCCAGCCCAAGTCGGAAGAGTCCACCACGCCACCGCCGGCGGAGGAGGCCGCGCCCGCGAGCACGGCCACGCGCCCCGTCGAGGAGGAGGCTCCGCCTCCCGAGGCCTTGATGCCGCTGACGGACATCACCCAGGAGGACCGGGTGAAGAGCGTCCAGCGAAAGGTGTACCGGAAGAAGGGCCGGTTCGAGCTGACCCCGCTCATCAGCATCTCCGTCAACGATCCGTTCTATTCGAAGGTGGGCGCGTCGGTGCGAGGCGCGTACTACCTGGCGGACACGCTGGCCATCTCCGCGCGCGGCTCGGTGATGCAGGTGGTGCCGTCGGATGACGTGCGCACCGCCAAGCGCACCTTCAACAGCAAGATCTTCAACTCGGTGCCCCAGTGGTCCGCCATGGGCGACGTGGAGTGGAGCCCGCTGTACGGCAAGGTGGCGTTCCTCAACTCCATCCTCCACTTCGACGGCTACCTGCTGGCGGGCGCGGGCGTGGTGAACACGGAGACCTCGTCCCTGCCGGGCCGCGGGCTCAACCCGGCCGCCGACCTGGGCCTGGGCATGCGCTTCGTCGCCCAGGACTGGATCGCGGTGAACGTGGCGCTCATCAACACCTCCTATGTGGATCAGCCCCTGGGTAGCGCCAAGGGCGCCGTGCAGAACGTCATGACCCTCAACGCCGGCATCTCGCTGTTCCTGCCCTTCCGTTCGACGGGGAGGGACGCGGAATGAAGCCCGTCTTCCGTTGGCTGCTCGCGCTGTGCCTGATGGCGCCGGTGCTCGCGCACGCGCAGGCCTCCGAGGAGGAGGAGGCCGGCGACGTGTCGGAAGTGGACAAGGACCGCCTGGGGCCCCTGCGTGAGCGGGTGCGTCCGGTGTCCGGCCACGTGTTCCTGAAGAAGGGGCGCTTCGAGTTCAGCCCGTCCGCGACGCTGTCGCTGCGCGACGCCTTCTTCACCAAGTACATCTTCGGCGGCACGCTCACCTACCACCCCATGGAGACGCTGGGCGTCAGCCTGCGCCTGGGCTACGCGGTGACGTCGGTGGCCGGCGCGGCGCAGCTCTGCACCTTCTCCGACGGCTCGGACAGCTCCACGCGGGGCTGCTCGTCTCCGACGATGAAGGACCTGGACGGCCAGGCGCCCGGGCAGCTCAAGCTCATGGGTGGCGTGGACGTCCAGTGGGCGCCCATCTACGGCAAGCTGTCGCTGCTCGCCGAGAAGTTCGTCCACTTCGACCTCTACGGCGTCGTCGGCGCGTCCGTCGTCCAGTACCGGGGCCCGGACCTGGATGACACCACGGGCCTGCTGGCGAAGGACTACCTGACGCCCGGCGGCAACGTGGGCGTGGGCCTGCGCTTCTTCTTCAACCGCTGGGTGTCGCTGCGCACCGAGGTGCGCGACCTCATCTACGTGGAGAAGAGCCGCACCTCCGACAGCTACCTGCGCAACCAGCTGATGTTCGAGCTGGGTGTGTCCTTCTTCTTCCCCTCGTCCAACCCCGAGTCATGATGCGTTCCTTCAGGCTCATCCGTCTCGCCGTCCTCGGGCTCGCGCTCGTGTGGACGGCTCCATCCTACGCCCAGAGCTTCGAGGGCCTGGACCTGGGCGGTCAGTCCAAGTCCAAGAAGAAGAAGAAGGGCGCGACCTCCAAGTCCGCCAAGGGCTCCAAGTCCGCCAAGGGCAAGAAGAAGACCGGGCGCGGCAAGGCCGCTCCCGCGGCGGTGGAGGCTCCCGAGGAGGAGTCCATCGCCTCGCCCGCGCCGGTGGAGGCCGCTCCCTCGGCCATCACGGCTCCGGCGGCGGCGACGCCCGCCGCGACGACCTCCACGCCCGCGACGCCGCCTCCGGCGCCCACGCCCGCGGCCCCTCCGGCACAGGAGAACGCCGGTGGCTTCGGGCTGGACCTGACGCAGCAGGAGGCCCCCAAGGCTCCGGCGCCCACCATGTCGTTCGACGCGGTGGACGTGTCCGGCAAGACGGCGGACCGTCAGCGCCTGGACGTGGCGGTCAGCCTCTTCAAGAACGACGAGTACGAGAAGGCCTCCATGGCGGCCCACGAGCTGCTGGCGGACCCGAAGCTGGCGGGCCTGCACACCGAGGCGCGCTACGTGCTGGCCAAGTCGCTCTACCGCATGGGCATGTACCACTCGTCGCTCGGCGAGTTCTCGAAGATCCTCTCGCTGGGGCCCTCGACCAAGTTCTTCAAGACGAGCCTGGAGTGGCTGTTCTTCATCAGCCGCAAGACGAAGAACGAGACCGTCATCCTCGATGAGATCGCCCGGCACGCGAACCAGGAGTTCCCGGAGAAGTACCGCAACGAGTTCCGGTACCTGCTGGCGCGCTACCACTTCGTGCGCGGTCGCGCGCTGGACCAGGTGGGCCAGACGGCGGACGCGGACAAGAGCTTCGCCGAGGTGAAGCGGCTGACGCTGCTCATCCCGAAGACGGACCTGTTCTATCCCCGCGCGCGCTACCTGGACGGCATCGCGTCGTTCCGCAACGGCAGCCGCCAGAAGGACGCGGCGTCCAAGCGCGGCAACGGGGAGATGCTCGCGTCGGTGGAGGCGATGAAGGAAGTGGTGCGCCTCACCCGCCCGGTCGCCGGCAAGTCCGCGGACCAGGCCAAGGCGGACAAGTCCCTGCGCGAGCTGGCGTTCATGCAGCTGGCCCGGACGCACTACGGCATGCAGCAGAACCGCTACGCGCTGTTCTACCTGGGCAAGGTGGAGCGCGGGAACACGCAGTGGCTGGAGTCGCTCTTCGAGTCGAGCTGGGCCAACTACCGCGTGGGCCAGTACGAGCAGGCGCTGGGCAACCTCATCACCCTGTCGTCGCCCTTCTTCCGCGAGGAGTACTTCCCGGAGGCGCTCATCCTCAAGGCGGTCATCTATTACGAGAACTGCCGCTACCGCGAGTCGAACATCATCCTCCAGGACTTCGAGCGCACGTACCTGCCGGTGCATGACCAGCTCGAGGGCCTGGTGAAGAAGGACATGGAGGCCTCGGCCTACTACTCGGTGCTCGCGGACGTGCAGAAGAAGAACAAGGAGGGGCTGGAGAAGAACGACACCGACCTCATCCTGGAGCGCATCCTCCGCCTGGCCCTCACGGACCAGGACCTGCGCAAGACGAACGACTCCATCCTCGAGCTCGAGGGGGAGATGGACGCCTTCGCCAGCCGCGGCGACACCTTCAAGTACTCCGAGCTGTCCAAGCAGCTGCTGGAGGAGCTCAAGGTGCAGCGCCTGAGCCTCATCTCCAAGGCCGGCATCATGGCCAAGGGCAAGCTGGAGACGGAGCTGGTGGCGCTCAAGCAGCTGCTCGCCAACGGCCTGCGCATCAAGTTCGAGACCACCACGAAGGAGAAGGAGTTCCTGGAGGAGCAGCTCAAGGCGGGCGGCCGCACGGCCATCGTCAAGAAGTACCGCTTCTCCGTGGCGGTGGCGGACGACCAGCTCTATTGGCCGTACGAGGGTGAGTACTGGCGCGACGAGCTGGGCACCTACCAGTACACGCTGACCAAGGGCTGCATCGACCGCGACTCGGCGAACCGCAACGTCCAGTCGGCGGAGGCCCTGTAGCGGACGGCCCCGCGTCGAATCGTCGCGGGGTGCTCGCACGGAGCGCCTTTTCGACCGCCGGAGCGCTATCTTCCGCGCTCCGGCGGTTTTTCATTTCAGGCAAAGGGAGCTACGGGTGAGCCGGACGGCGTCACTGCGCGTCGTCTTCGGAATCGTGTCGCTGGACCTCATCGGGTTCGGCATCCTGATTCCGCAGCTGGGCGTGTACGGAGTGAAGTTCGGGGCGTCGCCGTTCACGGTGGGCCTGCTCATCTCCGTCTTCTCGTTGATGCAGCTCATCGCGGCGCCGGTGCTCGGGCGGCTGTCGGACAAGTACGGCCGCAGGCCCGTGCTCCTGGCCAGCCAGGTGGGCTCGCTCTTGGGCTACCTGCTGTTCGCCGTGGCGCACTCGCTGCCGCTGTTGTTCCTGGCGCGCGTCATCGACGGCATCTCCGGCGGCAACATCGCCACCGCGCAGGCGGTGGTGGCGGACATCACCAAACCCGAGGAGCGCGCGCGCGGCATGGGCGTCATCGGCGCGGCCTTCGGGCTGGGCTTCGTGCTGGGGCCCGCGCTCGGGGGCTTTCTGGGTGCGTGGGGTGGCAACCTGGCCATCGGCCTGTTCGCCGCGGGGCTGGTGGCCGTGAACCTGGTCTGCACGTACCTGTTCCTGCCGGAGTCGCGCGCGCCGGGCGGGCCGGAGGGGCACGCGCGCACGCTCAAGGGCGTCGCCCAGGCGCTGCGGCTGCCCGTGGTGGCGAAGTGCCTGGTGCTGATGCTGCTGTTCACCACGGCCTTCGCCCAGATGGAGGGCACCTTCTCCGTCTACCTGCTGACGCGCTTCCTCTCCTCGGGGCCGGTGGCGTTGGAGGAGGGCGGCCTGTTCCTGCACGCGGTGAGCACCGACGCGGCGGTGCTGAGGGAGGCGAGCCTTCGCGCCGGCTGGCTCTTCGCCGTGGTGGGGATTTTGAGCGCGCTGGTGCAGGGTGGGGTGGTGCGCCGGCTGGTGGGCAAGGAGGGGGGCGGCTCCGGGCGGGAGGCGCAGGTGGCCCTGGCGGGCTTCGCGGTGACGGCGATGGGGCTGGCGCTGTTGCCGGTGGCGCCCACGTACGGGTGGCTCTTCCCTGTGATGGGGCTGTTGGCGGTGGGCTCGGCCTTGACGAACCCGTGCCTGTCCGCGCTGGTGTCGCTCCACGCGCCGGCGGACCGGCTGGGCGCGGCCCTGGGGGGCTTCCAGGCGGCGGGCTCGCTGGGGAGAATCGTGGGCCCGGCGCTGGGCGGGTGGCTCTTCACCCGTTTGGGGCCCGGGGCGCCGTACGGCACGGCGGCGGGAATGCTCGTCGTGGGTGCCCTGGTGGCCGCCTCGTTGGTGGGGCAGGCAAGAATGGCAGGCGCGAGGGCCCAACAAAGGTCGTAAGATGGAGGCCATGGTGGTCAAGCAGCCGCAGCCCGTGACGATTGCCTTCGACGTGATGGGGACGGACCATGGGCCCGCGGAGGTGGTGCGCGGCGCCGCGCAGCTCTCCCTGGACTCACCGCACATCCATGCGTTGCTGGTGGGGGACCGCACCCTCATCGACAACGCGCTCGCGGAGACGAAGCACAACGGCGAGCGCATCTCCGTCCAGCACGCCGCCGACTTCGTGGGCATGGACGAGAAGCCCGGCGAGGCGCTGGCGCGCAAGCCCAACGCCTCGGTGGCGGTGGCGGCCCGGCTGGTCGCCGAGGGCGAGGCGCAGGCGCTGGTGTCCGCGGGCAACACGGGCGCGGGCGTGCTCGCGTGCGCGCGTCACTTCCAGCTCATCCCCGGGGTGCGCCGCGCGGCGCTCGCCACGGTGTACCCCACGCGCTCGGTGCGTGGCGCGAAGGAGGACCCGTTCTCCCTCATCCTCGACGTGGGCGCTACGGTGGAGGCCACCGCGGATGACCTGGTGACGTTCGCCGTGATGGGCTCGAACTACGCGCGCATCATCTCCCGCAACGAGCGGCCCAAGGTGGCGCTGCTCTCCAACGGCGTGGAGCCCCAGAAGGGCCCGCCCCGGGTGGTGGAGGCGCACGCGCGGCTGTCGGAGATGAAGGACATCCACTTCATCGGCAACGTGGAGGGCATCGACATCCCCAAGGGCACCGCGGACGTCATCGTCACGGACGGCTTCGTGGGCAACGTGTGCCTGAAGATGCTGGAGGGCGTGCACGAGACGGTGGTGGAGCTGGCCCAGTACGCCTACAAGGAGAGCCTGCGCTGGCGCGCGGGCCTGGCCATGCTGTCCAGCGGCATCCAGCGCATCAAGGACATCACCGACTGGAACCAGTACGGGGGCGCGCCCATCCTCGGGTTCGACCGCATCTTCATCAAGGCGCACGGGCGCTCCAAGGCGCACGCCATCGCCAACGCGGGCAAGGTGGCCGCCAAGGTGGTGGCCAACAACCTGGGCAACGCCATCCGGGAAGGCCTCCAGAAGTGAGTCTGCCGGACCGTATCGACCCGCGACCGCCGCGGCGCATCTACCGCTGGGACCTGGACAAGACGTACCTCCAGACCGACTTCGACTCGCTCCGGGACTTGCTGCGCACCGCGTTCCAGAAGGCGCACGAGAAGGTCGCCGTGCCCGGCGCCAGCGCCCTCATCCGCGAGCTGTCGGAGAGCGGCGACTCGCGGCTGTGCATCGTCTCCGGCAGCCCCAAGCAGATGCGCGCGGTGCTGGAGGAGAAGCTCAAGCTGGACGGCGTGCGCTGGGACGAGTTCGTCCTCAAGGACAACGTGGGCAACCTCTTGCGCGGCCGCTTCCGGGCCCTGCGCGGGCAGGTGGGCTACAAGCTGCCCGCCATCCTGGAGAGCCGGGTGAAGGCGCCCGCGGAGGCGGAGGAGGTCCTCTTCGGGGACGACGCGGAGGCGGACGCGTTCATCTACTCACTCTTCGCGGACCTCATCGCGGGGCGCGTGGACGAGCGGGTGCTGTCCCAGGTGCTGGAGGCGGGCGGGGTGTACCCGGACGACGCGGAGCGGGTGCGCGCGGCGTGGAAGCAGATTCCGGTGGCGGACCCGGTCCGGCGCATCTTCATCCACCTGGACAAGCTGACGCCGCCCGCGCACTTCACGCCCTACGGGCCGCGCGTGGTGCCCATCTTCAACTACTTCCAGGCGGCGCTGGTGCTGCTGGCGGACGGCCACCTGTCCGCGCCCCAGGTGCTGAAAATCGCCGTGGAGATGGTGCAGACGGCCGGGCACAACATCATCACCCTCTCCAACTCCTTCCAGGACCTGCTGCGCCGGGGTCTGCCGCTGCAGCAGGCCGCGGTGGCGCTGTCCCAGGCGCTGGAGGGGCCCAACAAGCTGCTGGCCGCCATGCGTCCGATGCCGGACATCCTGTCCGCCTTCAGCAAGCGGCTGGCCGCCCTGGGCACCCCGCCGCCCCCGCCGCCGGTGCAGGCGGTGGACTATGTGTCCCTCATCCACCACGCGCTGCCCCGCAACCACAAGGGGCGCACCCGGCCCTCACCTGGTGGGTAGGGCGGGCAGGTTGCTCGCAAGCCCCCTGTCCAGGGGGCCGGGCGCCCGGTGCTTGGGACGTTTCCAGAACGTTTCGGGCCGTACCAGTGTTGATACCCAGGCAGAGTCCGCGGGCGGGCTTCGGGCCAGGGGCCGGTGTCCGGCTCCCAGGTCGATACTCGTGGCGGACCCTATTGACGGCCTGGAGCGAACTGGAACCGGATGTCCTTCGACGCTGCTTCGAATGCGCGGATGAGCCCCT
Organism: Myxococcus fulvus; assembly: GCF_900111765.1. Next base: position 293,651 of record NZ_FOIB01000008.1, read on the forward strand.
TCTCGCCGGACGAGCGGAGGGTGGGGCACTGTCGCTCCACCTGCCCGGTGGGCTCGCTGAAAGGGCGCTACTCCCTCCCGGGGCGGATGCGCTATAGACGGCTGCCCCTGAAGCGCCCCATGCGGGGTGTCCAAGGCGATGACGCGAGTTTTGACTGAACCGCCGCCTGCCGGCGGTCCACTGCCACCTGCGCCCGATTTTGACGCGCGCGAGGTTGCCTCCTTCGAGGCGGCAGTGGGCTCCAGGCGCGGCGACCAAGAGGTTTCCTACATGTCTTCCAATCTGGAGCTGACGGCGGCCCCCTCGGAACAGGCGACTGCCCCCGAGAACGAGGCCACTGCTTCAGCCCCTTCCGAGGTCGAGTCCCCATCCCCCCTGCTGGCCCAGTCGGCCCCCACCGCCCGCGCGCCGGAGCCCCCGTCGGAAGACGAGGCGGACGACGACGAGGATGACGACGACGAGGCGGACGCGCTCGACGACACGGGCCTGGGCGCCGTCGAGGAGGTGCTCGCCGCCGCCGAGGCGCAGGACGCGGCCGAGGCCGCCGCCGACGAAGAGGTGGAGCAGGTGCCCACCGTGCTCGAGCCCGAGCCCGAGCCGACCCCCTACGAGCGAGAGCTCCACGCGCCCCACGTGCGCTCCACCGGCGAGCCGGCGGAGATCGACCCGGACGAGCTGGACCCGGACGCGCTCAAGGTGGTGCTGCGGCTGCATCAGCACGGGCACCAGGCGTACCTGGTGGGCGGCTGCGTGCGGGATTTGCTCCTGGGCCGCAAGCCCAAGGACTTCGACGTGGCCACCAGCGCGCACCCGAACGAGGTGCGCGCCATCTTCCGCAACTGCCGGCTCATCGGCCGTCGCTTCCGGCTGGCGCACGTCTACTTCAAGGGTGGGAAGATCATCGAGGTCTCCACCTTCCGCGCGAACCCCACGGAGCTGGAGGCCGCCGCGCCGGCCGCTCCGGAGGACGAGGGGGAGAGCGGGGGGGATGACCTGCTCATCACCCACGACAACGTCTTCGGCACCGCGCAGCAGGACGCGCGCCGCCGCGACTTCACCATCAACGGCCTGTTCTACGACGTGAGCGAGGGGCGGGTCATCGACTACGTCCGCGGCCGGCGTGATTTGGACGAGCGCTTCATCCGCACCATCGGCGACCCCGAGGTGCGCATGCGCGAGGACCCGGTGCGAATCCTCCGCGCCGTGCGCTTCGCGGCGAAGCTGGACCTGGACATCGAGTCGCGCACGTACGCGGCGATGGAGGGCGCGGTGGAGGACCTGCCGCGCTGCGCGCCCGCGCGCCTGTTGGAGGAGACCTTCCGCCTCATCCGCGGCGGGGTGTCCGCGCCCGCGCTCAAGCTGCTGGACGCGCTCGACGCGCTGAAGCTGCTGTTGCCGCCCGTCAACGCGTACCTCAAGCAGCACGGCAAGGAGGGCGAGAAGACCTTCTACGCCTTCGCCCAGGCGCTGGACCGCCGGGTGGCCGCGGGCGAGCCGCTCGACGACGCCATCCTCCTGGAGGCGCTGCTGGTGCCCATCAGCCACTCCGGGCCTCCGGCCGAGCCGCAGGACGGGGGCCGTCCATCGGTGTCGCAGGTGGTGGAGGAGCTGCTCGCGGGCTTCGTGCAGTCGGCCCGGCTGCCGCGCCGCATCGCCGAGCGCTGCCGCATGCTGCTGCTCGCCCAGCGCACGCTGTCGGGGGAGCGCCGTCGCAAGAGCGCGGCCTTCCGTCGGCACCCGCTCTTCGGCGAGGCGCTCACCGTGTTCGAGATGTCGGTGGAGGCCACCGGCGAGGGCCGTGAGCAGCTGGAGGCGTGGAAGGCCGGCGAGGTGCCGCCCCCGCGCGCCGAGTCCTCGGAGGGCGAGGGTGGCTCGGAGCCCGGTGGTCAGCGCAAGCGCCGTCGCCGCCGTCGTCGCCGTCGTTCCTCCGGTGAAGGGGCCGCCTCGGCGGGTTCTTCCGGCTCGGGCGCCGGCGAGGCGTGAGCACCCAGGCGTCGCGCGCGGACGTGTCCCGCGCGCGCGTCTACGGCGGGCTGGTGCTGGGCGTCGTGGCCGTGTCCTGGGCCGCGCCGCTCATCCGCTTCGCGGAGGCCCCGTCGCTGGCCATCTCCGCGTGGCGCCTCACCTTCGCCGCGGCGCCGCTGCTGGCGCTCGCGCTGGTGCGAGGGCGCTCGGAGCTGGCCTCCTTCTCCGTGCGCACGTGGGGCTGGCTCCTGCTGTCGGGGCTCGCGCTGGCGCTGCACTTCGCGACGTGGATTGCGTCGCTCCAGTACACCACCGTGGCCAGCTCCGTGGCGCTCGTCACCACGCAGCCGGTGTGGGTGACGCTGTTCGCGTGGCTCGCGCTGTCGGAGCGCGTGGGCTCGCGGGGCGTGGCGGCGCTGGTGCTGTGCCTGTCGGGCAGCGTGCTCATCGGCGCGCGGGACTTCGCGGCCGGCGGCACGGCGCTGTGGGGGGACCTGCTCGCGGTGGCCGGGGCCATCCTGGCGGCGGTGTACTTCGTCGTGGGCCGCCGCGTGCGCGAGTCCATGTCCCTGGGCACCTACGTGGGCGTCGTCTACGCGGTGGCGGCGGCGGCGCTGATGCTGGCGCACGGCTTCGTCGACTCGCCGCTGACGGGCTTCTCCTCGCGCACGTGGTGGGTGCTGGCGGGGCTGGCGCTGGTGCCGCAGCTCATCGGACATTCGCTGCTCAACGCCTCCGTGCGCCACCTGTCCGCGCCCTTCGTTGCGGTGGCGTCGCTGGGCGAGCCCGTGCTGTCCACCCTGTGGGCGGTGCCGCTGTTGGGCGAGACGCCGGACTGGGTGCAGCTGGTGGGCGGAGGGCTCGCGCTGGTGGGCGTGCTGGTGATGTCGCGGGACGAGGCCGCGCGGCAGCCGCCTCCTCCGGACATGGTGCCCGCGGCGGACTGAGGCGCGGCCTCAGCGCTTCGGGGGCGTCTTGTCCACGGGGCGCTCGGAGCGGTGCGCGTCGTCGCTCGGGGCGTCGGTGCCCGCGATGTCCGCCATCGTAATCGCCTTGCTGCCGAAGCGCTCCGCGATGCGGTCCATCGCCGCGTTGAGCTTGGCGGTGCGCGGCGGGGCGGCCGGGAAGAGGCCCAGCTGCGGTGGGGCCTCGTCGAGCTGCACGCTCACCCCGGTGAGGCGGATGGGCTTGCCCTCGTGCGCGCGCTCCAAGAGCTCCAGCGCCGCGCGGTAGAGCGTCTGTCCATCATCCGTCACCTCGCGCAGCGTGGTGCGGCGGGTGAGCAGGGTGAAGTCGGAGAGCTTCAGCTTGAGCTGCACCACGCGCCCCTGCACGCCCGCGCGCCGCAGCCGCCGTGCCACCCGCAGGGCCTGCGCGTGGATGTGAGGCTTCAGGGCCTCCACGCCGACGAGGTCCTCCTCGAAGGTGTCCTCGGCGCCCACGCTCTTGGCGGCGCGGTCCGGCACGACGTCGCGCGCGTCGATGCCCTGGGCCAGCTCCCACAGGTGCCGGCCGCTGGTGCCCAGCCGCTGCTCCAGCCAGGCCACGTCCTTCGTGGACACGTCGCCGATGGTCTTCAGCCCCGCGCGCTGGAGCGCCTCCTCCGTCTTGGGCCCCACGCCCCACAGCCGCGACACCGGCAGCCCCGCGAGGAAGGCCACCGTCTCCTCGGCGCGCACCTCCCGCTGGCCGTTGGGCTTGGCCAGGTCTGAAGCAATCTTCGCCACGAACTTCACCGTGGCGATGCCCGCGGAGGAGGGCAGCTGGAGCTCGTCCGCGATGTCCTTGCGGATGCGCCGCGCGATGTCCGAGGGCGCGCCGAACAGGCCCACCGAGGCGGTGACGTCCAGGAAGGCCTCGTCCAGCGACAAGGGCTCGATGAGCGGCGTGTAGCGCTCGAAGATGGCGAAGACCTGCTCGCTGGCCTCCGCGTACGCGGGGAAGCGTGGCTTCACCACGATGGCGTGCGGCGCGGCCTTCACCGCGCGGGCCATGGGCATGGCGCTTCTCACGCCGAAGGGCCTGACTTCGTAGGACGCGGCGACGACGACGCCCCGCTGCGCATGGCCGCCCACGATGAGCGGTTTGCCCTTCAGGGCCGGGTTGTCCCGCTGCTCCACGGACGCATAGAAAGCGTCCATGTCCACGTGGATGATGGCTCTCATTGCAGGAGCCACTCTACCGGCTCTGTCTGACGTTTCCGGACTCGTAAGACGCTCCAGGTCAGGGGCGCTCGCTGTCGAGCATGTGCATCTGCTCGGCCCCATACCGCTCGCCGGTGAAAGCCACCAGAGACTCGAGGGCGGAGACGTCCTCACGGGACAGCGGACGTGCCAGGGCGGCGAGCGCGTCCTCGAGCTGGGCGACGCGCCGGGCGCCGATGATGGGGACGAAGCCGGGCTGACGCGCGAGCACCCAGGCGATGGCGAGCTGTGCGGGCGACATATCCCGCTCCTGGGCGAAGCGATGCAGCGCCTGCACCGAGGCCTCGTTCTTGGCGCGGTGCTCGCCGCTGAAGCGGGGCAGGTGCGCGCGGAAGTCTCCCGCGCCGGTGGGCTTGCTTCCGGTGAGCAGGCCGCGCGAGAGGACGCCGTAGAGCGTGGCGCCGACGCCCAGCTCCCTGAGGGCGGGGAAGAGGCTCGTCTCCGGGCCTCGGCTGGCGAGGGAGTACTCGAGCTGCACGTCGACGATGGGATGCACGCGCCAGGCGCGCCGCACCGTCTCCGCGCCGACCTCCGACAGGGCGATGTGCCGCACGTAGCCGGCCTTCACCAGCTCGGCGATGGCGCCGATGGTCTCCTCGATGGGGACGTTCGGGTCCAGCCGGGCGGGCCGGTAGATGTCGATGACGTCCACGCCCAATCGCTTGAGTGAATAGGCGGCGAAGTTCTTCACGGCCACGGGGCGCAGGTCGATGCCGCCCCAGCTGCCGTCCGGTCCACGCATGGCGCCGAACTTGACGGAGAGCTGGACCTTCTCGCGGCGGCCGGCGATGGCGCGGCCCACGAGCAGCTCGTTGTGGCCCATGCCGTAGAAGTCCCCGGTGTCGAGCAGCGTCACGCCGCGCTCCAGGGCCGTGTGGATCGTGCGGAGGCTCTCCGCATCATCCGTGGCGCCATACATCCCGGACATGCCCATGCAGCCCAGTCCGAGCCGGAAGACCTCCGGTCCCGTGCTCCCCAGCTTCACCGTGTGCTTCGTGTCCATGTGCGTCTCCTGGTTCGTTGCGACCCGGGAAAGGTGAGGCATCGCCAGGGTTGAATCCAATCAATAGGATGGAACCCTCACATGAACGCCCTCTATGAGAAGTCGCTCGACCTGAACCTGCTGAGAGTCTTCGTCGTGGTGGCGGAGGCGGGCAGCGTCACGGCGGCGGCCGCTCGGCTGTACCTCACCCAGCCGGCGGTGAGCGCGGCGCTCCGGCGACTGACCGAGGCCGTGGGTGCCCCCCTGTTCGTGCGCAGCGGCCGGGGGCTGGCGTTGAGCGCGCGGGGCCGGCGGCTGCTCGCCACCGCGAGGCCCCACCTGGAGGCGCTGGTGGAGGCGGCGCTCTCCCCCGCGGCGTTCGACCCTGGCACGAGCGAGCGCACGGTGCGCCTGGGGCTCTCCGACGCGAGCGAGTCGTGGCTGCTGCCCCGGCTGCTGGAGGTCCTCGCGCGCGAGGCGCCGAGGATGAGGCTGGTGGTGCTGCCCGCGCAGTTCCGGAACGTGGGGGCGCTCTTGAGCACGTCCGCCGTGGACGTGGCGATGACGGTGGCGGACGAGCTGCCGCCGAACATCCGCAGGCTGAAGCTCTTCCACGAGGGCTTCGTCTGCCTCTACGACCCGCGCCACGCGCGGCCGGGGAAGCGCTTCACGCTGGAGCGCTACCTGGAGCACGAGCACGTCATCGTCTCGTACAACGGCGACTTGCGCGGCGTGGTGGAGGACGCGTTGGGGCTGCAGCGCAAGGTCCGCGTGTCGATTCCCTCGTTCCACGGGGTGGGGGACCTGGTGGAAGGGAGCGCGCTCTTGGCCACGGTGCCGGGGATGGTGGCGCGCCAGGTGGTGGCGTTGCGCCCGGCGCTGCGGACGGTGAAGCTGCCCTTCGCGGTGGAGGGCTCGCCCCTGGAGCTGTTCTGGCGCGTCACGTCCGAGGACGACGAGGCCCTGCGCTTCATCCGCGAACACGTGGTCCGGATTGCCCGGAGCCCGGGGCCCTCGCCCTGAGCGGTTCTGCTATGACTTCGAGTCGCTCCCCGGTGGACCCCCGCCCACCGACGACAGCTCCCCGCATGACGCCCTTTCGACTGGTCATCTTCGACTTCGACGGCACCCTGGCGGACTCGCTGCCGTGGTTCCGCTCCATCTTGAACGACGTGGCCGACCGCTTCGGGTTCAAGCGC